>NZ_VFNP01000002.1:1584583-1901500 GCF_006715635.1 Streptomyces sp. SLBN-118
GCCACCGTTGTGGACCATCTCGTGCCGCCGATGGCGCGCGCGGACACCTACGGCGATCTGGCAAAGCTCGAACAGCTCCTCGACGAGTACGCTCTCGTGTCCGATCTCGATCCGGCGAAGGCCCCGGCGGTACGGGCTCAGATCTGGACACTCGTGAAGGCCGCCGAACTCCACCACGACCTGCACGTCGACGAACAGCCGGACGACGGCGACTTCGACGAGTTCGTCATGCACATCGACGGCTACCTCTGCGAGATCAAGGACGTCCAGATCAGGGACGGCCTGCACATCCTGGGCGGCGGCCCAACGGCGCAGGCCCGGGTCAACCTCGTCCTGGCCGTGCTGCGTGCCTCCCAGGTGTGGGGCGGGCAGGCCGACGCGCTGCCGGGGCTGAGGGCCGCGCTCGCCGAGCACTTCGGGCTCACCGAGAAGGATCTGCTCGCCGAGCCGGGCGCGCCCGTGAAGGTCCCGGCGGAGCTGACCGCGCTGGCCGAGGGGCCGGCCCGGACCGGCGCCGACGCGATCGATCTGCTGGAGCAGCTGTGCCGGCGGCTCGCCGAGGGCATGGAGGAGCGCGGCTGGGCCACGGCGCACTGTGCGGCTCTGGTGCACGACACGCTCGGCACCGAACTCCCCGCGGCCGTAGCCGTGCTGGGCTTCGCCTGCGAGGAGGTCGTGCCGCGCCTGGTCCGTACGACCGACGAGATCAGCAATATCCTGCGGGCGCTGAACGGAGGCCATGTGCCCGCCGGGCCCTCCGGCTCACCGACGCGCGGCCTGGTCAACGTCCTGCCGACCGGCCGCAACTTCTACTCCGTCGACCCCAAGGCGATCCCGTCCCGGCTGTCCTGGGAGGTCGGCCAGGCGCTCGCCGACTCGCTGGTGGCGCGCTGTCTGACCGACACCGGCGCCTACCCGAAGTCGGTGGGCCTGACGGTGTGGGGCACCTCGGCGATGCGTACCCAGGGCGACGACATCGCCGAGATCCTGGCCCTGCTCGGCTGCCGTCCGGTCTGGGACGACGCGTCCCGGCGCGTGACCGGCTTCGAGGTGGTGCCCCTGCGGGAGCTCGCGCGGCCGCGCATCGATGTGACGGTCCGCATCTCCGGATTCTTCCGGGACGCCTTCCCGCATGTGGTGGGGCTGATCGACGACGCCGTACGGGCGGTGGCCGAGCTCGACGAACCCGCCGAGTCCAACTACGTACGGGCGCACACGGACGAGGACACGGCCCTGCACGGCGACCGGCGGCGGGCCACCGCGCGGATCTTCGGCTCCAAGCCGGGTGCCTATGGAGCGGGCCTGCTGCCGCTGATCGACGCACGGAACTGGCGCTTGGACGCGGACCTCGCGGAGGTGTACGCGGTGTGGGGCGGATACGCGTACGGACGCGGTCTGAACGGGCGTGCGGCGCGCGGGGACATGGAGACGGCCTTCCGCAGGATCGCGGTCGCCGCGAAGAACGTGGACACGCGGGAGCACGATCTCGTCGACGCGGACGACTACTTCCAGTACCACGGCGGGATGGTCGCCATGGTGCGCCATCTGACAGGCCAATCGCCCGAGGCGTACGTGGGCGACTCGGCGGTCCCCGACCAGATCAGGACGCGCACCCTGGGCGAGGAGACCCACCGCGTGTTCCGGGCGCGGGTGGTCAACCCGCGCTGGATGGCGGCGATGCGGCGGCACGGATACAAGGGCGCGTTCGAGATGGCCGCGACCGTGGACTATCTGTTCGGGTACGACGCGACAGCGGGTGTCGTCGACGACTGGATGTACGAGAAGTTGTCGGCGGAGTACGTCTTCGATCCGGAGAACCGGGAGTTCATGGAGAAGTCCAATCCATGGGCGCTGCGCGGGATCACGGAGAGACTGCTGGAGGCGGCGGAGCGGGGGCTGTGGGCTGAGCCCGACGAAGGGACGCTGGAGCGGTTGCGGACGATGTACCTGGAGCTCGAGGGCGAGCTGGAGGGGGACACGTGAAGGTCTTTTCTGTCCACCGCCCGAACCACATCGAGGAGTCGACCGCATGAGCACCCCCTATCCCTTCACCGCCATCGTCGGGCAGGACGACCTGCGGCTCGCGCTGCTGCTGAACGCCGTGTCGCCCGCCGTCGGCGGTGTGCTCGTGCGCGGTGAGAAGGGGACCGCCAAGTCGACCGCCGTACGCGCCCTTTCCGCGTTGATACCGCAGGTCCCCGTCGTCCCCGGGTGCCGGTTCTCCTGCGACCCGGCCGCGCCCGACCCGGCGTGTCCCGATGGTCCTCACGAGGCGGGCGGCGGCACGGCGCGCCCCGCGCGGATGGTCGAGCTGCCCGTCGGCGCCTCCGAGGACCGGCTCGTGGGCGCGCTCGACATCGAGCGGGCGCTCGCCGAGGGTGTGAAGGCCTTCGAGCCGGGTCTGCTCGCCGACGCGCACCGCGGGATCCTGTACGTCGACGAAGTGAACCTGCTCCACGACCACTTGGTGGACCTGCTTCTCGACGCGGCCGCCATGGGCGCCTCGTACGTCGAGCGTGAAGGCGTCTCGGTACGGCATGCGGCGCGTTTCCTGCTGGTGGGGACAATGAACCCCGAAGAGGGGGAGCTGCGGCCGCAGTTGCTGGACCGGTTCGGGCTCACCGTCGAGGTCGCGGCCTCCCGCGAGCCCGACCAGCGGGTCGAGGTGGTGCGCCGCCGCCTCGCGTACGACGACGATCCCGGCGGCTTCGCCGGGCGCTGGGCAGACGACGAGGCGGCTCTGCGGGCGAGGATCGTGGCCGCGCGGGCGCTGCTGCCGCAAGTGCGGCTCGGCGACGGCGCACTGCGGCAGATCGCCGCGACCTGCGCCGCCTTCGAAGTGGACGGCATGCGCGCGGACATTGTGATGGCGCGGACGGCCACGGCACTGGCCGCGTGGGCGGGGCGGAGCGACGTACTGGCCGAGGACGTGCGCCAGGCCGCCCTGCTGGCGCTCCCCCACCGGCGGCGGCGCAATCCCTTCGACGCGCCCGGTCTTGACGAGGACAAGCTCGACGAGACGCTGGAGGAGTTCGGCGACGACGATCCCGACCCCGGCCCGGACGGGCCGGGCGGGGGCGGTGGGCAGCCACCGAAGGACGGTCCCGGCACGCCCCCGCAGGGCGACGCGGGCCAGGGCGATGCGGGCCGGGGTGACACGCCCGCCGAGCCGCAGGAGGCCGAGGGCGGTCGGCCGCAGGCCGCGGGCGGCGGTGAGCAGCAGGCCGTAAGGGCCGCGGAGCCTTTCCGTACGAAGGTGCTCAGCGTGCCCGGGCTCGGCGAGGGCGCGGCGGGGCGCAGGTCCCGGGCGCGGACCGAGCACGGGCGGACGACGGGAGCCCGGCGGCCCCGAGGGGCGCTCACCAAGCTGCACTTGGCGGCGACCGTCCAGGCGGCCGCCCCCCACCAGCGGGCACGCGGGCGCAGCGGCCGCGGTCTGGTGGTCCGGCGTGACGACCTGCGGCAGGCAACGCGGGAGGGGCGGGAGGGGAACCTCGTGCTGTTCCTGGTGGACGCCTCGGGTTCGATGGCGGCCCGGCAGCGGATGAGCGCGGTCAAGGGAGCGGTTCTCTCGCTGCTGCTCGATGCGTATCAGCGGCGCGACAAGGTCGGGCTGATCACCTTCCGTGGCAAGGACGCGGAGGTGGCACTGCCGCCGACCTCGTCGGTGGACGCGGCCGCGGCCCGGCTCGAACGGCTGCCCACGGGCGGCCGGACGCCGCTGGCGGCCGGTCTGCTGCGGGCGCACGACGTACTGCGCGTGGAGCGTCTGCGCGATCCGGCGCGACGGCCGCTGCTGGTCGTGGTGACGGACGGCCGCGCGACGGGCGGCGTCGATCCACTCGCGCTCGCCTCGCGGTCCGCGCGGCTGCACGCCGCCGAGAAAACCGCCTCGGTCGTCGTGGACTGCGAGTCGGGGCCGGTGCGCCTCGGGCTCGCGGGGGAACTCGCCCGCGATCTCGGCGGCACAGCCGTCACCCTGGACGAGCTGCGCGCCGACAGCATCGCCGGAATCGTCAGGGACGTCACCGCAACCAGGAGGGCCGCTTAATGCCGCAGGGACAGCCGACCGTCGTTCCCCAGGACGGGCTCACCACCCGCCAGCGCCGCAACCGGCCGCTGGTGATGGTGCACACGGGCGTCGGCAAGGGGAAGTCGACGGCCGCCTTCGGGATGGCGCTGCGCGCCTGGAACCAGGGCTGGCCGGTCGGGGTGTTCCAGTTCGTCAAGTCCGCGAAGTGGAAGGTCGGCGAGGAGAACGCCCTGAGGGTGCTCGGCGCGAGCGGCGAGGGCGGCAAGGTCGACTGGCACAAGATGGGCGAGGGCTGGTCCTGGATCCAGCGTGCCCCCGCGGACGGCGAACTGTCGAACGAGGAGAAAGCGCGCGAGGGCTGGGAGCAGGTCAAGCGCGGCCTGGCGGCCGAGTCGTACAAGTTCTACGTCCTGGACGAGTTCGCGTATCCGATGCACTGGGGCTGGGTGGACCCCGCCGAGGTGGTCCAGGTGCTGCGCGACCGCCCAGGCACCCAGCATGTCGTGATCACCGGCCGCAACGCACCGGCCGAACTCCTCGACTTCGCCGACCTCGTCACCGACATGTCCAAGGTCAAGCACCCGATGGACGCGGGTCAGAAGGGGCAGCGGGGCATCGAGTGGTAGCACGTCTCGTCATCGCCGCGCCGTCGTCGGGCAGCGGCAAGACCACCGTCGCCACGGGCCTGATGGCGGCCTTCGCCGCGACGGGCCTGACCGTGTCCCCGCACAAGGTCGGCCCCGACTACATCGACCCCGGCTACCACTCGCTCGCGACAGGACGCCCGGGACGCAATCTCGACGCGTACATGTGCGGTACGGACCTGATGGCACCGCTGTTCGCGCACGGCGCCGCGGGGTGCGACGTGGCTGTGGTCGAGGGCGTGATGGGGCTGTACGACGGCGCGGCGGGCGCGGGTGAACTGGCCTCGACGGCCCAGGTGGCGAAGCTGCTGCGGGCGCCGGTGGTGCTGGTGGTCGACGCGTCGTCGCAGTCGCGGTCGGTGGCGGCGCTGGTGCACGGTTTCGCGTCCTGGGACCCGCAGGTGCGGATCGGGGGCGTGATCCTCAACAAGGTCGCCTCCGACCGGCACGAGGAGCTGCTGAGGGATGCGCTGGCGGAGTCGGGGGTGCCGGTGCTGGGGGTGCTGCGCCGGGCTCCCTCCGTGTCGACACCGTCGCGCCATCTGGGCCTGGTGCCGGTCGCCGAGCGGCGGGTGGACGCGGTGGACGCGGTGGCGGCGATGGCCGAACAGGTCCGGCGGGGCTGTGACTTGGAGGGGTTGCTTGAGTTGGCACGGTCGGCTCCGGGGCTGGGGGCGGTGGCGTGGGACGCGGTGACGGCCTGCGGCGAGCCGGTCCCCACCCGGGAACAGCGCCGCGGGCGCCCCCTCGTCGCCGTCGCCGGCGGGCCCGCCTTCACGTTCTCCTACGCCGAGCACGCCGAACTCCTCACCGCCGCCGGCGCCGACGTCGTCCCCTTCGATCCGCTCCGGGACGAGCAACTCCCCGACAACACCGCCGGTCTCGTCATCGGCGGCGGATTCCCGGAGGTGTACGCCCCCGAGCTGTCCGCCAACCAACCCCTCCGCAAGGCGGTCGCCGAGCTCGCGCTCTTTGGCGCGCCCGTCGCCGCCGAGTGTGCGGGACTGCTGTATCTCGCCCGCTCTCTGGACGGGCAGCCGATGTGCGGGGTGCTGGACGCCGATGCGCGGATGAGTGAACGGCTCACGCTGGGCTACCGCGAGGCGGTTGCCGTCGGCGACAGTGTCCTTGCCGCAGCGGGGACGCGGCTGCGCGGGCACGAGTTCCACCGGACCGTCATCGAGCCCGCCGCCGGACCCGAACCCGCCTGGGGCATGCACCGGCCCGAGCGCCGCCTGGAGGGGTTCGTGCAGCGGGGCGTGCATGCGAGCTATCTGCATACGCACTGGGCCTCCGCGCCCGGTGTCGCCCGCCGATTCGTTGAGGGGTGTGCGCGATGAGCAGGCTGATCGGTGTCGGGGTGGGGCCGGGCGACCCGGAGCTGGTGACCGTGAAGGGGGTGCGCGCGCTCCAGGAGGCCGATGTCGTCGTCGTACCGGTGATGGACACGCTGGAGCGGGGCCGCGCCGAGGCGACCGTCCTGCACTATGTCGTTGCCCAGAAGGTCATGCGGATCGTGTTCGCGCTCAACGAGCGGACCGCCCGGGCCCGTCGTGATGCCGCGTGGGACGCGGCCGGTGAGCGTGTCGCCGAACTCCTGCGCGCTCACGACGTCGTGTCCTTCGCGACGATCGGCGACCCGAACGTGTACTCCACGTTCACGTATCTCGCGCAGACGATCGGCGAACTGGTCCCGGGGACGGCCGTGGAGACCGTGCCGGGTATCACCGCGATGCAGGATCTGGCGGCCCGCAGCGGCGCGGTCCTCACCGAGGGCACCGAGCCGCTGACCCTGGTGCCGGTGACGGCCGGGGCGGCCGTGCTCAAGGGCGCCCTGGAGGGGCCCGGGACCGTGGTGGCGTACAAGTTCGGGCGGCTGGCCGCCGAGGTGGCGACCGCGTTGCGGGAGACGGGACGTACCGAGGGCGCGGTGTGGGGCTCGGCGCTCGGGCTGCCGCAGGAGTCGATCCGGCCGGCCGCCGAGCTGGCCGAGGGCCCGTTGCCGTATCTGTCGACGCTGATCGCGCCGGCGCCGCGCGACGGCGGCCGTGGGGGCAAGTTGTGAGCCCGTCACTCCGACAGGCCGACCACCGCCACCAGGGGCATCCCGAACACCTCCTCCCCGGCCGCTTCCAGCGCCGGGGCTCCGTGGAACCACCCGAATGACACGAGAGGACCACCGCTCATGGCCGATGCCGACACCCGCGGGAAGGTGACCTTCGTCGGCGCCGGCCCGGGCGCCGCCGATCTGCTGACGTTCCGTGCCGCGCGGGCCATCGCCGATGCGGACATCGTCATCTGGGCGGCGAGCCTGGTGCAGGCGGACGTCCTCGACCACGCGCGCGAGGGGGCCGAGATCCTCGACTCGGCGGCGATGTCGCTGGAGGACGTCGTCGCGGTGTACGAGCGGGCGCAGGAGGGGGACTTGAGGGTCGCTCGTATCCATTCCGGCGACCCCGCCCTGTGGGGCGGCACGCAGGAGCAGCTCGACCGCTGCGTGGAGCTGGGGCTCGCGGTCGAGATCGTGCCGGGTGTCTCGTCGTTCTCGGCGGTCGCCGCGATCGCACAGCGCGAGCTGACGGTCCCGGAGGTCGCGCAGTCGGTGATCCTCACCCGGCTGGGTGGTGGCAAGACGCCGATGCCGCCGGGCGAGGAGGTACGGGAGTTCGCGCGGCACGGCACGACGATGGCGCTGTTCCTGTCGGCGGCGCGATCCGGCCAGTTGACGCAGGAACTGCTGGAGGGCGGCTATCCGGCGAGTACGCCGGTGGTCGTCGCGTATCAGGCGACCTGGCCCCAGGAGCTGATCCTGCGCTGCACGATCGGCACGCTGGAGGAGACCGTCAAGGAGCACAAGCTGTGGAAGCACACGCTGTTCCTCGTCGGGCCCGCACTGGCGGCTTCGGGGACGCGTTCGCATCTCTACCACCCGGGGCACTTCCATGGCTTCCGGAAGGCGGATCCGGCGGCCCGCAAGGCACTTCGCGCACAGGGAGCGGCTCAGTGATCGGCCTGATCTCCGCGACGGCGGCCGGTGCCGCCGCCCGCGACCGGCTGGTCGCGGCCTGGCCGGACCGTGTCCGTGTGTACGAAGGTCCGGTGGGCCGGTCGGTGGAGCTGGCGTTCGCCGAGTGCGATCAGCTGGTGTGTTTCCTCGCGACGGGCGCGGTCGTGCGGCTGGTCGCCCCGCTGCTCACGGGCAAGTCCGCCGACCCCGGCGTGGTGTGCGTGGACGAGGGGCTGCGGCACGCCGTGTCCCTGCTCGGCGGCCACGGCGGCGGCGCGAACGAGCTGGCGGCGCAGGTCGCCGATGCTCTCGGGTGCGCCCCCGTGGTGACGACGGCGACGGACGCGGCCGGCGTCCCGGGTCTGGACACCCTGGGATGGCCGGTCGAGGGCGCGATCGCGTCCGTGACACGTGCCGTGCTGGACGGCGAACCGGTGGCCCTGCGGGCCGACGCCGTGTGGCCGCTGCCGCCGCTGCCCGGCAACGTGGGCGCCGTCGGCGACGCGGTTCTCCGGGTGACGGACCGGGTCCTCGAACCGGGCGTGCGGGAGGCCGTGGTGCGGCCGCCGTCACTCGTCGTCGGGGTCGGGGCCTCCAAGGGCGCTCCCCTCGACGAGGTCCTCGGCCTGATCGAGGAGACCCTGCGCGAGGCGGGACTCTCGGCGCTGAGCGTCCGTGCGCTCGCGACCGTCGACGCGAAGGCGGACGAGCCGGGGATCGTCGGGGCCGCGCGGCGTCTCGGCGTACCGCTGGTGACGTACGCCCCCGGCCGGCTCGCCTCGATCAGCGTGCCCAACCCGTCCGACGCACCGCTCGCCGCCGTGGGCACCCCGTCCGTCGCGGAGGCCGCCGCGCTCGCGGAGGGCGGTGAACTCCTCGTCCCGAAGCGGAAGTCCCGGCCCCTTCCCGGCACCGGGGTCCGGGCCGCGATGGCCACCTGCGCCGTCGTACGCCGGGCTCCCCGAGGCCGCCTCGCCGTGGTGGGGCTCGGCCCCGGGGCCCGTGACCTGCTCGCCCCGCGCGCCACGCAGGAGCTGCGCCGCGCCTCCGTCCTCGTCGGGCTCGATCAGTACGTCGCCCAGATCCGCGATCTGCTCAGGCCCGGCACCCGGATCGTGGAATCCGGCCTGGGCGCCGAGGAGGAGCGGGCCCGCAGGGCTGTCAGCGAAGCCCGCGCCGGTCATGCGGTCGCGCTGATCGGCAGCGGCGACGCGGGCGTGTACGCGATGGCTTCGCCGGCGCTCACGGAGGCGTCCGACGACATCGACGTGGTGGGCGTGCCGGGGGTGACCGCGGCGCTGGCCGCCGCCGCGGTCCTGGGCGCGCCACTCGGGCACGACCATGTCTCGATCAGCCTCTCGGATCTGCACACTCCGTGGGAGGTCATCGAGCGCCGGGTGCGGGCGGCGGCGGAGGCGGACATCGTCGTGACCTTCTACAACCCCCGCAGCCGCGGGCGTGACTGGCAGCTTTCGAAGGCGCTGTCGATCCTCGCGGAGCACCGCGATCCGGACACACCGACAGGTGTCGTACGCAACGCGTCCCGGCCGGACGAATCCAGCCGCGTCACCACTCTGGCCGGACTGGATCCGGCGACGGTGGACATGATGACCGTCGTGACGGTCGGCAACACGGCGACACGAGAGGTCGCGGGCCGCATGGTGACCCCCCGGGGCTACCGCTGGCAGTCATGATCACGCACGCCATGAAGCAGGCAATGAAGCACGCCATGAAATCGCATGGTCCGAGGACGGGTCCCCGCCGTACCCTCGCCGCAGCCGTCGCCACGCGGAATGCTCTGCCGTACCACCCCCACATCAAGGAGAACGCGTGACCACCCCGCCCGCACTGCTCATCGCCGGTCACGGCACCCGAGACGAAGCCGGGGCCGAGGCCTTCCGTGACTTCGTACGGGAGCTGGGGCGGCGCCATCCCGAACTCCCCGTCGGGGGCGGCTTCATCGAGCTGTCCCCGCCGCCCCTCGGCGAGGCCGTCGCCGAGTTGGTCGGGCAGGGAGTGACCCGCTTCGCCGCGGTGCCGCTGATGCTGGTGTCCGCGGGGCACGCCAAGGGCGACATCCCGGCCGCGCTGGCCCGCGAGCGGGAGCGTCACCCCGAGACCTCGTACACCTACGGACGGCCCCTTGGCCCGCACCCCTCACTGCTGCGCGTCATGGAGCGGCGGCTGGACGAGGCGCTGGGCTCCGGGCCCCGGACGCCCGGGGACCGCGCGGATGTGACGGTGCTGCTGGTGGGCCGCGGCTCGACCGATCCGGACGCCAACGCCGAGGTGCACAAGGCGGCCAGGCTGCTGTGGGAGGGGCGGGGTTACGCGGGCGTGGAGACGGCGTTCGTCTCGCTCGCCGCGCCCGATGTGCCCGGCGGCCTGGACCGGTGCGTGAAACTGGGGGCACGCCGGATCGTGGTGCTGCCGTACTTCCTGTTCACCGGGATCCTGCCGGACCGGGTGCGTCAGCAGGCGCAGGGCTGGGCGGAGGCGCACCCGGAAGTGGATGTCGTCCCGGCCGATGTGATCGGTCCGGCCGAGGAGTTGCTCGGCCTCGTGCTCGACCGGTACCGGGAGGCTGTCGACGGCGACATCCGGATGAACTGCGACTCGTGCGTCTACCGGGTCGCGATGCCGGGCTTCGAGGACAAGGTCGGTCGTCCCCAGCAGCCGCACTTCCACCCCCACGACGGACACGGCCACGAGGGCCACAACCACCACGGCCATGGCAGCCATGCACACGCACACTGACGCACACGACCTGCGCCACCACGGTGACGCGGAGGTACGGGACGCCGGTCTCATCGACCTGGCGGTCAACGTCCGCACCGGGACTCCCCCGGACTGGCTCCGCGCGCGCATCGCGGACTCGCTGACCGGACTTGCCGCTTATCCGGACGCCCGGGCCGCACGGGCGGCGGTCGCCCGGCGCCACGGACTGCCGGTTGAGCGGGTGCTGCTGACGGCGGGGGCGGCGGAGGCGTTCGTCCTGCTCGCCCGCGCCCTGGAGGTACGTCACCCACTGGTCGTGCACCCGCAGTTCACGGAGCCGGAAGCGGCGCTGCGGGACGCGGGGCACGAGGTGGCGCGGCTGCTCCTGCGCGAGGAGGACGGCTTCCGGCTCGATCCGGCGGCCGTACCCGAAGCGGCGGACCTGGTGATCATCGGCAATCCGACCAACCCCACGTCCGTACTGCACCCGGCCGACGACATCGCCCAACTGGCCCGCCCCGGGCGGCTGCTGGTGGTGGACGAGGCGTTCATGGACGCGGTACCGGACGAGCCCGAGGCACTGGCGGACCGGACCGACGTCCCGGGCCTGGTGGTGCTGCGCAGCCTGACCAAGACCTGGGGGCTCGCGGGCCTGCGCATCGGCTATGTGCTGGCCGAGCCGGACACGATCGCCGCGCTGGAGCGGGCGCAGCCGCTGTGGCCGGTGTCCTCGCCCGCGCTGGCGGCGGCCGTGGCGTGCATGGAGCCCGCCGCGCTGAAGGAGGCGGCGCAGGCGGCGCAGCTGATCGCGACGGAGCGGGCGCATCTGCTGGCAGGGCTCGCGGAGTTCGACGAGGTACGGGTGGTGGCGTCGGCCGAGGGCCCGTTCGTCCTGGCCCACGTCCGCCGCGGCGCCGAGGTCCGCGTACGCCTGCGCGCCCTGGGCTTCGCGGCCCGCCGCGGCGACACGTTCCCGGGCCTGGGGCCGGGCTGGCTGCGGCTGGCGGTCAGGGACCGGGCGACGACGAACCGCTTCCTGCAGGCGCTGGACCAGGCGTTGACGATGGTCGGCGGATAGGTTTCCAGGGTCCGTGGTGACCCTGGGCCAGGGGGCGTTGGTGGTAGCTGCCCGGTGGATGGTCCCGCGGACGAACCCGGCCGTTTCCAGGGTCCGTGGTGACCCTGAGCCAGGGGGCGTTGGTGGTAGCTGCCCGGTGGACGGTCCCGCGGACGAACCCGGACGCCCCCGCGCCTCATGCGGCCGCCCTCAGCCGATCACCCTCCCGTTCAGCACCACCCGCTGCGGCCCCGCCAGCACCCTCACGTCCGCCCGCGGGTCCTCCTCGTACACCACCAGATCCGCCGGTGCACCCTCCTCCAGGACCGGGCGGCCCAGCCACTGACGCGCGCCCCAGGCGGTCGCCGACAGCGCCTGGACCGGCGGGATGCCCGCCTTCACCAGTTCGGCCACCTCCGCCGCGACCAGACCGTGGGCCAGCGAGCCGCCGGCGTCCGTGCCGACGAAGACCGGGATACCGGCGTCGTAGGCCGCGCGCACGGTGTCGTAACGGTTCGCGTGCAGGCGCCGCATATGGGCGGACCACTTCGGGAACTTGGACTCGCCGCCGGCCGCGAGGTCAGGGAACGTGGCGATGTTGACGAGGGTCGGCACGATGGCGACGCCCCGCTCGGCGAACAGCGGGATGGTGTCCTCGGTCAGCCCGGTGGCGTGCTCGATGCAGTCGATGCCCGCCTCGACGAGGTCCCTCAGCGAGTCCTCGGCGAAGCAGTGCGCGGTCACCCGGGCGCCGAGCCGGTGCGCCTCGGCGATCGCCGCCTCGACGGCCCCCCGGGGCCAGCAGGCGGTCAGGTCGCCGGCGTCCCGGTCGATCCAGTCGCCGACCAGCTTGACCCAGCCGTCGCCGCGGCGGGCCTCCTGGGCGACATAGGCGACCAGGTCCTCCGGCTCGATCTCGTGGGCGAAGTTACGGATGTAGCGGCGGGTGCGTGCGATGTGTCGGCCCGCCCGGATGATCTTCGGGAGGTCCTCCCGGTCGTCGATCCAGCGGGTGTCGGCAGCGGATCCGGCGTCGCGGATGAGCAGCGTGCCCGCGTCCCGGTCGGTGAGCGCCTGCTTCTCGCTGGTCGCGTCGTCCACGGCGCCATGGTGGTCGAGCCCGACATGGCAGTGTGCGTCGACCAGCCCTGGCAGCGCCCAGCCGCGCACGGTCACGGCCTCGGCGCGCGGCCGCTCGTACGAGATGCGGCCGTCGACCACCCACAGCTCGTCCTTCACCTCATCGGGTCCGACGAGCACCCGCCCCTTCACATGCAGCACCGCGTGATCGCTCATACGGGCACTGTACGAGGCTCGCGGGCGCCGCGGCACGGCAGTGCGGACAGCGGTGAAACAGCATTTCTCCGGACAGCAAAGTCGGCGTTGATTAGAAATTCGGGATGCTAAATTTATTACGGGCAGCTTCCCGTATTCGTCTGCCCCCGATTTGCGAGCCTAAACACCAAGGTTTCACCGGGACCGAAGGCCGTAATTCGGACGGGCTCCACGGTGGTTACAGATATGTGACCGACTCCACAAGCCCATTCGATTCGCCCCATATTTGCCGCACAAATCGGCCGAAAAGACCACCGGCCGACGTAGGTGCCCGCGCACGCGCGATAACACAGCCGAGCGCTTCACCCAACCCCTTCCCTCAATGCATTTTCGAAATTAGCTGGGTAAATTTCCTCGACATGACCGCCGCACAAGAAGACCTTGTACGAGCCAACCCCCAGAGCGAATTCACGGAGATCGGCACCCCACGAGTGGAGGACGGAGCCGCGATCTGGCGCATCGCCCGCGACTCCGAGGTCCTGGACCTCAACTCCTCGTACAGCTATCTGCTGTGGTGCCGCGACTTCGCGGCCACCTCCCTGGTGGCGCGCGGAGCCGACGGCGAGCCCATCGCCTTCGTCACCGGCTATGTACGCCCCGACCGTCCCGAGGCCCTCGTCGTCTGGCAGGTCGCCGTCGACCACGCGCACCGCGGCCGGGGACTGGCCGGAGTGCTGCTCGACGCACTGACCGCCAGGGTGACCGGCGAGCGCGGGGTGCGGGAGGTCGAGACGACCGTCACGCCCGACAACACCGCGTCCGACCGGCTGTTCACCTCGTACGCGAAGCGCCACGACGTGCCCCTTGACCGCGAAGTCCTCTTCGACGGCGGGCTGTTCCCCGAGGGGACGCACCAGCCGGAAGTCCTGTACCGCATCGGCCCCTTCTCCGCCTGACACCCCCCACACCTGGAGACTTGCTGTGACCATCACCCCGCCCGCCCTGAGTGTCTTCGAGACCCTGGAGTCCGAGGTGCGCAGCTACTGCCGCGGCTGGCCCGCAGTGTTCGACCGTGCGCAGGGCAGCTACCTCCACGACGAGGACGGCCACACCTACCTCGACTTCTTCGCCGGCGCCGGATCACTCAACTACGGCCACAACAACCCGGTCCTGAAACGCGCGCTGATCGACTACATCGAGCGCGACGGCATCACCCACGGCCTGGACATGGCCACCTCGGCCAAGCGCGCCTTCCTGGAGTCGTTCCAGAACGTGGTCCTGCGGCCGCGCGACCTGCCGTACAAGGTCATGTTCCCCGGCCCGACCGGCACCAACGCGGTCGAGTCCGCGCTCAAGCTGGCCCGCAAGGTGAAGGGACGCGAGTCCGTCGTCTCCTTCACCAACGCCTTCCACGGCATGTCGCTCGGCTCGCTCGCCGTCACCGGCAACGCCTTCAAGCGGGCCGGCGCCGGCATCCCGCTGGTGCACGGCACGCCCATGCCGTTCGACAACTACTTCGACGGCCAGGTCCCGGACTTCCTCTGGTTCGAGCGTCTGCTGGAGGACCAGGGCTCCGGACTCAACAAGCCCGCCGCCGTCATCGTCGAGACGGTTCAGGGCGAGGGCGGCATCAATGTCGCCCGGCCCGAGTGGCTGCGTGCGCTCCAGGAGCTGTGCCACCGCCAGGACATGCTCCTGATCGTCGACGACATCCAGATGGGCTGCGGCCGCACCGGTGGCTTCTTCTCCTTCGAGGAGGCGGGGATCACTCCGGACATCGTCACCCTGTCGAAGTCCATCAGCGGCTACGGACTGCCCATGTCGCTCTGCCTGTTCAAGCCGGAGCTGGACATCTGGGAACCGGGCGAGCACAACGGCACCTTCCGCGGCAACAACCCCGCCTTCGTCACCGCGGCCGCCGCGCTGGAGACCTACTGGGCCGACGGTCAGATGGAGAAGCAGACCCTGGCGCGCGGCCAGCAGATCGAGCAGGCGCTGCTGGCCATCGTGGCCGAGAGCACCGAGGACGGGGTGAGCTTCAGGGGCCGCGGCCTGGTGTGGGGCCTGGAGTTCGAGGACAAGTCGCGCGCCACCGCGATCTGCGCCCGCGCCTTCGAGCTCGGGCTGCTGCTGGAGACCTCGGGCCCGGAGAGCGAAGTGGTCAAACTGCTGCCCGCGCTCACGGTCTCGCCCGACGAACTCGACGAGGGCCTTCGCATCCTGGCCCGGTCCGTGCGCGAGACCGCCTGACACCCGTACGAGAGAGGCAACAACTCACCGTGATCGTACGATCGTTCAAGGACATCGAGAACACCGAGCGCCATGTGAAGGCCGCGTCCGGCACCTGGGAGAGCAAGCGCATCGTGCTCGCCAAGGAGAGGGTCGGTTTCTCGCTCCACGAGACCACGCTGTACGCGGGTACGGAGACGTCGATGTGGTACGCGAACCACATCGAGGCCGTGCTCTGCGTGGAGGGCGAGGCCGAGCTCACCAACGACGAGACCGGTGAGACCCACTGGATCGAGCCCGGCACGATGTATCTGCTGGACGGCCATGAGCGTCACACCATGCGTCCCAAGACCGATTTCCGCTGTGTCTGCGTCTTCAACCCGCCCGTCACCGGACGGGAGGACCACGACGAGAACGGCGTCTATCCCCTGCTGACCGAGTCCGAGGAGGGCTGAGAGATGACCACCGCCGCTGTACGCGCCGACCTGTACCCGACCCGTGGCGTGGGCGAGGTGATGACCCCGCGCCAGGACCCGGTCGTCTGGTCCGCCCCCGGCGCGCCGGGGCCGCTCGTCCCGTCCGACCTGATGGGCTTTGAACGGGACGGCTTCCTGACCGTCGACGAGCTGATCTCGCAGGACGAAGTCGCCCTGTACCGCAGCGAGTTGGACCGGCTGATCGCCGATCCCGCCGTACGGGCCGACGAGCGCTCGATCATCGAGCCCAAGTCGAAGGACGTACGCTCGGTCTTCGAGGTGCACAAGCTCAGCGAGGTGTTCGCCTCGCTGGTGCGCGACGAGCGGGTGGTGGGCCGGGCCCGGCAGATCCTCGGTTCCGACGTGTACGTCCACCAGTCCCGGATCAATGTGAAGCCGGGCTTCGGCGCCTCGGGCTTCTACTGGCACTCGGACTTCGAGACCTGGCACGCCGAGGACGGACTGCCGAACATGCGCACCGTCTCGGTCTCGATCGCCCTGACCGAGAACCGTGACACCAACGGCGGCTTGATGATCATGCCCGGCTCGCACAAGACGTTCCTGGGCTGCGCGGGCGAGACGCCGAAGGACAACTACAAGAAGTCGCTGCAGATGCAGGACGCGGGCACGCCGTCGGACTCGGCACTGACCCGGCTCGCGGACCGGCACGGCATCCGGCTGTTCACCGGCATGGCGGGTTCCGCGACCTGGTTCGACTGCAACTGCATGCACGGCTCCGGGGACAACATCACCCCCTATCCGCGCAGCAATGTCTTCATCGTCTTCAACAGCGTGGAGAACGCGGCGGAAGAGCCCTTCGCGGCGCCGGTGCCGCGTCCCTCCTTCATCGGATCGCGGGACTTCACACCGGTGCGCTGAGCGTACGACTCGGGGTGCCGAGCACACGAAGAGGGCGGGGCCGGTCCGATGGGACCTGCCCCGCCCTCGTGCCCTGCCGCGGTCAGTTCGCGCTCAGCGTCGGGTAGTCGATGTAGCCCTTGTCGTCACCGCCGAAGAAGGAGGCCGGGTCCGGGGCGTTGTACGGGCCTTCGGACTTGAGCCTGACCGGCAGGTCGGGGTTGGCCAGGAACAGCGCACCGAAGGCGAGGATGTCCGCGGTTCCGTCCTCGATCAGGCCGAGCGCGGCGTGATCGGTCGGGCCCTCGGTCGCCGGGTTGAGGATCAGGGTGCCGCTGAACTTCTTGCGCAGCTCCAGCGTGACGTCCCGGTAGCCGGCGACCATCTCGACGATGTGCAGATAGCCGATGCCCAGCGGCTCTATCTCGTTGATCAGCGCGGCGTAGACCGCCTCGGTGTCGGTCTCGGTGATGTCGTTGTACGCGTTGCCGGGAGAGACGCGCAGTCCGGTCCGCTCCGGGCCGATCGCCTCGGCCACGGCCTTGGTCACCTCGACGGCGAAGCGGATGCGGTTCTCCACGGAGCCGCCCCACTCGTCGGTGCGCAGGTTGGTGTTGGGCGCGAGGAACTGGTGGATGAGATAGCCGTTGGCGCCGTGCAGCTCGACACCGTCGAAGCCTGCGGCCACGGCGTTACGGGCCGCTTCGGCGAACTCCTGGACGATGTCCCGGATTTCGTCGGCGCCCAGCTCGCGCGGGGCGATGAAGTCCTTGGGTCCCTCCTGCGTGTACAGCTGCCCGGCGGGGGCGACGGCCGAGGGAGCAACACTGACCAGTTCCCGGTCCGGCCAGAGCACCGGGTGGCCGATGCGTCCTGCGTGCATGATCTGGGCGAAGATCTTGCCGCCCTTCGCGTGCACGGCGTCGGTGACCTTGCGCCAGGCGGCCACCTGCTCGTCGGTGTGCAGGCCCGGAGTGTTCGGGTATCCCTGGCCGAGTACGGAGGGCTGGATGCCCTCGGTCACGATGAGTCCCGCCGATGCGCGCTGGCTGTAGTACTCGACGGTGGACTCGGTGACCGTGAGGCCTTCGCCGTACGCGCGGCTGCGGGTCATCGGTGCCATGGCGATGCGGTTCGCGAGCTGCGCGCCGGACAGTTCGATGGGGTCGAACGCGGTGGTCATGAGTACTCCCAGAGAGTTATATGGTCGGCCAAGCATTGGCGCCGGATGCCACTGTAGACCATTAATTGGCCGACCAAGGTAAAATTCTCGGAGACACTGTCCATGAGACAGTCGCACCCGCCGAGGAGGCCCCGATGACGCCCGAGACCGCGGCCGATCCCGTCTGTAGTGAGCCGCTGCCGAGCACCGCGCTCGGAGGGCCCGTCAGCCTTGCCGTCTCCCGCGTCGCCCGGCTGCATCGCATGGCCGCGGGCAAGCTGCTGCGGGGAGCCGGGCTCTACCCGGGGCAGGAACTGGTCATGATGCATCTGTGGGACGCGGGTGCCGTGCGCCAGGCGGAGCTGATCAAGGCCGTCGAGCTCGACCCGTCCACCGTGACCAAGATGCTCCAGCGGCTGGAACAGGCCGGACACGTCCGCCGCCGGCCCGACCCCTGTGACCGGCGCGCGGTGCTCGTCGAGGCCACCCAGGACAGCTGCGACCTGCACTCCGCGGTCGAGGCGGCCTGGGCGAACCTGGAGGAGCACACGCTCGCCGGGCTCGACCCCGACGAGCGCAGTGAGCTGACCCGGCTGCTCGGAAAGGTCGAGAAAAACCTCTGCATGCAGACGGCGGACTGCCCTGGCGCGCCTCAGCCGGACAGCAGGTCCAGCACCCGGTCCACGTCGGCGGCCGTGTTGTAGAGATGGAAGGCGGCGCGCAGATTGCCCGCCCGCTCCGCGACGATCACTCCCGCGCCGGCGAGATGGGGGACCCGGTCACCGAGCCCCGGCACGGCCACGATCGCCGAATCGCCGGGCACCGGCCGGTGCCCGAGTTCCGTCAGGCCTTCCCTGAACCGCAGGGCGAGCGCGGTGTCATGCGCGTGCACGGCGTCGATGCCCGTCTCTTCGAGCAGCGCGAGCGACTCCTTGGCGCCGTGGTAAGGGAGGTATGCGGGCGGTTCGTCGAACCGTCGGGCCGAGTGGGCAAGTTCCTCGATCCGCCCGTAGGTGCTGGCCCACAGTTCCTCGGCGGCGTAGGTCCCGGCGTGGATGGGCACCAGGGTCTGCTGGGACTGTTCGGTCACCGTCAGGAACGAGACGCCGCGCGGGCAGAGCAGAAACTTGAACGCGCCGGTGACAGTAAAGTCCCAGGCCGCCGCGTCCAGCGGCAGCCAGCCCGCCGACTGGCTGGCGTCGACGAGCGTACGTGCCCCGTGCGCGGCCGCCGCGGCCCGGATGGCGGGCATGTCGGCGATCCGGCCGTCCGAGGACTGCACCGATGAGAACGCCACCATCGAGGTGCCCGGTCCCACCGCGTCGGCCAGATGCTCCAGCGGGGCGTACCGCACCTTGAGATCGCCGCGCACGGTGAAGGGCGTGATCACCGAGGCGTACTCCCCCTCCGGGAAGAGGACTTCCTGGCCGGGGTGCAGTGAGGACGCGATCAGCCCGACGTGCACCGAGACCGAACCGCCGACGGCCACGCGCCCCTCGTCCACACCGCTCAGCCGGGCGAAGGACTGCCGGGCGGCGTCCACCGCCGACCATTCACCGGCGCCGCCCGGGCGTCCTGCCGCGAGCTCGTCCGCGAGCAGCTTCACCGCCGCGACGCTCCGGCGCGGAAGCAGGCCGCAGGTCGGGGTGTTCAGATACGTCATCTGCGGCGCGAACTCGGCGCCACCCAGGGTCTCCATGAGATCACCCTGCGGTGCCCTCAACGGCAGGTCAATCGCAAATCGTTGAGGGACACCCCTCAGCAGCGCTTAAGCGTGGGCTCCGGCCTGTGGGACCTCACACGAACCGTCGGTGTCGCAGACCGCCGCGTCCGCGCCGACCGGGGTGATGCCCGGCCCTGCCACGCCTGTTCCAGCGCCCTGGTGAAGAGCTCGGCGGGCCGGCCGCCCGACACGCCATAACGCCGGTCCAGAACGAAGAACGGCACACCGGTCGCACCCAGCTCGGCGGCCTCGCGCTCGTCGGCGCGTACGTCGTCGGCGTAAGCGTCCTGGTCGGCGAGAACCGCCCGGGCCTCGTTCGCCTCCAGACCCGCCTCGACCGCGAGGTCCACCAGGATCTCGGCATCGAGAAGGTCCTGGCGATCAGCAGCATCGCCGACTGACCTGCCGCAAGATCGTCGTCACCGCGCGAGAGGGGTCAGGATCCGTCGCGCAGCCCGTCGGGCCAGCCCGGCCGGAACTCGATCCTGTCGAAGGTCACCACACAGCCCTCGCCCACGGGGGACTGCGCCAGAAAGCCGACGAGCGCGGCCCCGGCCTGCTCCTCGGTGCCCAGGGCGAAGATCCGTACGAAGGTCCAGCGCTCGCCGTCCGTCGACGCGTGGAAGGCGAAAGCCTTGCCGGTGCGGCTGATCCGCAGCCACGCGCTGTCGCCGTCCACCTCGAAGGAGTTGGCGTCGTCGGAGTGGCCGCGGGTGACGACCGTGCAGACGGTGGGCTTGTCCGGGGAGAGTTCGAGGCAGAGCTTGGCCCACTCCCGTTCGCCGACGTGCAGATAGAGCACGCCGGCGTCGAAGGCCGCGGCGAAGCCGACGGTGACCCGTGCGATGAGCTGGAAGTCGCCCTCCGGTGCGCCGAGCAGGCGGGGCGCGTCGGAGGCCGGTTCCAGCGCATCGCCGGCGGGCGGGACGAAACGGTCCTGCCGGGCTCCTGCCCAGCCGGTCAGCATGCCCTTCTCGTACGACCAGTTGGCATCGGGGCCGTAGGGGCGCAGCGGGAAGGGGAGTTCGGGCAGTTCGATCTGGTCGCTCACGCACTCAGCTTCGCGGAGTCTCCTGGCGGCCGTCCACCCGACGCGGCAGCCCGAGCGGGTTGTCGTCGCGCAGCTCCGTAGGCAGCAGCGCCTGGGGGGTCGTCTGGTAGGTGACCGGGCGCAGCCAGCGCTCGATCGCGGTGGCCCCGACCGAGGTGGAAGTGGAGGTGGTGGCCGGGTAGGGGCCGCCGTGGTGCTGGGCGGGGGCGACGGCGACGCCGGTGGGCCAGCCGCCGACCAGGACGCGGCCCGCGAGCGGGGTGAGTTCGGCGAGCAGCTCGGCTCCGCGACCCTCGCCTGCGGCCTCACCGTCGGAGAGGTGGACAGTGGCGGTGAGGTTGCCCGTCAGGCGGCCGAGGACCGCGGTGATCTCGGCGTCGGACTCGTAGCGCGCGACGACGGTGACCGGTCCGAAGCACTCTTCGAGCAGCAGGTCGTGCGGGCCTTCGGTGGCCAGCAGCCGGGCCGGTACGGAGAGGAAGCCCGCGCTGACGGTGTGCTCGCCGCCCGCACCGGGAGTGATGGGGGCCTCCACCTGCGGCAGTGCCGCCCGCTCCCGTACGCCGTCGACAAAGGCCGCGCGCATCCGGTGGTCGAGCATCACGCCGGGCTCGGTCTCGCTGACGGCGTCCGTCAGGGACTTCAGCATCCGGTCGCCCGCCTCACCGGCGGGAACCAGGACAAGGCCGGGCTTGGTGCAGAACTGGCCCTCCCCCAGGGTCATCGATCCCGCGAGCCCGGCGCCGAGCTGCTCCGCCTGCTCGTCGGCCGCCGCCTCGGTGACCACGACGGGGTTGAGGGAGCCGAGTTCGCCGTGGAAGGGGATGGGCACGGGCCGGGCGGCCGCGGCGTCGAAGAGCGCACGCCCGCCGCGTACGGATCCGGTGAAGCCGGCGGCCGTGATCAGGGGGTGGCGAACCAGCTCGACGCCCGCTTCGAAGCCGTGCACCAGGACCACGACGTCCTCGGGCAGGCCCACGCGCTGGGCGGCCCTGCGCAGGACGGACGCGCTCAGTTCGGAGGTGGCGGGGTGGTCGGGGTGCGCCTTGACGACGACGGGGCAGCCGGCGGCCAGCGCGCTGGCGGTGTCGCCGCCGGGCACGGAGAAGGCGAGCGGGAAGTTGCTTGCGGCGTAGACGGCGACGACGCCGAGGGGGATCTTGTAGCGGCGCAGGTCCGGCCGCGGCGGCGTGCGGCTGCCGTCCGCGTGGTCGATGTGGATGTCGAGAAAGGCGCCTTCGTCGGTGACATCGGCGAAGGCACGCAACTGGGCGGTGGTGCGGGCGAGTTCTCCGGTGAGGCGGGTCGGGCCGAGCGCGGTCTCGGCATCGGCGGCCTCGATGACGTGCTCGCGCGCCTCGTCCAGGAGGTCGGCGGCGGTGCGCAGCAGGAGCGCGCGTACACTCCGGTCGGCGAGCGCGGGGCGGGCGGCGTGTGCGGCGCGGACCGCGCGGTCGATCTCCTCGGTCGTGGACTCCACCGCAACCTGCTCACGCGGGTTCCCGGTTCGGGGGTCGACACTCCAGACTGGTGCTGCTGCCACCGCGGCTTCCTTCCCGGTCTACTGCCCCCATCAGGGCTTTTGTTCGGTATTCTGAACAGCGTTCCTGATGATGAATGTATGGGGACTCTATTTCCGGGCGTTCTGCCCGGTCAAGAAGGGGCGAGGAGCAATGACGACTGCCGATTCCGGTGGGGCACAGGTCAAGTCCGCGGTGCGGACGGTGGAATTGCTCGAGTACTTCGCGGGGCGCCCCGGTATGCACTCGCTCGCCGCGGTCCAGGAGGCCGTCGGCTACCCCAAGTCCAGCCTCTACATGCTGCTGCGCACCCTGGTGGAGCTCGGCTGGGTGGAGACGGACGCGACCGGTACGCGTTACGGCATCGGCGTACGGGCTCTGCTGGTGGGCACCTCCTACATCGACGGCGACGAGGTCGTGGCCGCCGCCCGGCCCACTTTGGACCGGCTCTCCGACGACACCACGGAGACCATCCACCTCGCCCGGCTCGACGGCACCAATGTCGTCTATCTCGCCACCCGGCAGTCGCAGCACTACCTGCGCCCCTTCACCCGCGTCGGCCGCCGGCTGCCCGCCCACTCCACCTCGCTGGGCAAGGCGCTGCTCGCCACCCACAGCGACGAGCAGGTGCGCAAAATGCTGCCCGAGACCCTGGCGTCGCTGACCGAGCACACCATCACCGACCGCGAGAAGCTCATCGAGGAACTGCACCTGATCCGCGAGCAGGGCTACGCGGTGGACCGCGAGGAGAACACCCTCGGGCTGCGCTGCTTCGGTATCGCGATTCCGTACCGCACCCCGGCGCGCGACGCGATCAGCTGCTCGGTGCCGGTGGCCCGGCTCACCCCCGGCCACGAGCAGATGATCAAGGACGCGCTCTTCGACGCCCGCGACCGGCTCACACTCGCCACCCGGAGGCTCTGAATGTCACTGTCCATCGCGCTGCGTGAGGTCCGCGACAGCGATCTGCCGCACTTCTTCCGGCACATGAGCGATCCCGAGTCGAACCGGGTCGCCGCCTTCACCTGCGAGGACCCCACCGACCGGGCTTATTTCGACGCGCACTGGGCGCAGATACGCGCCTCGGACGCGGTCACGCGGACCGTGCTGGCCGACGGCGTGGTCGTCGGTCACACCGCGGTGTACGGACCGCCCGAGGAACTCGAGGTCACGTACTTCATCGACCGCGCGTACTGGGGCCGCGGCGTCGCCACCGCCGCACTGCGCGCGCTGCTCGAACTCGTACCGACGCGACCGCTGCACGCCCACGCCGCCGCCGACAACGCCCGCTCGATCCGGGTTCTCGAGAAGTGCGGATTCACCGTCACCGGCAAGGACCGGGGCTTCGCGCATGCCAGAGGCGCACAGACCGACGAGGTACTTCTCACCCTGGCGGGCTGAGCCCTCTCCGCCGTACGGCGGAGGCGAATCGTCGCGGCGCAGGAGGTGCCGGACCTGCCGTGCCGGGAGCGTGGTCGGCATGACACGGACACCACTCGCTCCCGTCTCCGGGGCCTTGGTCCCGCCTCGCGCCCCGCGTGCGAGCAGGGTGCTGCGCACCGTCACCATCGCTTCCTGCGTTCCGTATCTCTCGCTCAAGATCGCCTGGATCGCGGGCAGCAGGATCGGCATCCCCGACGGCAGCGTGCTGCTGGAGCACCGTGGCCTGACGGCCGTCGCCAACAGTGTCACCGTCCTGATGGACGGCGCTGTCATCGTCCTGGCCCTGCTGCTCACCCAGGCCTGGGGCCGCCGCGTCCCCGCCTGGCTGCTTGCCACACCCATGTGGATCGCCGGCGGTCTGCTCGCCCCGATCATGGTGGGCTTTCCGGTGCAGTTGCTGACCCACGCCGTCACCGGAGCCCGGCCCCGGCCGGCCGGGGACAAACCCTTCCTCGACGAGTGGGTCTTCGGGGTCGTCTACCCGGGCTTCATCGTCCAGGGCGTGGCTCTCGGAACCCTCTTCGTGCTCTATGCCCGGGAGCGCTGGGGCCATGTGTGGCGCGGGGTCGTGTGGGACCTGCCCCGTGCCGCCACGGGGCGGACGCTGAAGGTGACCGCCGTGGCCGGCGCCGTGCTGGCACTGTTCCCGGCCACGATGCACCTGCTGTGGGCCTGCGGTGCGAGGACCGGTCTGGCCGCGAACCGGATCGAGCAGCGTACGGCCGACTTCTACGTGCTCGAGGCGATCGACGTCGTGTTCGTGGCCGTCGCCGTGGCCGGAGCGCTGCTGCTCGCCTTCCGCCCGGTCCCCGCGCTGCGGGTGAGGACTCCGCTGGCCATGGCCTGGCTGGGCTCGGGCACGGTGGGCTGCTGGGGCATCTGGCTGCTGATCGCCGCGGTGCTGCCGGGCGCCGAAGAAGGGGAACGGGCATCGGGGTTGATGGCCCTGACCTACGCTGTGGGCATGATCGCCGGTCTGCTCGTCGTCACCGGGACCGCCTCGTTCCTGCGGCGGCGCGGGGCGTGAAGAGAGCGATCAAGGCGTCCACCCGGGCGCTGTTCGGGACGCGGGCCGGTCTTCGCTGGCTCCATCTGATCCTGGGCGGTGCCCTGTTGATGCCGTACTGGCTGGCGGGCACGGTGATCGTCGGCCCGCTCGTCGGGGCGAACAGCATGTTCTCCGACTCCCTCGCCCTGCAGTTCGGCGCGTACGCCGTCGCACTGCCGACGGCCGCGGTGACCGCGCTCTTCTTCCCGCTCACCAGACCGCTGGCGGTCGGCATGGCGAAGGCGCTGTGCGCGGTGCCCGCCGAGCGGTTCGCGGAGGGGCCGGCGCGCTCGCGGGCCGCGCGCCTGCGGGCCTCGGCCTGGTTCACGCTGCATGCGGGCATGGGCGCGCTGATCAGCGGCGCCTCGCTCGCGCTGCCGCCGTTCGCGGTGAGCCTGATCGTGCTGCCGCTCTTCCCGGCGCTGCGGGCGCGGCTCGAGTTGCCCCACTTCCCTGCCTGGCAGCTGGCCCTGTTCCCGTTTGCCGGAGTGGCCATGCTGATCGCGCTCGCGGCCTGTGCGGCGGCGGCCGGGGCGCTGCTGGCCCGACAGGCGCCGGTCCTTCTCGGCCCCACACCCGCGGACCGGCTGGCCGCCGCGGAGCGCCGGGCCACCGAGCTGGCCGAGCGCAACCGGCTCGCCCGGGAGCTGCACGACTCGGTGGGCCACGCGCTGAGCGCCGTCACCCTCCAGGCGGGCGCGGCCCGCAAAGTCCTGGAAAGCGATCCGGATTTCGTACGGGAGGCACTGGCCGCGATCGAGGAGACCACCCGCCGCACGGTGGGCGAACTCGACTGCGTACTGGGCCTGTTGCGCCACGACGACGATCACACCACCCAGCTCGACGGACCGACCCTGGACACGCTGGACGGACTGCTCGCGCGCAGTGGCGTCCTCGTGTCACTCACCGCCGACGGCGACCTGGCCGCCGTCCCCCCGCCGGTCTCGCGCGAGGCGTACCGCATCGTCCAGGAGGGGCTGAGCAACGCCCTGCGCCATGCCGGGGCGTCCCCGGTGACCCTGTGGATCGCCCTGCGCGGCGAGGAGTTGGAGATCACGATGGAGAATCCGCTGCCCGACAGGACCCCGGTGGTCCGTCCGGGAGGCGGCCGCGGAGTGCGCGGCATCACCGAGCGGGCCGCGCTGCTGGGCGGAGTGGCGCAGGCGGGAGCGCGGGGCGCGGTGTGGCGGCTGTCCGCGCTGTTGCCGCTGGGCGGTGAGCGGTGAGTGTGATCCGGGTCGTCCTCGCCGACGACGAGCGCATGGTCCGCACGGCGCTGCGCGTCATCCTGGACGCGGAGCCCGACCTGGAGGTGGTCGGCGAGGCGTCGACCGGTGCGGAGGCGGTGCCGGTGGTGCGTGAGCTGCGTCCCGACGTGGTCCTGATGGACGTGCGGATGCCTGAGATCGACGGCATCCGGGCCACCGAGCAGATCCTCGCCACGCTCGACGAGCCGCCGCGGATCGTGGTGGTGACGACCTTCGAGAACGACTCCTACGTGTACGACGCGTTGCGCGCCGGAGCCGCGGGCTTTCTGCTCAAGCGCGCGGCGGCCGAGGAGCTCGTCCAGGCGGTCCGCCTCGTGGCCCGCAGCGACTCGCTGCTCTTCCCCGCGGCCGTGCGCTCACTGGCCGCCGAGCACGGCAGCCGCCGCACCGCCGCTCCCCCGCCGTGGGCGGCGCGGCTGACCGAGCGCGAGGCCGAGGTGTTGCGCCTGATGGCGACGGGGCTGACGAACGCGGAGATCGCCGGGCGGATGGGCGTGGGGCCCGCGACGGCGAAGACGCATGTGGCCTCGGTCCTGGCGAAGACCGGCGCCAGGGACCGCACCCAGGCGGTTATCGCGGCGTACGAGTCGGGGTTCGTCTCACCGCGCTGAGGCACCTGCACGCGGATGAGGATTTCGGCGATGTGCTTGATGACCGCGCCGTCGGGGCAGAGGTTGCCGCGCAGCACCGCCACTCCGCCCTCCTGGGCGAGGGGGTTGTCGCGCGGGCGTATGACATCGGGGTTGTGCACGCGGGCACCAGCCAGCTGCTCGCGCGGGGTCGGATGCGCGACGGTGGGCCGGTCCAGATGCAGTACGTCGGACAACTGCCCCAGAAACGCGGCCCACGCCTCGGTCTCCCCCGTCCGTCCCTCACCCCAGCCGCGACAGCGCGGCCCCCACCCCTGCCAGGTCCGCGTCCGACGCCAACCCCGCGTGGTACAGCCGCAGTTCAGTCGCCCCCAGAGCCGCCGCACCCGCCGCGTCCTCCTCAAGCGTCCCCGGGCTGCCTCCCATCCCGCTCACGACCGTGAGGTTCGCCGCGAGCACCGCCCCGTCCGCCTCCTGCTCCGCGAAGGGGGACAGCAGCTGGGGGCCGCCCGTGCACGGCACGACCACCCCGTCCGCGACGGAGAGGATGTGCGCCGGGTCGACGCCCGCGTTGGCGCCGCAGTGGTGGGCGACCGGGTCGGCGTGGAGCAGGACCCGGAAGCCGTCGGGAGCCGCCGTCCGCACCGCACGGACGGCGGCCTCCTGGAGCGTGCGGGCCGTCCGCGTCCTGAACCGCAGTGTCGCCGCGGCGAGTTCGCGGCCGAGTAGCTTCTCGATCCCGGCGCCGGCCGGCTCCGCACCCGCCCAGACCGGTTCGAGCGCGGTGCGTACGGCCGCGGCCAGCAGCTCCGGTTCCAGGCCCTGCCCTGCGTAACCGTCTTGGCAGGAGCCGCAGAAGCACAGGGACATCAGATACTGCGCCGCGTCACCGAGCGCGACAGCTTCGGTCTTGTCGTGGGCGTGCAGGTGGGCAAGGCCGTACCAGCCACAGGACTCCAGCTCGGTGCCGCGGGCACCCTGCCGGGTCGCCGCCTCGGCCGCGAGGTCGACGAGGAGGGCACGGACGGGCGGCTGGGCGATGCACGGCGCCCAGGGGTAGCGGTCACCGTAGGCGTTGACGACGGAGGTGTCCGGATGGTCTTCGCCCAGGCGGGAGTTGTGGGCGAGGACCACCCACGTGTGGACCTCGAGTCCGGCGTCCGCGAGGGCCGCGGCGGCTTCCCCGTAGGCGTCCCCCGGCGCCCAGTTCCCCGCGGTGTACGGGCGCAGCTGGCGGCCCGCCCAGCGCTCCTCTTCCGGCTCGTAGAGCACGGCGGCATGCTGCGCGGTGACGATCCGGTGCCGGGGGTGGCGCGGGGTCAGTGCGCGCGTGGAGTGGTAGGCGGCGGCGAGGGTGACCTGCTGGACGCCGAGGCCGGCGACGCGGGCCGCGGCGTCGGGGTCACCGACGACGTCCCAGGGGTAGAGGAAGGCTGAGGTCTTCACGCGCTGTCCTCCAGCAGGGCGCGCCCCCGCTCGATGAGGTCGGCGAGGGCGGTGATGTGCGCGGGGAGAGGTTCACTCAGCGGCGGCCGTACGTCACCGACGTCGAGGCCTTCGAGCCGTACGCCCGCCTTGACGAGGGAGACGGCGTACCCGCGGCCGAGACTGCGCAGTTCGACGAGCGGCGCGTAGAAGCCGTCGAGGAGCCGGCCCGCGGTCTTGTCGTCTCCGGTCATCAGTGCGCGGTAGAAGGCGAGGGCGATGTCGGGTGCGAACGCGAAGACTGCCGAGGAGTACAGGGTGATGCCGATGCCGCGGTAGGCGAGGCCGGTGAGTTCGGCGGTGGGCAGACCGTTGAAAAAGAGGAAGTCCTCGTCGGGCATGTGGCGGCGGACGGCGCCGACGATGCGCTGCATCAGGTCGAGGTCGCCGTAGCCGTCCTTGAGGCCGATGATGCCGTCGGCCCGGGCGAGTTCGACGACGGTCTCGGGAGTGAAGACTGCGTTGTCGCGCTGATAGACGATCACATCGAGGGAGGTGGCTTCGGCGAGCGCGGTGTAGTGCCGCAGCAGTCCTCGCTGGTCGGCGACGACGAGATAGGGCGGCATCGCGAGCAGTCCGTCCGCGCCCGCGGCCTCGGCGGTCTTCGCGAACCGGACGGCGAGCGCGGTGCCGTAGCCCACGCCGGCGACGACCGGAATCTCCCCCGCGGTCTCGGCGACGGCCGCGGCGATGCAGTCGCCGAACTCCTCGGGGGTCAGGGCGTGGAACTCGCCCGTGCCGCAGCACGCGAAGACCGCGGCCGCCCCCGAGTCGATGCCGCGTCTGACATGGGCGCGGAAGACATCGAGGTCCAGGGCGCCGTCGGGTCCGTATGCGGTGACGGGGAAGAACAGCGGTCCTTGGACCCGGGTGAGCCGGGCGGCGAGCGGGGCTGAGGTCACTGGCGCTCCCTGGGCCGTGCACCGAGCCCGGAGACTCGTGCACAATTCTGATCGACGTCCATATTTCTGAACGCAATCACGCTAAGGCAGCCTCGCGGGGCAGGTCAAGACGGAAAGCCGCAACCCAGAGGCGGAGCCGGCCCGTCCGCGCCACACTTGACGGTGCCCGGACCACTTTCCAGCGCGTCCATGATGAACGCCTTCCATGGACCTGAGCGTCTTGAGGAGAACCATTCATGCCAGCTCCCCGCACCGTCCTGCTCACCGGCGCCGCCGGCGGCGTCGGCACACTGATGCGGGGACTGCTGCCCGCGTACGGCTACGAACTCCGGCTCTTCGATGCCACCCCCATCGAGGGCGTGCCGGACGCGATCACCGCCGACCTCGGCGACAAGGAGGCTCTGCGCGAAGCGGTACGGGGCGTTGACGCGATCATCCACCTTGCCGGCATTTCCCTGGAGGCCCCCTTCGAGAAGATCCTGCGCGCCAACATCGAAGGGACGTACAACCTCTACGAGGCTGCCCGTGAAGTGGGCGTGGAGCGCGTCGTCTTCGCCTCCACCAACCACACGGTCGGCTTCACCCCGCGCCCGCAAGGGGACGACCCCTTGATCCCCATCGACACACCGCGCCGCCCGGACACCTTCTACGGTCTGTCGAAGTGCTTCGGCGAGGACCTGGCCCAGCTCTACTGGGACCTGCACGGCATCCAGACCGTCTCCGTCCGCATCGGCTCCTGCTTCATGGAGCCCACGTCGGTACGGATGCTGTCGGTCTGGCTGAGCCCCGGCGACGGCGCCCGCCTCTTCCACGCGGCACTCACCGCCGAGAGCGTCGGCCACACCGTCGTCTACGGCTCCTCCGCCAACACCCGCCTGTGGTGGGACCTGTCGACGGCGCGCTCGCTGGGCTACGAACCGCAGGACGACTCCGAGCAGTACGCCGAGAAGCTCGTGGCCGAACAGGGCGAACTCGACCCGCACAACCCGGACCACGCGTATCTGGGCGGCCATTTCACCACCAACCCGCCCCAGTGGCCGTACTGACGTCCGCCACCGGGCATGCGGCCCGCACCCGGCCCGCTCATCAGTTGGCCCAAAGGTAAGGGAACGGTAAAGCGCCCTCGCTCGTTACCCCTGGCATGACAGCTATGACCCCCGGCTCGAACATCCCTCTCTCCGCCGCCCGCGTGGTGGTGGACGTCGCCGCCCCGGTTCGGCTCGACGTATCGAGCCTGCTGCTCACCGCCGACGGCAAGGTGCGCTCCGACGACGACTTCATCTTCTACAACCAGCCGGCGGGCCCCGGCGTGAGCTACCGGTCCGGCGGGGGCACCGCTCCCGACGCGATCGTGGTGGACACCTCCGCCGTCCCGCCCGGCATCGAGAAGATCGTCGTCACGGCGAGCCCGGACGCCGCCGGCCAGAGCTTCCAGGGCATCGAGCCCACCGCCACCATTCGCAATGCCGACGACGGCAGCGCGCTCGCCACCTTCACCCCGCCGCAGCTCGGCGCCGAGACCGCGCTCGTCGTCGTGGAGATCTACCGGCGCAACGGCGCCTGGAAGGCCCGTGCGGTCGGCCAGGGCTATGCGAACGGGCTGGCGGGCATCGCCACGGACTTCGGCGTCTCCGTCGACGAGGAGCCCGCCGCCGCCCCCTCGGCCCCTGCTCCCGTCGCACCGGCCGCACCCGCGCCGCCCGTCGATCCGCGTCTCGCCGCACCCGTGCCGCCCCCGCCGGCCGCTCCCCCGGCCCCCGCGCCCGGCGCAGGCAAGATCAACCTGGACAAGGGCCGCGTCAGCCTGCAGAAGAACCAGACGGTCTCGCTGGTCAAGGGTGGCCGCCCCCTGCTCTCCCAGGTCAAGATGGGCCTCGGCTGGGAGCCCGCCTTCCGCGGCAAGGACATCGACCTCGACGCCTCCGTCATCGCCTATGGGCCCAGCCGCAACCACATCGACAGCTGCTACTTCGGCAAGCTGTCGATCCTGAACGGCGCGATCAGGCACTCCGGCGACAATCTGACGGGCGAGGGCGCGGGTGACGACGAGGAGATCGTCGTGGATCTGGGCCGCATCCCGGCCGATGCGACGGGTCTGGTCTTCACGGTCAATTCCTTCTCGGGACAGAAGTTCACCGAGGTCGCCAAGGCCTACTGCCGGCTGGTCGACGCCGCGTCGGGCGAGGAGCTGGTCCGCTTCGATCTGACGGGCGCCGAGCCGCAGACCGGCGTGATGATGGCCAAGCTCATCAAGCAGTTCTCCGGCGAATGGGAGATGACCGCGATGGGCGACTTCGTGAAGTCCCGCACAGTGCGGGGCATGGTCAAGCCCGCCGCCCAGGCCCTGTGACGGGGACAGCCGCCGCGACCGACACCGCCGGGTCCGCCACCGATTCAGGTGATGGCGGGCCCGGCGGCCACGGTCTTCAGAGTTTGGCCAGCTTGGAGTATGGGCTCAGGATTCTTCCCTGGCGCCCCGAGAAGTCGACAAGCACGGCGGCGTTGTCTCCTTCGACTGCGATGACTCTTCCGAGCCCGAACTGGTCGTGCGAGACCCGGTCGCCCACTTCGTACTGCTCAATCGGCGGGGCGGCCGTGGCCGGTTTGTTGAAGGGACTGGAGGGCAAATAGCGGCGGGATCCGGCTGACTTTGTCATTACCTGGAGTATGGGCCCTCGGGGGCCCGCCACGCCACGTCAGAACCACCAGCTGTCGGCGTGGAGCGCCGGACGGCCGCCGAGATGGGCACAAAACGCCCTTGATCCGGCGCCGATTTCCCCGCGTTTCACCAGGTCGATCAGGTGCCGGCTCGATGTCCGTGCCTCTCGGTGCGCGCACCACTCCGATGAGTGAGGCGTCGTTCGGGAGCCACGAATCCCCGGTCCGGTTTGCGTGCTGCCGGTCCCCGAGCGCTCACCGAAGCGCCCGGGGACTCTCGGACTGGGCCCGGGGCTGACGCCTCCAGGGCCCCGTGATCGCGAGCATGATGCCCGGGGTCTGGATGTTGGCGTACAGCGTCCGTCCGTCGGGCGAGAAGACGACACCCGTGAACTCGCTGAACTCCGGCTCCTCCTCGGTGCCGATGTTCAGCTCGTTGCGCGCGATCGGGTAGGTGCGCCCGCGCTCGGTCGCGCCGAACAGGTGCTGGACGCCCTCGCCGTCCTCGGCGATGACCAGGCCCCCGTACGGGGAGACGGTGATGTTGTCGGGGCCGTCGAACGCGCCGTCCTTGGACGGGTCGGGGTTGATGCCGAGCAGCACCTTCAGGGTGAGGGTGCGGCGCTTGGGGTCGTAGAACCAGACCTGGCCGTCGTGCTGGACGGGGCTCTCCTCGCGGGCGTAGGAGGAGACGATGTACACGCCGCAGTCGCCCCACCACATGCCTTCGAGCTTCCGGGCGCGGGTGATGTCCTTGTCCCCGAACTGCTTGCGTACGGAGCTCGTGCGGCCGTCGCGCTCGGGCACGTCGATCCAGTCGACGCCGTAGACGGTGCCGATCTTGGTGGCGCGGGACAGGTCGTCGACGAAGCGGCCGCCGGAGTCGTAGCACTTGGTCGCCTGGAGCACGCCCGCGTCGTCGGCGAGGTGCCTGAGGTGTCCGCGGCCGTGCTCGAAGCCGTGCGGCGGGACCCAGCGGTAGAGCAGGCCGTTCGGACCCGAGGCGTCCTCGGTCAGATAGGCGTGACCGCTCCCGGGGTCGATGACGACGGCCTCGTGGGCGTACCGTCCGAAGGCCTTGACGGGCTTCGGCTCACGGTTGGAGCGCCGGTCGTACGGGTCGACCTCGAAGACGTAGCCGTGGTCCTTGGTCATGCCGTTCTTGCCGGCGAGGTCCTCGGTCTCCTCGCAGGTGAGCCAGGTACCCCACGGCGTGCGGCCCCCGGCGCAGTTGGTGGAGGTGCCCGCGATGCCGACCCACTGGGCGACCTCGCCGCTGCGGTGGACCTCGACGACCGAGCAGCCGCCGGACGCGGCCGGGTCGTAGACGAGACCCTCGGTGAGCGGCACCGGGTACTTCCAGCCGGAGCGGGGGCCCTTGAGCTCGTGGTTGTTGACGAGGAGGGTCACTCCGCGCGGCCCGTCGAAGGTGGCCGTGCCGTCGTGGTTGGAGGGGGTGAACTCACCCGAGTCCAGCTTGGTGATTCCGCTGTGCGTGATGATCCGGTAGCTGAATCCGGCGGGCAGCGCGAGGATCTTGTCCGGGTCGGGGATCAGCGGCCCGTAGCCGGGCGCGTGGCGGCCGTGACCGGCGGTCTCGACGGTTTCGGCCGTCTCCTCCGCGGCGAGCGCGCCGGGCGCGGTGGCGAGCGAGCCGACGACGCCGGTGAGGGCGACTCCGGCGCCGGTGAGCGCGGACTGTTTGGTGAATTCCCTGCGGGTGAGCGACATCGAGTACTCCTGGAGGAAACACATCCGGCTGGCTGATGACGGGCACACACTTACGCTCGCGCATAAACGGCGATTGAACTCCGGCCGACATCGAGAGGCCGCGCCGTCCATGAATGAGTCCGTGCGGTGCGCGCCTCCAAGCCCACGACACGGTACGACTGCTGACGCTACCCGCGTCCCCCGCGCCTCAACCTCCCCCGGACTCCGTCCCGGGGGACGAAGCTCAACCGCCCGACCGCGACCGCGCCTTGAACCCCGCCTTGCGCGCCTCCTTGGCCACCCGTTTGTCCGGGTGCAACCGCCCCATCGCGTCCAGCACATCCGCCGTCGCGGGGTGCTCCACCCGCCATGCCACCTCGAAGAAGCCGCTGTGCTGGCCGACGAGGCCCTCGACCAGACCCTGGAGCTCCTCCAGGTCCCCGGCCGCGTCCAGTTGCGCCGCGATCGTGTCGATCGCCAGCCAGAAGATCATCGACTCGGGCGGCGGCGGCACGTCCGAAGCGCCGCGTTCCGCCAGCCAGACCCGTGCCAGGCCACCCAGTTCCGCATCGTCCAGGACGGCCCGGACCGCCGGTTCGGCCTGCGGGCCGACCAGGGTGAGCGCCTGCTGGCAGTGCAGGCGCCGCAGCGGGGCGCCCGCGTCCGTACCCTGCGCCGCCGCCAGCAGATCGCGAGCCGAGTCGGCGGGGTCACGCCGGTCGAGCCACTGTTCCGTCTCGGCCCGCGCGGCCAGTTCGGGGTAGCGCGCGAGCCCGTCGAGCAGTACATCCGCGTCCTTGTCGGCCAGGTCGCCGACCGCGGGCGCATCGATCCCCGCCTCGAGCATCCGGGCCCGGATGCCGTAGAGCCCGAGGGGCGTGAGCTTGACCATCCCGTACCGGGCGACGTCCTCGTCGTCCACGGGCGGCGCGGGCTCCTCGCCCTCCTCCGCCATCAACGCCTCGTCCACCGGCCGGTATTCGACCAGGCCGACCGTCTCGAACAGCCGGAACTGGTCGTCCAGCCGCATCATCGCCTCCGACACCTGCTCCAGGACGTCGTCGGTCGGCTCGCCCATGTCGTCGGGCACGATCATCGACGCGGCGAGCGCGGGCAGCGGCACCGGCCCGTCCCCCGCGCCGCCTTCACTGGCGGTCAGCAGGTACAGGTTCCCGAGGACTCCGTCGAGGAATTCGGCCTCCGCGTCCGGGTCCCAGTCCAGCGCCTCGTAGTCGATCTCGCCGTCCTCGCGGATCGCTTGGGCCAGGTCGTCGAGGACGGGCGCGATGGCATCGGCGTGCACGGCCTCCAGCGCGTCCAGCCAGATCGAGAGGATGTCCTGCGGCGAGCCCGAGGTGATCAGCGCGAGGTTCTCACCCGCCGTGGCCGTGCCGTGCTCCGCGTCGTCGTCGGCCGGGTCCTGGACCTCGACGAGCCCGGTGTCCACGGCCGCGCGCCACGCCTCGCTCGCATACGCGGGTCCGTCGCCCTCCGCCCCGAGGCCCAGCTCCTCGGCGGCCGCGGGCAGCTGCTCGTCGGCGAGTTCGCCGCCCGCGCCGACCCGCGTGTCCGGCCCCGCCCAGCGGGCGAGCCGGACGGCCCTGGTCAGCAGCGGCGTGGCCAGCGCGTCCCGCGCCAGCTCCGCTTCCGAGTGCAGCCGAACCGGCGGGAGGGTGGGGCGGTCTTCGGGCATCTGGTACTTCTCCTCGGGGGCGTGCGGGGTCCGGGCGGCCCCCAGCGTAGACGTATTTCACCGGGTTTCGCCGCGCCGGGGGATACGCCCAGGACAGCCGCCGAGTGCCCCGGGCGGTCCGGCCCCGGCATCACCCCGCCCGCACCCTGGTTCACCGTCCCGTCCCCTTGCGTACACCCGTTGACTCTTGACAACTCCCCTGCCCACCAAAGAGATTGACGCGCGTAGAACTTGGCACCACCCCTCATCCCTCACATCCGGAGAACCTTGATGCCTTCCCCCGCCGTACCGAGAACCGCCGCCGTCGCCGCCGTCGTCTCCGTCGCGCTGGCCGCCGGCCTGCTCGCCGGCTCCTCCGCCGCATCCGCCGCCGGGATCCGGATCCACGACATCCAGGGCACCACCCGGATATCCCCGCTGGCCGGCCAGCAGGTGACCGAGGTCCCCGGCATTGTCACGGGCGTACGGACCTACGGCTCCAAGGGCTTCTGGTTCCAGGACACGCAGGCGGACGACAACCCGGCCACCAGCGAAGGCGTCTTCGTCTTCACCGGCTCCGCCCCCACCGTCGCGGTCGGCGACAGCGTGCTCGTCTCCGGCACGGTCGGCGAGTACATCCCGGGCGGCACGTCCTCCGGCAACCAGTCGATCACCCAGATCGCCAAGCCCACGGTCACCGTGGTCTCCTCCGGCAACGCGCTGCCCGCGCCGGTCACGATCACCGCCCGGTCGGTGCCCTCGGCGTACGCCCCGGCCGGCGACGCCGCCGCGGGCAACAGCATCAACGCGCTCCCGCTCGCCCCCGGTACGTACGCCCTGGACTACTACGAGTCCCTGGAGGGCACCGATGTGCGCATCGGCACCTCCCGCGTCGTCGGCGCCACCGACCCGTACGCCGAGCTGTGGGTGACGGTGAAGCCGTCCGAGCACCGCACCCCCCGTGGCGGCACGCTCTACGGCTCGTACACCGCTCAGAACACCGGCCGACTCCAGATCCAGCAGCTGACGCCGCTCGCCGAGAAGCCCTTCCCCAAGGCGAACGTCGGCGATGTTCTCTCCGGCACGACCGAAGGCCCCCTGGACTTCAACCAGTTCGGCGGCTACACGATCACGGCGCGCACGCTGGGCACGGTCACCGACGGTGGCCTGAAGCGTGAGTCGACGCGCAAGCAGAGCCGCGGCGAGCTCGCGGTCGCCACGTACAACGTGGAGAACCTCGACCCGAGCGACCCGCAGGAGAAGTTCGACGCGCTCGCGGCCGCCGTCGTCAATAACCTCGCCTCGCCCGACATCGTCGCCCTGGAGGAGATCCAGGACGACAACGGCGCCAAGAACACCGGCATCGTCACGGCGGGCGAGACGCTCAAGAAGTTCACGGCGGCGATCGCGGCGGCCGGCGGCCCGGCGTACGAGTGGCGCAGCATCGACCCCGAGAACAACAAGGACGGCGGCGAACCCGGCGGCAACATCCGCCAGGTCTTCCTCTTCAACCCCGAGCGGGTCTCCTTCACGGACCGTCCGGGCGGCGACGCGAAGACCGCGACCGCGGTCGTCAAGGGGGGCCAGGGCCGCGCGGCCCTGACGCTGTCCCCGGGCAGGGTCGACCCGGCGAACACCGCCTGGGAGAACAGCCGCAAGCCGCTGGCCGGCGAGTTCACCTTCCGCGGCCGTACGGTCTTCGTGATCGCCAACCACTTCGGTTCCAAGGGCGGCGACGAGGGCCTGACCTCGCACCACCAGCCGCCCAGCCGGTCCTCCGAGACCAAGCGTCTGCAGCAGGCGCAGGCCGTGAACGCCTTCGTCAAGGACATCCTCAAGACCGACCGCTGCGCCGATGTCCTGGTCCTGGGCGACATCAACGACTTCGAGTTCTCGGCGACGACGACGGCGCTCACCGACGGCGGTGCGCTGTACCCGGCGGTCAAGTCCCTGCCGCGCCGGCAGCGTTACTCGTACGTCTACCAGGGCAACAGCCAGGTGCTGGACCAGATCCTGACCAGCCCGGCGGTGGGCGACTTCAGCTACGACAGCGTGCACATCAACGCAGAGTTCGCGGACCAGAACAGCGACCACGACCCGCAGGTCCTGCGCTTCCGCCCGTAGGCCGCGTGCCGGTCACACGCCCGCGCAACAGCTCAGCGCGGGCGTGTGCCGGTTCGGGCCACAGCGCGTCAGCCGTGGCCGGTGTCAACAGCCCAGGCCGTGACGTCCAGTTCGGCCGCCGTGCCCATGTCGAGGAAGAAGGGGAGCGTCTGCTTCTCCTCTCCGACGGCAGGTGCGATCAGCAGATACGCGCCGGGCTTCGGCGGGTCGTAGGACGTCACGCGGTTCGTCCAGTTCAGTACGGACACCGCGCTCTTGCCGGGCGCGAGCGTGATCGGCTCAGGGCCACGGACCCTCCCCGCGTCCGCCTCTCCATGGGTGATCTTCAGCTTGAGCGGTTCACGGTCCTTGTCCAGGGCCCCGACCTGCGGATAGCCGTTGACGTGGTACGCACTGCGACCACAGTTCCTCAGCTCGATCACAGTGGCCCGGCGCCCCATCGCGGCGTTCACCTCACCAGTGCTGATCACCACACCGGAGGCGGGACACGCCGTCGGCCCGGGCGCCGGAGCCGTCCCGGGAGTGTGGGTCGCCCCCGGCCGCCCGTCGTACGGGCGGGGGGACGCGGACAGGGAGTCGGCCTTCACCCGCCACTCCCAACTGGGGTCCGCCGCACCCCGCGGCGGCTCCTTCTCGCTCGCGCAGCCGCTCAGCACCACGGCCGCCATCACCACCAACGTGGCCACTCCGGTCCGCCTCACAGCAGATGCCCCCCATGTCGGTCCTGCCTCATCCGGTCCCGATCATGTCAGAGGTGAACGCCCCGGCCCTGCCTGCCCGTTCAGTTCCGGCCGCCGCACAGCCGAGCGCCAACTCGTCAGCTCCGCTTGCCCCTCACCCCAAGCAGATCTAAGTGGACCTTCACCGTCCAGCAGCCGACACTGCGGAACATGACCCTTTCCCGCCCTTTCGGCCGTGCGCTCTGCGCGATGATCACGCCCTTCACCGCCACCGGCGAGCTGGACCTGGAGGCAGCCGCCCGCCACGCGGTCCATCTGGTGACCGAGGGCTGCGACGGACTGGTGCTGAACGGCACCACGGGCGAGTCCCCGACCACGACCGACACCGAGAAGACCGCGCTGGTACGCGCCGTGCGGGAGGCGGTGGGTGACACGGCGTCCGTCGTGGCGGGCGTCGGCAGCGCGTCCACGCGGCACACGGTCGAGCTGGCACGCGCGGCCGAACAGGCCGGCGCGGACGGCCTGTTGGTGGTCACGCCGTACTACAGCCGCCCACCGCAGGACGCGATCGAGGCGCACTTGCGTACGGTCGCGGACGCGACGTCACTTCCGGTGATGCTTTATGACATCCCCTGCCGCACCGGCACCCGTATCGAGGTCGACACGATGCTGCGGCTGGCCGGCCACCCGCGGATCGTCGCCGTCAAGGACTGCTCGTACGACCTGCTCGGCTCGGCCAAGGTGATCACCCGCACCTCGCTGGCGTACTACTCGGGCAGCGAGGAGCTGAACCTGCCGCTGTACGCGGTGGGCGGCGCGGGTTATGTCAGCACGGTAGCCAATGTCGCACCGCGTCCGTTGCGCGCGGTGCTCGACGCGTACGACAAGGGCGACACGGCCGCGGCCGCCCACCTGAACGGCCGTACGCTCCCACTGGCCGAACTGATGATGGCCTCGGGCCTGCCGGGCACAGTGACGGCGAAGGCGCTCCTGGACGCGGGCCCGGTCCGCGAACCGCTGCGGCCCGCGGGGCGCGAGGCGGTCGACCGGTTGCGCGCGGCGTACGAGGAGCTGCACCGCAGCTCCTCCGGCGTCCGACGGAGGAGCTGAGGGTTGCGGGCCGCGACTAGTTGTGGCTGTGCAGCACGTCGTTGAGCCCGCCCCACACCGCGTTGTTCGGGCGCGCCTCCACCGATCCGGTGACCGAGTTCCGGCGGAAAAGGATGTTGCTCGCGCCGGAGAGCTCCCGCGCCTTGACGATCTGGCCGTCGGGCATGGTGACCCGCGTTCCTGCCGTGACGTACAGCCCCGCCTCGACCACGCACTCGTCGCCGAGCGCGATCCCGACGCCCGCCTCGGCACCGATCAGGCAGCGCTCGCCGATGACGATACGGACGTTGCCGCCGCCGGAGAGCGTGCCCATGGTGGACGCGCCGCCGCCGATGTCGGAGCCGTCGCCGACGACGACGCCCGCGGAGATGCGGCCCTCGACCATCGACGTGCCGAGCGTGCCGGCGTTGAAGTTCACGAAGCCCTCGTGCATGACGGTGGTGCCCTCGGCGAGGTGCGCACCGAGACGGACGCGGTCGGCGTCGGCGATACGCACGCCCTTGGGCGCGACGTAGTCCGTCATCCGGGGGAACTTGTCGATGCTGGTCACGGCGAGGTGCAGGCCCTCGGCGCGGGCGTTGAGGCGCACGGTCTCGACCTGGTCGACGGCGACCGGGCCGAGCGAGGTCCAGGCGACGTTGGAGAGCAGCCCGAAGACGCCGTCCAGGTTCTGGCCGTGCGGCTGGACGAGCCGGTGGCTCAGCAGGTGCAGGCGCAGATACGCGTCGTGGGCGTCCAGCGGCTTGTCGTCGAGAGAGGCGATGACCGTACGGACGGCAACGACCTCGACGCCACGGCGGGCGTCCGGGCCGATGGCCTTGGCCGCGCCCTCGCCGAGCAGCTCGACGGCACGCTCGGCGGTCAGCCGCTCGGTCCCGGCGGGGCCGGGCTCGGCGGACAGCTCGGGGGCGGGGAACCAGGTGTCGAGTACGGTGCCGTCGGTGGTGAGCGTGGCGAGCCCGGCGGCGACGGCGCCGGTGGTGCGAGGAGCAGTGGTGTCGGTCATACGGAGAACCTAACCGGCGAGGGCGGGCGGGTGCGAACCGGTCTCACGTCCCGGTCGCGGGCCCACCGTCAGGCACCCGGCGCCGCGATGATCCGTGCCAGCATCTCGCGCGCGTACTCCACCTCGTAGGGCGTGTCCGTCAGCAGCACCTGCAGACAGATCCCGTCCATCAGCGCCACCAGCGCCCGCGCTGTGACCGGATCGGTCCGCCGGGCCAGGATCTCGGTGAGGCCTTCGCACCACTCCGCTGCGACCGGCCGCAGCGCGGGCCGCCGCAGGGCCGCCACATAGAGCTCGTACTCCAGCTCCACGCCGGTGCGCTCCCCGGCCAGCCACTCCCCCATCAGCCGGGCCAGCTCTTCGGCGACATCGGCGCCGGGGTCCTTGAGCGCCCCGCTGTCCCGTACCGCCGCCGCGAATCCCTCGTTGGTCCGGCGCAACGCGGCGACCATCAGCTCGTCCAGGGAGGCGAAGTGGTAAGTCGTCGAGCCGAGCGGAACATCCGCCTCGGCCGCCACGGTGCGGTGGCTGAGCCCTCCGATGCCCTTCGTGGCGACCACCCGGATCGCCGCCTCGATGATGCGCAGGCGCCGCTCGGGGTCGTAGCGCCGTGCCATCAGTGCGCCCCGGCCGTGGTGAGCACGACAACCCCGGCGATCACCAGGGCGATCCCGGTGATTTTGACGAGGCTGGCCGACTCGCCCAGGAAGAGCATGCCGATCGCGGCGATGGCCGCCGTACCGACGCCCGCCCAGATCGCATACGCGGTGCCCACCGACAGGGTCTTGAGCGTCTGCGCGAGCAGCGTGAAGGCGAGCAGATAGCCCGCGACCGTGAGCAGTGAGGGCCACAGCCTGGTGAAGCCCTCGCTGTACTTCATGGCCGTCGTCCCGGCCACCTCCGCCGCGATGGCCGCGGCGAGCAGTCCGTATCCCATGCGTACGAGTGTACACATCGTTGCGTACGCTCGTACACAACGGCGGATCGGGCAATGTACGGCGTTCGGCGCCGCCCGCCGGGCCGGCCGCCGCCACGAGAACGCCTGGCCGCGGTGACCCGGCCCGCCCCACCCCGCTACGGTGTCCCGTCCGACCAGGCAGAACACACCCGGGGCCCCACAGCGCCCTGGCCGACGACGCGCGGGAGACACGCAAGTGGCATACGGAAACACACCTCCAACCGGACCACCCCCCGGGTGGGGAGGCTGGATGCCCCCGCCGCCGCCCCGGCCCGGGGTGATCCCGCTGGCCCCGCTCGGACTCTCCGACGTCCTCGGTGGCGCGTTCAGCACGATCGGCCGCTACTGGAAACAGCTGTTCGGCATAGCCGCGACCGTCTACGGCGCGGCGGCGGCCGCCTTCGCCGTGGCGCTGGCGACGACGTACGCGGTCGTCGGCGACCACCTGCGGGCGATCTACGACGCGACGAGCGCCGAGCCTCCCGAATGGGACGACATCGGCCCGCTGCTCCTGGCCTTCCTGGCCGTCTGGGGCGTGGGCATGATCACCTTCCTGCTGGCCACCGCGATGGTGTACGCGAGCGTTCCGGCGGTCCTCCAGGACGCGGTGCTGGGCAGGCCGACCACGTTCGGCGTCGTCTGGCGGCGGGCGGCAGCCCACGTACCGGCCGTGATCGGCACCGTGTTCCTCATCGGCCTGGTCACCCTGGTCCCGCTCGCCCTGTTCCTCACGGCTTTCGTCGGCCTGATGATCGCGCTGCTGGCGGCGGGCAACGGGCCGCTGATCGTGCCTCCGCTCGCCTTTCTCGGCGCACTGGCGACGGCGCCGCTGGCCGTCTGGCTCTGGGTGAAGTTCTCTCTCGCCCCGGCCGCGGCGGTCTTCGAGGGCCAGGGCGCACTTGCGGCGATGCGCCGCTCGTCGAAGCTGGTACGCGGCGACTGGTGGCGGATCTTCGGCATCACGCTGCTCACCGGCATCATGGCCGCTGTCGCGGCCTATGTCGTCCAACTGCCGCTCAGCTTCATCCAGATGCTCCCCGGCATGATCGGCAGCTCGGACCTCGGCTCCGACCCGAGCGGATCGCAGGTCATGGTCTACCTCGGCGGCGCGATCCTCCTGGGCCTGGTGAGCCAGCTGATCGGACAGGTGCTCGTCGCCCCGTTCCCGCAGCTGATCGCGAGCCTGCTCTACGTCGACCGCCGGATCCGCACGGAGAACCTGGCCCCGGCCCTCGCCGAGGCCGCCGCCGTGCCGCCCGCCTACTGAGCAGCTGATCAGTCGAGCAAAGTCTTCTTCGGGCGCAGTACGCAGAACTCGTTGCCCTCGGGGTCGGTGAGCACCACCCAGGTCGCCGCCGACCCCTGCCCGACATCGGCCCGCCGCGCCCCCAGCCCGATGATCCGCTCGACCTCGGCGGCCTGGTCATCGGGCGTGAGGTCGATGTGCAGCCTGTTCTTGCCGGACTTGTGCTCGGGGACGGGCACGAACGTGATTCCCGGCAGGGAGAACTCGTCCGCCCCGATCACGATCTCGTCCTCGGCCTCGAAGACCACCTTCCAGTCCAGGACCTGGCTCCAGAACCGGGCGAGCGCCGGCAGATCGTGGGCGTCGATGACGACGGTGTACAGCGAAACGGCCATGCCTGCCAGTGTGCCGTCGACCCGTGACGGTGAACCACGCGGCGCGCGACTTCTTCCATTCGGGGTGGGTGAGGTCCTTGGCCCGGGTGCCGTCACCGTACAGATCGGCAGAGCCGTTGTCCGTGATCAGCTGTGGCGCGGCCCCCGGCACCGAAAAGGCATGCCGGGGGCCGCGCCACACAGAGACGATCAGACGTTGAAGCCCAGCGCGCGCAGCTGCTCGCGCCCGTCGTCCGTGATCTTGTCCGGGCCCCACGGCGGCATCCAGACCCAGTTGATCTTCAGCTCGTTGACGATGCCGTCCGTCGCCGCCTTCGCCTGGTCCTCGATCACATCGGTCAGCGGGCAGGCCGCGGACGTCAGCGTCATGTCCAGGGTGGCGATGTTGGACTCGTCGATGTGGATGCCGTAGATCAGGCCGAGGTTGACGACGTCGATGCCCAGCTCGGGGTCGACGACGTCGTACAGCGCCTCGCGGACCTCGTCCTCGGACGCCGGCTTCATCGTGGCTGTCTCGTTGTCAGTCATGCCCTATTCCCTTCGGACAGCGCCTGCGCCGTCGCGTCCTTCCACGCCATCCAGCTCAGCAGAGCGCACTTCACCCGGGCGGGGTACTTGGAGACACCGGCGAACGCGACCGCGTCCTCCAGCACCTCCTCCATCGCGTCGTCGGGCTCGATCTGGCCCTTGGACTGCATCAGCTCCAGGAAGGTCGCCTGGATCTTCTGCGCCTCGGCCAGCTCCTTGCCGACCAGCAGCTCGTTCAGTACGGAGGCGGAGGCCTGGCTGATCGAACAGCCCTGGCCCTCGTACGACACGTCCTCGATCCGTGAACCGTCGTACTTCACGCGGAGCGTGATCTCGTCACCGCACGTCGGATTGACGTGGTGCACTTCGGCGTCGCCATCCCGCAGACCACGCCCGTGGGGGTGCTTGTAGTGGTCCAGGATGACTTCCTGGTACATCGAATCCAGCTTCACGCGTCAGTCCCTCATCCGAAGAAGTTACGGACGTGCTCCAGGCCGTCGATCAAGGCATCGACCTCGGCCGGCGTGGAGTACAGATAGAACGACGCCCGCGTGGTCGCAGGAATTCCGTACCGGAGGCAGACCGGCCGCGCGCAGTGGTGGCCGACCCGGACCGCGATGCCCTGCTCGTCGAGGACCTGGCCCACGTCGTGCGGGTGGATGTCTCCCAGGGTGAAGGAGATCGCCGCGCCGCGCTCCTCGGCCGTGGTGGGGCCGATGATCCGCAGGTCGGGGACCTCGAGGAGCCGCTTCACCGCGTACTCGGTAAGGGCGTGCTCATGCTGGGCGATCTTGTCCATGCCGATCGAGGTGAGGTAGTCCACGGCCGCGCCGAGGCCGACGGCCTGGGCGATCGGGGGCGTACCGGCCTCGAATTTGTGCGGCGCGGGCGCATAGGTGGAGGAGTGCATCGAGACGGTCTCGATCATCTCGCCGCCACCGAGGAACGGCGGAAGGTCCTCCAGCAGCTCCTGGCGGCCCCACAGCACGCCGATCCCCGTCGGTCCGCACATCTTGTGGCCGGTGAAGGCCACGAAGTCGGCGCCGAGCGCCTGGACGTCCAGCGGCATGTGCGGCGCGGCCTGCGAGGCGTCGACCAGAACCAGCGCGCCCACGTCCTGCGCGCGGCGCACCAGTGCTTCGACCGGGTTGACCGTGCCCATGATGTTGGAGACCAGAGTGAAGGAGACGATCTTCGTCTTCTCGGTGATGATCTCGTCGATGTTGGACAGATCGAGGCGGCCGTCGTCGGTGAGGCCGAACCACTTCAGCTTCGCGCCGGTGCGCTGCGCCAGCAGCTGCCACGGGACGATGTTGGAGTGGTGCTCCATCTCCGTGATGACGATCTCGGTCTCGTGGTCCACGCGGTAGGGCTCGTCCGCCCAGCCGAGCATGTTGGCCACGAGATTGAGCGACTCGGAGGCGTTCTTGGTGAAGATCACCTCGTCGCGGCTCGGCGCGTTGATGAAGGCGGCGACCTTGTCGCGGGCACCCTCGTACAGCGCCGTGGCCTCCTCGGCGAGTACGTGAATACCGCGGTGGACGTTCGCATTGTGCTGTTCGTAGTACTCGCTCAGCACATCGAGGACCTGGCGCGGCGTCTGCGACGTCGCCGCGTTGTCCAGGTATACGAGCTTCTTCCCGTCGTGGATCAAGCGGTCCAGGATCGGGAAGTCCTTGCGGATCGCCTCGGTGTCGAGGAGGCCCGGCAGCTGTGTCACGCGGATACGCCACCCTTCGTGTATGCCTCGTAGCCCTCGGCCTCGAGCTTGTCGGCGAGCTCGGCGCCGCCGGACTCGGCGATGCGGCCGTTCGCGAAGACGTGAACGAAGTCGGGCTTGATGTAGCGCAGGATGCGCGTGTAGTGGGTGATCAGCAGGGTGCCGACCTCGCCGCTCGCGTGGACGCGGTTGACGCCCTCGGAGACCTGGCGCAGTGCGTCGACGTCCAGACCGGAGTCGGTCTCGTCGAGGATCGCGATCTTCGGCTTGAGCAGCTCCAGCTGAAGGATCTCGTGGCGCTTCTTCTCACCGCCGGAGAAGCCCTCGTTCACATTGCGCTCGGCGAAGGCCGGGTCCATCTGGAGCGTCTCCATCGCGGACTTGACCTCCTTCACCCAGGTACGCAGCTTGGGGGCCTCGCCGCGGATCGCCGTCGCCGACGTACGCAGGAAGTTGGAGACCGAGACGCCGGGGACCTCGACCGGGTACTGCATGGCCAGGAACATGCCGGCGCGGGCGCGCTCGTCGACGGTCATCTCCAGGACGTCCTCGCCGTCCAGGGTCACGGTGCCACGGGTGATCGTGTACTTGGGGTGGCCCGCGATGGAGTAGGCGAGGGTCGACTTGCCGGAGCCGTTGGGGCCCATGATGGCGTGGGTCTCGCCCTGCTTCACGGTCAGGTCGACGCCCTTGAGGATCTCGCGGGGGCCGTTCTCGGCCTCGACGGAGACGTGCAGGTCGCGGATTTCAAGCGTTGCCATGGGTGACTCAGGACTCCTGGGTGACGGAGACGAGCACATCGTCCCCTTCGATCTTGACGGGGTATACGGGGACGGGGCGCGTCGCGGGGAGACCGGACGGCTTGCCGGTACGGAGGTCGAAGCTGGAGCCGTGCAGCCAGCACTCGATCTGGCAGTCCTCCACCTCGCCCTCGGACAGCGAGACGTTCGCGTGCGAGCAGACATCGTTGATGGCGAAGACCTCGCCCTCGGTCCGGACGACCGAGATCGGCGTGCCGTCGAGTTCCACCCGCTTCGGGGTGTCCTCCTCCAGCTCGCTCAGCCCACAGGCTCGGACGAAGGCGGCCATCAGACGGACGCCTCCAGCTCCGCGTCGATCTTGGCGAGCAGGCGCTCCTCGACGTCGGGCAGACCGATCTTCTGGACCAGCTCGGCGAAGAAGCCGCGGACCACGAGGCGGCGGGCCTCGTCGGCCGGGATTCCCCGGGACTGGAGGTAGAAGAGCTGCTCGTCGTCGAAGCGGCCGGTGGCGGAGGCGTGACCGGCGCCCACGATCTCGCCGGTCTCGATCTCCAGGTTCGGTACGGAGTCGACGCGCGCGCCGTCCGTGAGGACGAGGTTGCGGTTCATCTCGTAGGTGTCCGTGCCCTCGGCCCGCGCCTCGATGAGGACGTCGCCGATCCACACCGCGTGCGCGTCCTGACCCTGCAGCGCGCCCTTGTAGGCGGCGTTGGAGCGGCAGTGCGGGGCGTTGTGGTCGACCAGGAGCCGGTGCTCCTGATGCTGGCCCGCGTCGGTGAAGTAGAGGCCGAGGAGCTCGGCCTCGCCGCCGGTGCCCGCGTAGGAGACCCGCGGGTGCAGACGTACGAGATCGCCGCCGAAGGTGACCACGATCGACTTGAACGAGGCGTCCCGGCCGACCAGTGCGTTGTGCTGGGCGACGTGGACGGCCTTGTCGTCCCAGTCCTGGACGGAGACGACGGTGAGCTTCGCGCCGTCGCCGAGCAGGTAGTCGACATTGGCGGCGAGGACCGCGTCGCCGGTGTGGTCGACGACCACGACGGCCTCGGCGAAGGCGCCGAGCTCGATGACCTGGTGGGCGAAGGCGGTGCCGCCCTCCCCGTGCACGGCGATCCGGACCGGCTCGGTGAGCACGGTCTCCTTGGGCACGGTGACGACCGAGGCCTTCTCGAAGGAGGAGTACGCCTGGGCGGCCACGCGGTCCACCGGAGTGCCGGCCCTGCCGAGCCGCGCGTCCTCCCGGCCGACGGTCTCGACGACGACGCCGTCGGGCGCCTCGACCTCCACCTTGATGCCGGTGCCGGTCGCGAGGGCGGTGCCGTCGTGCAGACCGGCCAGCCGCTCCAGCGGAGTGAAACGCCACTCCTCCTCACGGCCGTGCGGGACCGGGAAGTCCGCCACGTCGAAGGAAGGCGGCGCACTCATGCGGGTGGCGACGGTCGACTCGGCGGCCACCGCGATGGAGCCGGCAGTGGTGGACCCCGCCGGAATGTTCTGAGCCTCAGCCATGGCTGTCGTCGTGCTCTCTCTCTGCCTCTGCGTAAGAAATCAGTCGCTGCTGGGGAGGGCGGGCTGGGCTTAGCCGACCGACCCCTCCATCTGCAGCTCGATCAGCCGGTTGAGCTCCAGCGCGTACTCCATCGGGAGTTCCTTGGCGATCGGCTCGACGAAGCCGCGCACGATCATCGCCATCGCCTCGAACTCCGTCATGCCGCGGCTCATCAGGTAGAAGAGCTGGTCCTCGGAGACCTTGGAGACGGTCGCCTCGTGGCCCATGGACACGTCGTCCTCGCGCACGTCCACATAGGGGTACGTGTCGGAGCGGGAGATGGTGTCGACCAGCAGCGCGTCACAGAGCACGTTGGACTTCGCGCCCGGCGCGCCCTCGCCGATCTCGATCAGACCGCGGTAGGAGGTACGGCCGCCGCCTCGCGCCACCGACTTGGAGACGATGTTGGAGGAGGTGTTCGGGGCCATGTGAACCATCTTGGCGCCGGCGTCCTGGTGCTGGCCCTCGCCCGCGAAGGCGATGGACAGGGTCTCGCCCTTGGCGTGCTCGCCCATCAGGTAGACCGCGGGGTACTTCATGGTGACCTTGGAACCGATGTTGCCGTCGACCCACTCCATGGTCGCGCCCTCGTACGCCACGGCGCGCTTGGTGACCAGGTTGTAGACGTTGTTCGACCAGTTCTGGATCGTCGTGTAGCGGCAGCGGCCGCCCTTCTTGACGATGATCTCGACGACGGCGCTGTGCAGCGAGTCCGAGGAGTAGATCGGGGCGGTGCAGCCCTCGACGTAGTGGACGTAGGCGTCCTCGTCGACGATGATCAGCGTCCGCTCGAACTGGCCCATGTTCTCCGTGTTGATACGGAAGTAGGCCTGCAGCGGGATGTCGACGTGCACACCCTTCGGCACGTAGATGAACGAGCCGCCGGACCACACGGCGGAGTTCAGCGAGGCGAACTTGTTGTCGCCGACCGGGATGACGGTGCCGAAGTACTCCTGGAAGAGCTCCGGGTGCTGCTTCAGCGCGGTGTCCGTGTCGAGGAAGATGACGCCCTGCTCCTCCAGGTCCTCACGGATCTGGTGGTAGACGACCTCGGACTCGTACTGGGCGGCGACACCGGCGACCAGGCGCTGCTTCTCCGCCTCCGGGATGCCGAGCTTGTCGTAGGTGTTCTTGATGTCCTCGGGCAGGTCCTCCCAGGACTCCGCCTGCTTCTCCGTGGAGCGCACGAAGTACTTGATGTTGTCGAAGTCGATGCCCGACAGGTCCGAGCCCCAGCTCGGCATGGGCTTCTTGCCGAACAGCCGCAGGCCCTTCAGGCGCAGCTTCAGCATCCACTCCGGCTCGTTCTTCTTCGCAGAGATGTCACGGACGACGTCCTCGGAGAGGCCGCGCTTGGCAGCTGCGCCCGCCGCATCGGAGTCGGCCCAGCCGAATTCGTACGTACCCAGACCCTCGAGTTCGGGGTGGGCAGTCTCCGTGGGGAGAGTCATGCGGGGTTCCTCCCGGCCGTGCTTGTGGATGCTGACGGTGTGGTGGTCTGTGGTGCGCTGTGCGGGATGAACGTGGTGCAGACGCCGTCGCCGTGGGCGATGGTGGCAAGACGCTGCACATGCGTTCCCAAGAGGCGGGAGAAGACCTCGGTCTCCGCCTCGCACAGCTGGGGGTACTGCTCGGCGACATGGGCGACCGGGCAGTGGTGCTGGCAGAGCTGCTCGCCGACCGGTGCGTTACGCGCCGTAGCAGCGTACCCGTCGGCGCTCAGAGCCTTGGCCAGGGCTTCGGTGCGCTGCTCGGGGGGAGCGGCGTCGACCGCCTTGCGGTAGGCCTTTGCCTGCGCCTCGAGCCGGTCCCGGGCGAAGGCGGCGACGGCTGCCTCACCAGCTGCCCCTCCACCTGCGGCCCGCTCGATCCAGCGCAGCGCGTCGACGGCCAGTGTGTCGTACGACTGCTCGAAGGCGTCCCGGCCGCAGTCGGTCAGGGCGAACACCTTCGCGGGCCGCCCGCGTGTGCGCGCGCCGTAGACCCGCTGCTCACGGGCTTCGACGACGTTCTCGTGCACGAGCGAGTCGAGATGGCGGCGGACGGCGGCCTGGGTGAGGCCCAGGCGTCCCGCGAGATCGGCCACGGTGGACGGGCCGTGATCCAGGATGGAGCGCGCGACCCGGTTGCGCGTGGAGCGCTCACCAGTCGCGAGTTCCTCCTGCGGAGCCTCGCCAACGTTTTTCACAACGCCATTGTTGCGTAATTCCTCTGGACGTGACAACTGCCGTCCATGGTGTGACCCGGTGCGCTTCATCACTAAGGGTTACCTAAGAACAGGGCCCGCCCGGCGGCAGCCGGACGGGCCCTGACCAGGTAATACCCGGAATTAATGCGGCAAGATCCAGAAGGTCGGCGACCCTGATCGAATTCACCGGGGTCCTGCCGGAATTTGCCACGAATCCGAGGCCGGCAGACCGGCCGTGACCTGCAGCGGCCGTGAGTGAGGACCCGGTCAAGCCGCGCCCATGGAGCTCGGCGTTCGGATCCGCCGCGCCCGCGATACTCCGAGTGGTGGACGGTTCACCGGCGCTGCCCATGGTGGGGGTGCCCTGGCAGTTGTCGTCGCGGAAACGCCTCAGGAGCCAGTTCAGGCCATTCACCTCACCGGCGCCGACGGGTCCGGGACCCGCTCCCCAAGGGCCTTCAACCCCCGCCTAGACTCCTCGGCATGCGAAGCGAGTCCGTCGTCCAGATCCGGGGCCTGGTGAAGCGGTACGGATCCAAGACGGCCGTGGACGGCCTCGACCTCGAGGTCCCCCGTGGCTCCGTGACCGCCGTCCTCGGCCCCAACGGAGCCGGAAAGACCACCACGGTCGAGACCTGTGAGGGCTACCGCCGCGCCGACAAGGGCACGGTACGGGTCCTCGGCCTCGACCCGGTCGCCGACGCCGCGCGGCTGCGCCCGAGTATCGGCGTGATGCTCCAGTCCGGCGGCGTGTACCCGGGCGCCCGCGCGGAGGAGATGCTGCGCCACATGGCGAAACTCCACGCCCACCCGCTGGACGTGGACGCGCTCATCGAGCGCCTCGGCCTCGGCAGCTGCGGCCGCACCACCTACCGGCGGCTCTCCGGCGGCCAGCAGCAGCGCCTGGCACTGGCCATGGCCGTGGTCGGCCGCCCCGAACTGGTCTTCCTCGACGAGCCGACCGCCGGACTCGATCCGCAGGCCCGCCGCTCCACCTGGGAACTCGTAGGCGAACTGCGCCAGGACGGCGTCTCCACCGTCCTGACCACGCACTTCATGGACGAGGCCGAACAGCTCGCCGACGTTGTCGCGATCATCGACGCAGGCAGGGTCATCGCCCAGGGCAGCCCGGAACAGCTCTGCCGCGGGGGCGCCGAGAACACCCTGCGCTTCACCGGGCGCCCCGGCCTCGACGTCGGCTCACTGCTCAAGGCCCTGCCCGACGGCACGGAGGCGGTCGAGCTCACCCCAGGCGCGTACCGCATCACGGGCCAGGTCGACCCGCAGCTGCTGGCGACCGTGACCTCCTGGTGCGCTCAGCACGGGGTGATGCCCAACGGCATCTCGGTCGAGCGCCACACCCTGGAGGACGTGTTCTTGGAACTGACGGGCAAGGAGCTGCGCTCATGATGCGGGATCACATGGGTCGCCCCGACCGGGGGTCCGGGGGTTGTCCCCCGGGAAGACACAGCTTGGAGCTGACCGGCAAGGAGCTGCGCTCATGAGCGCCGGTACGTACACACCGCGGCCCGGCGCCGCTCCGGTCGGGCGGATGATCGCCGCGCAGGCCGCGTTCGAGACGAAGATGCTGCTGCGCAACGGCGAACAGCTGCTGCTCACCGTGATCATCCCGTCGCTGCTGCTCGTCCTGTTCTCCACGGTCGATGTCGTCGACACGGGCAGCGGCGAGCCCGTCGACTTCCTGGCCCCGGGTGTTCTCGCGCTGGCCGTCATGTCCACCGCCTTCACCGGCCAGGCCATTGCGACCGGCTTCGAGCGGCGGTACGGAGTGCTCAAGAGGCTCGGCGCCTCGCCGCTTCCCCGCTGGGCGCTGATGGCCGCCAAGACCCTGTCCGTACTGGCCACCGAAGTGCTGCAGATCGTGCTGCTGACGGTCATCGCCTTCGGGCTCGGCTGGTCCCCGCACGGGAACCCTCTCTCCGTACTGCTACTGCTCGTCCTCGGCACCGCCGCCTTCTCCGGCCTCGGCCTGCTGATGGCCGGAACGCTCAGGGCCGAGGCCACGCTCGCCGCGGCCAACCTGGTCTTTCTGCTGCTCCTTGTGGGCGGCGGGGTGATCGTGCCGCTGGACAAATTCCCGGACGCGGCCGCTACGGTGCTCGGGCTGCTGCCGATCTCGGCGCTCTCGGACGGACTGCGTGAGGTGCTCCGGCACGGCGCGGGAGTGCCGTGGGGCGATCTGGGCATCCTCGCCCTCTGGGCGGTGCTCGGACTGGGGGTAGCTGCCCGGCTGTTCCGCTGGGAGTAAGGATCTGTCAGGCTCACGCGTCTTCCGCCGGGACTGACCCACGGGCCAGTATGAGCCTGCCAAGATCCGCACGGTGGGAGGCGTCTATGGAGCGGACTGCCGCACTGCGACTGGACGCGGAATGGACCAAGATCAGGTCCCGCAGGGCCGGCGTCTCACCTCGCGAACGCGAGCGCCTGCTGAGGGATCTCATCGCGGCGCTCTCCCCGCACGCCGAGGACGACCTCGCCCTCACCGCCCGGCTCAGCCTGCGATACGGCGATCTCGCCCGGCACCACTTCGACACGGGCCGCCGAGCCGAGGCCCTGAAGGCGATTCGCGAGGCGGTCCGGCGCTGCGAGGGGCCCGCCGGGCACGACGACGAGCACGCCCGCTGGTACGCAAGGGCACTGATCAGCCAGGCCGTCTATCTCGCCGAGCCGCTCAGCGACGAACTGGGCATGCCGCGGTACGCCTTCCCGCCGGACGGCGAGCGGCCTTCCCCCGAAGACCAGGCGGACGGGCACACCGCTCTCGCGGCCACCCTGCGGGCGATCCAGGTCTGGGAGCGCCTCGACCAGACCGAACCGCGCAACCGTGAGGGCCTGGCCCAGGCCCATGTCTTCCTGGGCGACCGTCTTGAGGAACTGGGGCAGCCGGCGGACGCGGCGGCCTGGGCGGTGCGGGCGGAGCGCGAGTTCCACGCCCTGTGGCCGAACCCCGACGCTTGCGAGCCAACCCATGCCGCTGCTCTGGAGCACCTGAGCGACCAGCTGGAGCGCAGGCTGCGGCGATGCACCTTCGACGGCGGGCTGACGCGGCTGCGCTCACAGGGCCTGCTTCCGCAGCGGCTGCTGCCGCTCGCGGTGGTGGCGGCGCGTATCGAGGGCGTGGAGCCGGACGCGATCGCCGAGGGTCTCGACCTGGACGGCACGGAGGTGCGGCGGATCCTGCGGGCGCGGTCGTGGCGTGCGGTGTGGCGGTTCGACGTACGCGACGGAGCCGACGGGTCCTGGACCCCGATGAGGCACCCCTGGCGCGGCGCGGACGCGGTGACGGACCGCAGCGCGGAGGCGGTCGCGGCCGAACTGACGGATGCGTTTGTGCACTCGCCGGACCGCCCGCCGCCGTCGGTGGCATGGCGGATCGCGGTGTGGTGGGAAGAGGAGGAGCATCTCGACGGCTCGCGCTACCGGCGGACGTTCGAGCCGTCATGACCCGGGCGTGGCGACGGCGCCGCGTCGACACCCTGGTGACGGAGCTCTCCCGGGCGGGGCACCCCCGGACCCCGGGCATGCACGGGGCCCCGCCTACGATAGGGCCCGTGCAAACCCCCCTCGCCTATATCGCCCAGCGCTGGACACCCACCCCGCGGACCGTCCGGCGTGCCGCTCTCTCCGCCGTCGTGATGAGCGTGGTCATCATCGTCACCGGCGGCGCGGTCCGGCTGACCGGCTCCGGCCTGGGCTGCGACACCTGGCCCAAGTGCACGGACGACAGCCTCTTCGCCACGCCCGAGCAGGGCATCCACGGCGCGATCGAGTTCGGCAACCGGATGCTGACGTACGTACTGTCGGCCGCCGTCGGCTGGGCGATCGTCGCGGCGAGCGCGGCCCGGCCCCGCCGCCGCGGGCTGTCCCGGCTGGCCTGGTCGCAGTTCTGGATCGTCATGGGCAATGCCGTCCTCGGCGGCATCACCGTATGGGCGGGCCTCAACCCGTGGACCGTGGCGGGGCACTTCCTGCTCGCCACCGGGCTCCTCACGGTCACCACGGTCACCTGGCATCGGGCCGGTGAGGGGGACGGCGCCCCGCGCCCACGCGTCCCGCGCCCGGTGCGCAAACTGTCCTGGGCGATCGTCGTCACCTCCGTGCTGCTGATCGCGCTCGGCACCTCGGTGACCGGCTCCGGCAAGCACGCCGGCGACAGCAGCGATGTTCCGCGTATGCCCTGGGACTGGGCGGACGCCGCGCACGTCCACGCGATCGGCGCCTGGGTCGTCTGTGCGCTGGCCGTCGCGATGTGGCTGCTGCTGCGCGTGGTCGACGCCCCCGACGACACCCGGGCACGCGCCCGCGATCTGCTGATCGTGCTGCTCGCGCAGGGGGCGATCGGTTACGTCCAGTACTTCACGCATGTCCCCGAGGCCCTGGTCGCCGCCCATATGCTCGGCTCCGCGCTGATGTGGATCGCGGTGGTGCGGCTCGCGCTGAGCCTGCGTGAGCGCCCGGAGTCGTCGGCGGCTCTCCCGGCCCGGGCCGAGTCCGCGCTATCGAATGTCTGACGGCCCGCTGTCCGGCAGTCCGTAGACGCGGCGGGCGTTGCCCGCGGCGATCATCCCGGCGACCCGGTCCGCGTCCGTACGGGACCAGGCACCGTCGCCCACCCAGTCACCGAGCACTCGCGCCAGCGCCTCCTTGAAGATCCGCGCGCCCACCACATGCAGTTCGGGCAGCCCGCGCGCGCCGCTGGAGAAGAGCAGCTTCCCGAACGGCGCCAGCTCCAGGATCTCGGCGAGCACGGCCGCCGCCCGCGCCCCCGTATGCACGAGGGCGGGCCCCAGATCGGCGTACACATGCGGGAAGACGCTCGCCAGATGTGCGGCGTGACGGTGGTACGGATAGCCGTGCAGCAGCACCAGATCGGTGCCGAGACCCGCCGAGGCGGCCGCGAAACCGGTCATCAGCATCGGGTCCTCGACGCCGACGTGCAGCTGGAGCGGCAGTCCCGAGGCCACCGCGATCCACAGCAGGTGCCGCACCAGCACCGGATCGGTGAGCGTGCCGCCGACCTGCCGTCCGCCCAGCCAGCGCCCTGCGGCCCCGCGCACTTCCCCGGGGCCGGGCGGCTCCGGGGCCAGGGCGAGTCCGTGCCCCACAGCCGCGACCGAGGTGAAGGCGACGGCGGATGCGGCGGCCCCGTGTACGGCCTCGGCGAGGTTCGTGAGGAAGCTGTCGACGGTGCCCGAGGTGTCGGCGACCTGTTCGGCGAGCAGTTCGAGGCGGACGATCTCCCGGGCCTCGGCCGCACCCGCGGCGGCGATCTCGGGTGGCCCGGTGAGGTCGCCGGGCAGTCCGGTGTCCACCAGATAGGTGGAGATCCCGCTGCCCCTCAGCAGCCGTCTGCCCGCCTCCAGTACACCGAGCTCGCGGCGGCGGGCGAGGTAGTGGGCGGGCGGGCAGTGCGCCTCAAGACCGAGCAGCGGCGGGCACCAGCGCCGTACCGCGAAGCCCGTCTGGGTGTCGAAGAACGTGGTTCCGGGTGCGGGCGGCCCGGCGGTCCTGCCCAGGTGCGCCTCGAAGGTGCCGAGGCCCAGCTCTGTACGGAGGACGCCGTGGCAGTACTGGTCCACGAGGGTCGGGGTGTCGATCATCGGGGCTCCCAGTCGTGGACCGTGCTTCCACAGTCCTAACGGGTGACACCCCGACGAGGTGTTGCTCAGCCGTTGGAAGGACCGCCGAGCTGGATGCCTGCCATCCGGCTCCACTCGTACGGACCTGTGCGCACCTTGGCGGCGAACTCGCCGTCGAACGACTCGTGCAGCGTGATTCCGGCCTTCTCGGCCGCGGCCTCGGCGATGGAGTGGTTCGGCGCGACGAGGTCGCCCCAGCCACCGTCCTCGCCGACGAGCACGATGCGGGTGCCCATCTGGCCTATGTACGCGAGCTGCCCCTCGGCGCCGCCGTGTGCCTTGGAGAAGGCGCCGATCTGCTTGGCGAGCCTGGCCGCCTTGCGCTCTGCCTGCTTGGTGTCTGCCATGCCCGCGATGCTACTCGCCGGTAGGGCGAATGTGCCAGCAGGAACCAACCGCTGGACCTAGCTGAGGAACGGGTCGATCGCGACGGCCACGAAGAGCAGCGACACATAGGTGATGGACCAGTGGAAGAGCCGCATCTCCTTGAGCTTGCCGCCCGTCTCGCCCGCCTTGGCGCGGTTCTGCAGGGAGTGCGCCTCCCAGAGCCACCAGCCGCCCGACGCGAGCGCCACCGTTGTGTAGAACCAGCCGGTGTAGCCGAGCGGCGTGAGCAGCAGCGAGACCGCGACCATCACCCAGCTGTAGAGGACGATCTGGCGGGCGACGACCCGGTTGGAGGCGACGACGGGGAGCATCGGGACGCCCACGCGCGCGTAGTCCTCCTTGACCTTCATGGACAGCGGCCAGTAGTGCGGCGGCGTCCAGAAGAAGATGACCAGGAAGAGGATCACCGCTGCCCACGACATCGAGTTGGTGACGGCCGACCAGCCGATGAGGACCGGCATACAGCCCGCGATGCCACCCCAGACGATGTTCTGGGCGGTACGGCGCTTGAGGATCATCGTGTAGACGACGACGTAGAAGAGCAGGGCGCCGAGCGACAGGGCTGCGGACAGCCAGTTGACCAGCAGTCCGAACCAGAGCGTCGAGACGACGGTGAGGACGAGGCCGAAGACGAGGCCCTCGCGCGGCGACACCATTCCGGTGACCAGCGGGCGCTGGGACGTGCGGTCCATCAGCGCGTCGATGTCGCGGTCGATGTACATGTTCAGCGCGTTGGCGCCACCCGCGGACAGGTAGCCGCCGATACACGTCGTGAGCACAAGCCAGAGGTCGGGGACATCCTGTGCGGCCAGGAACATCACCGGGACGGTGGTGATCAGCAGCAGTTCGATGATCCGCGGCTTGGTCAGCGCCACGAATGCCTTGACGCGGGCCCCGAACGGCCGATGGCCCCCCGGGCTGGGAGTCAAGACGACCCCTGCGGGTCGGGACTCGACGGCCGTCACGCACACCCCTGACAGAGAATTCCCAGCAAGCTCCCGGAGTGAGGACCGGGTGAAGACTTGCGCGTACCACGCCACTCTAGACGTTGCCCAGACACCGATCTTCGCGGGGGTGGCCTCGTGTTGAGCGGCGGCCGGGCGGTGTGCGTATACATCGCCGACAGGCGCGGACGCGGCTGTCGCGGCACCCTGGCCGTGTCTGCCGTTTTGAATGGCGAGCACTCGAAAAGCCGGGCGTTGCTCCGGGGGTAGGCTCGTCACCGCCGCGGGTCCTGAGACCGGGTGGCCGCAAGCCCGGTGCTTCCGTCGTCGCCGGGATACGAACATGTGGAGAGGAGCCCTGACCCAGGGTGAGCACCAAGCCGACCACCACAGACCTCGAGTGGACCGATCTGGACCAGCGGGCTGTTGATACCGTCCGCGTCCTGGCCATGGATTCCGTACAGAAGGTCGGCAACGGCCACCCCGGTACGGCCATGAGCCTCGCGCCCGCCGCCTATGTGCTGTTCCAGAAGCTGATGCGGCACGACCCCGCCGACGCGGACTGGACCGGCCGCGACCGTTTCGTGCTGTCCGCCGGGCACTCGTCGCTGACGCTCTACATCCAGCTCTACCTGGCCGGGTACGGCCTTGAGCTGGACGATCTCAAGGCGTTCAGGATGTGGGGCTCCAAGACCCCCGGCCACCCGGAATACGGGCACACGACGGGCGTCGAGACGACGACCGGCCCGCTCGGCCAGGGTGTCGCCAACGCGGTGGGCATGGCCATGTCCGCCCGCTACGAGCGCGGCCTGTTCGACCCGGACGCCGCTCCGGGCACCTCCCCGTTCGACCACACCATCTGGGCCATCGCGGGCGACGGCTGCCTCCAGGAGGGCATCTCCGCGGAGGCGTCCTCGCTGGCCGGGCACCAGAAGCTGGGCAACCTGGTGCTGCTGTGGGACGACAACCACATCTCCATCGAGGGCGACACGGAGACGGCCGTCTCCGAGGACACCCTCAAGCGGTACGAGGCATACGGCTGGCATGTGCAGCGCGTCGAGCAGCTGCCGAGCGGCGACCTCGACCCGGCCGGTCTCTATCGTGCTCTGAAGGCGGCGCAGGCCGAGACCGAGCGCCCCTCCTTCATCGCGGCCCGCTCGATCATCGCCTGGCCCGCCCCGCACGCGCAGAACACCGAGGCCGCGCACGGCTCGGCGCTCGGCGACGAGGAGGTCGCGGCCACGAAGCGCGTCCTGGGCTTCGACCCGGAGAAGAGCTTCGAGGTCTCCGAGGCCGTCCTCGCGCACACCCGTGAGGCACTCGACCGCGGCCGTGAGGCGCGGGGCGAGTGGGAGAAGACCTTCGCCGCGTGGCGTACCGCCAACCCGCAGCGCGCCGCCGAGTTCGACCGGATCCGCGCGGGCGAGCTGCCCGCGGGCTGGGAGGAGAAGCTGCCGGAGTTCGAGACCGGCAAGGGTGTCGCCACCCGCGCCGCCTCCGGCAAGATCCTCCAGGCGCTGGGCGCGGTCATCCCCGAGCTGTGGGGCGGCTCCGCCGACCTGGCCGGCTCGAACAACACGACGATCGACAAGACGTCCTCGTTCCTGCCCGACGGCAACCCGCTGCCGGGCGCGGACAAGTACGGCCGCACGATCCACTTCGGCATCCGCGAGCACGCCATGGCCGCGACCATGAACGGCATCACGCTGCACGGCAACACCCGTGTCTACGGCGGCACTTTCCTGGTGTTCTCCGACTACATGCGCAACGCCGTGCGGCTCGCCGCGCTGATGCACCTGCCCGTGACGCACGTGTGGACGCACGACTCGATCGGTCTCGGCGAGGACGGTCCGACCCACCAGCCCATCGAGCATCTGGCCTCGCTGCGCGCCATCCCGGGCCTGAACGTCGTCCGCCCGGCCGACGCGAACGAGACCGCGATCGCCTGGCGCGAGATCCTCAAGCGCTACACCAAGAAGTTCGGCGTGGGCGCCCCGCACGGCCTCGCACTGACCCGCCAGGGTGTGCCGACGTACGAGCGCAACGAGGAAGCCGCCAAGGGCGGTTACGTGATGTTCGACGCCGAGGGCGGCAAGCCCGAGGTGGTCCTCATCGGTACCGGCTCCGAGGTGCAGCTCGCCGTCGAGGCGCGCGAGCAGCTGCAGGCCGCGGGCATCCCTACCCGGGTCGTCTCGATGCCGTGTGTCGAGTGGTTCGAGGAGCAGGACCAGCAGTACCGCGACTCGGTGCTGCCGCCGGCCGTGAAGGCTCGCGTGGCAGTCGAGGCCGGTATCGGTCTGACCTGGCACCGTTTCGTGGGAGACGCCGGTCGCATCGTTTCGCTGGAGCACTTCGGCGCTTCGGCCGACGGCAAGGTTCTCTTCCGTGAGTTCGGCTTCACTGGCGATGCGGTGGCCGCTGCCGCGCGGGAATCTCTTGAGGCCGCGGCGCGCTGACGCCCGTATACGACAAGTAGGAGATGCAACTCTCATGACAGACGCACTCAAGCGCCTCTCCGACGAAGGCGTCGCGATCTGGCTCGACGACCTGTCCCGCAAGCGGATCACGTCCGGCAATCTCGCCGAACTGATCGACCAGCAGCACGTCGTGGGCGTCACCACCAACCCCTCGATCTTCCAGAAGGCGATCTCGCACGGTGACGGTTACGAGCAGCAGCTCGCCGACCTCGCCGTGCGCAAGGTGACCGTCGAGGAAGCCGTACGCATGATCACGACGGCGGACGTCCGCGACGCCGCCGACATCCTGCGCCCGGTCTTCGACGCCACCGGCGGCCAGGACGGCCGGGTCTCCATCGAGGTCGACCCGCGCCTGGCGCACAACACCCCGGCCACGATCGCCGAGGCCAAGCAGCTGGCCTGGCTGGTGGACCGTCCCAACACCCTCATCAAGATCCCGGCGACAAAGGCCGGTCTGCCGGCGATCACCGAGGTCATCGGCAAGGGCATCAGCGTCAATGTCACGCTGATCTTCTCGCTGGAGCGCTACCGCGAGGTCATGGACGCCTACCTGGCCGGTCTGGAGAAGGCCAAGGCCGCAGGCCTGGACCTGTCCAAGATCCAGTCCGTCGCCTCGTTCTTCGTGTCCCGCGTGGACACCGAGATCGACAAGCGTCTGGACGCGCTGGGCACGCCCGAGGCGAAGGAGGCCCGCGGAAAGGCGGCCGTCGCCAACGCCCGTCTGGCCTACGAGGCGTACGAAGAGGTCTTCAGCAGCGACCGCTGGTCCGCGCTCGACAAGGCGCAGGCCAATAAGCAGCGTCCGCTGTGGGCCTCGACCGGCGTCAAGGACCCGTCGTACAAGGACACGCTGTACGTCGACGACCTGGTCGCGCCCGGCACGGTGAACACCATGCCGGAGGCCACCCTCGACGCCACCGCCGACCACGGCGAGATCACCGGTGACGCCGTGCGCGGCACCTACGAGCAGGCGCGTGCCGACCTCGACGCGGTCGCGAAGCTCGGGATCTCCTACGACGATGTCGTCCAGGTCCTCGAGGACGAGGGTGTCGAGAAGTTCGCCGTGTCCTGGAACGACCTGCTCAAGTCGACCGAGGCCGAACTCAGGCGCCTCGCTCCTTCGGAGGGCTGACCACCTTGTCCGGTATTGGCGGAGCCAACCCGCTCCGTGACGCCGCAGACCGACGGCTCCCGCGTATCGCGGGGCCGTCGGGCCTGGTCATCTTTGGCGTTACGGGCGATTTGTCACGTAAAAAGTTGATGCCTGCCATCTACGACCTGGCCAATCGCGGCCTGCTGCCGCCGGGCTTCTCGCTCATCGGCTTCGCCCGCCGCGAGTGGAAGCACGAGGACTTCGCCCAGGAGGTCCACGACGCCGTCAAGTCCCACGCCCGTACGCCGTTCCGCGAGGAGGTCTGGCAGCAGCTCATCCAGGGGATGCGCTTCGTCCAGGGCGATTTCGGCGACGACGACGCCTTCGAGACGCTGAAGTCCACCATCGAGGACCTGGACAAGGAGCAGGGCACCGGCGGCAATTTCGCCTTCTACCTCTCTGTGCCGCCGAAATTCTTCCCCAAGGTCGTCCAGCAGCTCAAGAAGCACGGCCTGGCCGACCAGACGGACGGCTCCTGGCGCCGCGCGGTCATCGAGAAGCCCTTCGGCCACGACCTCGTCTCCGCCATGGAGCTCAACCAGGTGGTGCACGAGGTCTTCCCGGCCAACGAGGTCTTCCGGATCGACCACTACCTCGGCAAGGAGACGGTCCAGAACATCCTGGCGCTGCGGTTCGCCAACACGCTCTTCGAGCCGATCTGGAACCGCTCGTACGTCGACCATGTCCAGATCACCATGGCCGAGGACATCGGCATCGGCGGCCGCGCCGGCTACTACGACGGCATCGGCGCCGCCCGTGACGTCATCCAGAACCACCTGCTCCAGTTGCTCGCGCTGACCGCGATGGAGGAGCCCGCCTCCTTCGACGCGGACGCGCTCGCGGCCGAGAAGACCAAGGTACTCGGCGCGGTGAAGCTGCCCAAGGACCTGGCCACCGGCACCGTGCGCGCGCAGTACGCCGCGGGCTGGCAGGGCGGCGAGAAGGCCGTCGGCTACCTCCAGGAAGACGGCATCGACCCCAAGTCGAAGACCGACACCTACGCGGCCGTCAAGCTGGAGATCGACAACCGCCGCTGGGCGGGCGTCCCGTTCTATCTCCGTACCGGCAAGCGGCTCGGCCGCAGGGTCACCGAGATCGCGGTGGTCTTCCAGCGCGCCCCGCACTCCCCCTTCGACCGCACGGCCACCCAGGAGCTGGGGCAGAACGCCCTGGTGATCCGGGTCCAGCCGGACGAGGGTGTGACGATGCGGTTCGGCTCGAAGGTGCCGGGCACCTCGATGGAGGTCCGGGATGTCTCGATGGACTTCGCGTACGGCGAGTCCTTCACCGAATCCAGCCCCGAGGCGTACGAGCGCCTCATCCTCGACGTCCTGCTCGGCGACTCCAACCTCTTCCCGAGGCTGGCCGAGGTCGAGCTCTCCTGGAAGATCCTGGACCCGATCGAGCAGTTCTGGGACAAGCACGGCAAGCCCGCGCAGTACCAGGCCGGTACGTGGGGCCCGGTCGAGGCGGACGAAATGCTCGCACGAGACGGACGGAGCTGGCGTCGGCCATGAAGATCGACCTTACGGACACCACCTCCGGCAAGATCAACAAGTCCCTGGTGCAGGGGCGCCGCGCGATCGGCACCCCTGCCGTCGGCATGGTGCTCACCCTCGTCATCGTCACCGACGAGGAGAACGCCTACGACGCGCTGAGGGCCGCGAACGAGGCCTCCCGTGAGCACCCCTCACGCACCCTCGTCGTCATCAAGCGCGTCTCGCGCTCGCCGCGCGACCGGGCCAAGGCACGCCTGGACGCCGAGGTGCGCGTCGGCGCGGACGCGGGCACCGGCGAGACGGTGGTGCTCCGGCTGTACGGCGAGGTCGTCAACCACGCCCAGTCGGTGGTCCTGCCGCTGCTGCTGCCCGACGCGCCGGTCGTGGCCTGGTGGCCGGTGAACTCGCCGACCGACCCGGCCAGCGATCCGCTGGGCGCGCTGGCGCAGCGCCGCGTCACGGACACGTACGCCTCCGAGCGGCCGGTGGACGAACTGACGGCCCGCGCCGAGGCCTACACCCCGGGCGACACCGATCTGTCCTGGACCAGGATCACGCCGTGGCGCTCCATGCTCGCGGCCGCCCTGGACCAGGTGACCTGCGAGGTCACATCGGTCGAGGTGGAGGGCGAGGAGTTCAACCCGAGCTGCGAACTGCTCGCCATGTGGCTCGCCGACCGGCTGAACGTACCGGTGAAGCGCTCGCTGTCCTCCGGTCCGGGCCTCACTGCCGTACGGATGGAGACCAGCACCGGACAGATCGTGCTCGGCCGTCCGGACGGTTCGCTCGCGACGCTGTCCATCCAGGGGCAGCCGGACCGGGCGGTCGCGCTCAAGCGGCGTGAAACGGCCGAGCTGATCGCGGAGGAACTGCGGCGGCTCGACCCGGACGACACCTACGCCTCGGCACTGCGGTTCGGCGTCGACCGGCTGGCCGACGGGGAGGACGGCGCGGCCGACACGCCCAAGTCCGCCGAGAAGTCCGCCACTGCGAAGAAGGCCGCGCAGGCCAAGAAGGCGGCCGCGAAGTGAGTGCACCGCAGCTCGTCGTCCACCGTGACAAGGAGCTGATGGCACAGGCCGCGGCGGCACGCCTGATCACCAAGATCGTGGACGCGCAGGCCGCACGCGGCTCGGCGTCGGTGGTCCTGACGGGCGGCCGCAACGGCAACGCCCTGCTGGCCGCGCTGGGGGCCTCCTTGGCCCGGGACGCGATCGACTGGCCGCGCCTCGACCTGTGGTGGGGCGACGAGCGGTTCCTCCCGGAGGGCGACCCGGAGCGCAATGTGACGCAGGCCCGTGAGGCCCTGCTCGACAGCGTGCCGGTGGATCCTGCGCGGGTGCATGCGATGCCCGCGTCGGACGGCCCGCACGGCAACGACGCGGACGCCGCGGCCGCCGCGTACGCCGCCGAACTCGCCGCGGCGGCGGGCCCGGAGGACCACGGTCCGGTGCCGACGTTCGACGTCCTGATGCTGGGCGTCGGACCCGACACGCATGTCGCCTCGCTCTTCCCCGAGATGCCCGCGGTCCGCGAGTCGTCCCGCACGGTGGTGGGCGTCCACGGCGCGCCCAAGCCCCCGCCCACGCGGATCTCGCTCACGCTCCCGGCGATCCGGGCGGCACGCGAGGTCTGGCTGCTTGCGGCGGGCGAGGACAAGGCGAAGGCGGCGCGGATAGCGCTGTCGGGTGCGGGAGAGGTCCAGGCACCGGCCGCGGGGGCGTACGGCCGCAGCCGGACGCTGTGGCTGCTGGACGCGGCGGCGGCCTCGGGCCTGCCGCGGGGGTTGTACCCGCCGGCGTCGCCCTGACCGGGAACGCCGCCCCGGACCCCGCGCCTCACTGAGTCGCGGACGGGCTGAGATGTGCGGCACAGCCGCACATCTCAGCCCGTTCGGCGTTCGGCGGCCTCAGCCGCACCGCGCCCTCCCCCGTCGCCGGCTCAGCGACCGCGCAACGTGCGGTACTTGTCCACGAGAGCCGCGGTCGAGCTGTCCAGCTGCTCGCCACCAGTCCCTCCGGTGAGCACGGGCTCGATCTTCTTGGCGAGCACCTTGCCCAGTTCGACGCCCCACTGGTCGAAGGAGTCGATGTTCCAGACGGCTCCCTGGACGAACACCTTGTGCTCGTACAGCGCGATGAGCTGGCCGAGGACGGACGGCGTGAGCTCGTCGGCGAGGATGGTCGTCGTCGGGTGGTTGCCCCGGAACGTCTTGTGCGCCACCAGCTCCTCGGGCACGCCCTCCGCCCGTACCTCGTCCGGCGTCTTGCCGAAGGCGAGCGCCTGGGTCTGCGCGAAGAAGTTGGCCATCAGCAGATCGTGCTGGGCGACCAGACGCGGCGACAGGTCGGCGACGGGCCGTGCGAAGCCGATGAAGTCCGCCGGGATGACCTTGGTGCCCTGGTGGATCAACTGGTAGTACGCGTGCTGCCCGTTGGTGCCCGGCGTGCCCCAGACGACGGGTCCGGTCTGCCATTCCACCCGGTTGCCCTCGCGGTCCACGGACTTGCCGTTGGACTCCATGTCGAGCTGCTGCAGATACGCGGTGAACTTGGACAGGTAGTGGGAGTACGGCAGCACCGCGTGCGACTGCGCGTCGAAGAACGCTCCGTACCAGACACCCAGCAGGCCGAGCAGCAGGGGCGCGTTGGTCTCCGGCGGCGCCGTACGAAAGTGCTCGTCGACGAGGTGGAAGCCGTCGAGCATCTCCCGGAAACGGTCGGGACCGATCGCGATCATCAGCGAGAGCCCGATGGCGGAGTCGTAGGAGTAGCGCCCGCCGACCCAGTCCCAGAACTCGAACATGTTGGCCGTGTCGATGCCGAAGTCGCCGACCTTCCCGGCATTGGTCGACAGGGCGACGAAGTGCTTGGCGACGGCCTCCTGACCGGCCTTCAGCTCGGTGAGCAGCCAGTCGCGCGCGGAGGTGGCGTTGGTGATGGTCTCGATGGTGGTGAAGGTCTTGGAGGCGATGATGAACAGCGTCTCGGCCGCGTCCAGATCCCGTACTGCCTCGTGCAGATCGGCCCCGTCGACGTTCGAGACGAAGTGGAAGGTCAGATCGCGCGCGGTGAAGGAGCGCAGCGTCTCGTAGGCCATGGCGGGGCCCAGATCGGAGCCGCCGATGCCGATGTTGACGATGTTCCTGATGGGCCTGCCGGTGTGGCCGGTCCACTCGCCGGAGCGGATCCGCTCCGAGAAGGCGGCCATCTTGTCGAGCACGGCGTGCACCGCGGGCACCACGTTCTCGCCGTCCACCTCGATGACGGCGTCGCGCGGGGCGCGCAGGGCGGTGTGCAGAACGGCCCGGTTCTCCGTGGTGTTGATCTTCTCGCCGCGGAACATCGCGTCCCGCAGGGCGCCGACGCCGGTGGCCGCGGCCAGCTCGCGCAGCAGCGTCAGCGTCTCGTCGGTCACCAGGTGCTTGGAGTAGTCGAGGTGGAGGTCTCCGACCTGGAGGGTGTAGCCGCTGCCGCGTGCCTCGTCGGCGGCGAACAGCTCCCGCAGATGTGTCTGTCCCAGCTGCTCGCGGTGCTTGCCGAGAGCGGCCCATTCGGGCGTCTGGTTGAGCCTGCTACTGCCTTCGGCCTTCATCTTGGACATCAGCCCACTTCTTCTCGTACCTGCCTGAGTGCCCCGCTGCGTCTCCAAACCTAATTGATCAGCGGGGGTGCCACGGCGTACGTCGAAGAGACACATCGCGGAAGACGCGTCGAAGAAGTCGCGTCGAAGAAGCGAGGAAAGCGGGAGACGCGTCTGACAGAAAGTCCGGCCGGGCGCCCTCGGTGTCCGGCCGGACCGCAATCTCTAGATCTCGCCCCGCAGTTTGGCAAGCGCTTCGGCAAGAATCGCCTCACCGTCCGCGTCGCTGCGCCGCTCGCGCACATAGGCCAGGTGCGTCTTGTACGGCTCCGTACGCGGCGGGTCCGGCGGACTGTCCCGGTCCTGACCGGCCGGGAACCCGCAGCGCGGGCAGTCCCACGTCTCGGGGACCTGTGCGTCGCTGGCGAAGCTCGGCTGCGTCTCGTGCCCGTTGGAGCACCAGAAGGAGATGCGCAGGCGCGGCGCGGACTCGCCCCGCTCGGCCTCGCCCATCGGCCCCGCTCCGACCCGGCTTCCCCGGATCGCGTTGCCACTTGCCACGGTCGTAACTCCCTGCGTGATGGTGCTGCACAGCGTCTCACAGCGGCTGCGCCGCGGTGCCCCAGTCTACGTAAGGCCCAACGCTCGTCCAGTGATTGGAGTTACACCCCACCCCGGGACGTGGACGGCCTGGGTCAGCTGTCCAACTTGATCAGCAGACCAAGTACGACAATGCACGCAAACCACAGCAGACCGATTACCACGGTGATGCGGTCGAGGTTACGCTCGGCGACCGAGGAGCCACCCACCGAGGACTGCATTCCCCCACCGAACATGTCGGAGAGGCCGCCGCCCTTCCCCTTGTGCATCAGCACCAGCAGCAGCAGCAAGCCACTGAAGATGATCAGGGCAATCGAGAACCCGACAATCACGGCTGGACCAACTTCCTAGGACTGAAATGGAGGACGGGGGCCGGGTGGCAGTCCATGCTGCCTACTCGGCCCCCGCAAGGGTACGACGGATCCGCGCTACCGCATACTCACTGGTCGCGGAACCGGACGATCTTGACGAACTCCTCGGCGTCCAGCGCCGCACCGCCCACCAGGGCACCGTCCACATCGGGCTGCGCCATGATCGCGGCGACGTTCCCCGACTTCACCGAGCCGCCGTACTGGATGCGGACCTTGCCGGCCAGCTCCTGGGAGTACAGCTCCGCCAGACGCCCGCGGATGGCACCGCAGACCTCCTGCGCGTCCTCGGGGGTCGCGACCTCGCCGGTGCCGATCGCCCACACCGGCTCGTACGCGATCACGATCGACTCGGCCTGCTCGGCCGGGACGCCCTTCAGGCCGCCGTCGAGCTGCGCGAGTGTGTACTCGACCTGGTTGCCCGCCTTGCGGATGTCCAGGCCCTCTCCGACGCAGAGGATCGGGGTCAGGCCGTGCTTGAAAGCCGCCTTGACCTTGGCGTTGCAGAGCTCGTCCGTCTCGGCGTGGTACTGGCGGCGCTCGGAGTGGCCCACGGCGACATAGGTGCACTTCAGCTTGGCCAGCATCGGGCCCGAGATCTCGCCGGTGTAGGCACCGGAGTCGTGCGCCGAGATGTCCTGGGCGCCGTACTTGATCTTGAGCTTGTCGCCGTCGACCAGGGTCTGTACGGAGCGCAGGTCGGTGAAGGGCGGCAGGACGGCGACCTCGACGGCCTCGTAGTCCTTGTCCGCCAGGGCGAAAGCGAGCTTCTGGACGTGCGCGATGGCCTCGAGGTGGTTGAGGTTCATCTTCCAGTTGCCCGCCATCAGCGGGATACGGTCACTCACGGTTGTCAGTCCTCCAGTGCGGCGAGGCCGGGGAGCGTCTTGCCCTCGAGGTATTCGAGGCTGGCGCCACCGCCGGTGGAAATGTGGCCGAATGCGTTCTCGTCGAAACCGAGCGTGCGCACGGCGGCGGCCGAGTCCCCGCCTCCGACGACGGTGAAGCCCTTGCTGCCGAGCAGCGCCTCGGCGACGGCCTTGGTGCCCCGGGCGTAGTCGGGGTGCTCGAAGACACCGACCGGACCGTTCCAGAACACCGTCTCGGCATCGGCGATCTTCGACGCGAACAGCTCGCTCGACTTCGGGCCGATGTCCAGGCCCTCCTTGTCGGCGGGGATCTTGTCGGCGTCGACGGTGACAAAGTCGGCCGGGGCCTTGGTCTTCAGGTCGGGGAACTCGCCCGCGGCGAGGATGTCGACCGGCAGGACGAGCTCGACGCCGTTCTTCTCGGCGCGCTCCATGTACTCGGTGACGGTCGGGATCTGGTCCTCCTGGAGGAGGGAGATGCCGACCTCGTGGCCCTTGGCCTTGAGGAAGGTGTAGGCCATGCCGCCGCCGATGAGGATGCGGTCGGCCTTGCCGAGCAGCTCGTCGATGACGCCGAGCTTGTCCGAGACCTTGGCGCCGCCGAGGACCACGACGTACGGGCGCTGCACCTCTTCGGTGAGCTTCTTCAGGACGCCGACCTCGGTGGCGATGAGGTAGCCGACGGCGTGCGGCAGCCGGGCCGGGAGGTCGTACACCGAGGCGTGCTTGCGGTGGACGGCCCCGAAGCCGTCGCCGACGTACACATCGGCGAGGGCGGCGAGCTGGTCCGCGAACGCGCCGCGCTCGGCGTCGTCCTTCGACGTCTCGCCGGCGTTGAAGCGGAGGTTCTCGATGACGGCGACCTGGCCGTCGGCGAGGCCCGTGACGACGGCCTTGGCCGATTCACCGACGGTGTCGGTCGCGAAGGCGACATCGGCGCCGAGCAGCTCACCGAGACGCTTGGCAGCCGGGGCGAGCGAGAAGGCAGGGTCCGGGGCCCCCTTGGGGCGGCCCAGGTGGGAGGCGACGACGACGCGCGCGCCCGCTTCGGCCAGCTTGGCGACGGTCGGCTGGACGGCGCGGATGCGGCCGTCGTCGGTGATCGTGGTGCCGTCGAGCGGCACATTGAGGTCGGCGCGGACGAATACCCGCTTGCCCGCGACCCCTTCGGTGAGAAGTTGGTCGATCGTCTTCATGAAATACGGCTCCTGGAAGGCTGGCACGCGCGACAGGGCTTGAGCGGCGCTTCGTTGCGCCGCTCAAGCCCTGTCGCTCACATCGTGGTGCTCTCGTTGCGGATCAGCTTGCAGATCAGAGCTGGCCGCCGACGAAGACCGTGAGGTCCACGAGGCGGTTGGAGTAGCCCCACTCGTTGTCGTACCAGCCGAGGATCTTCACGGACTTGCCCTCCTGGACCATGGTCAGGGAGGAGTCGAAGGTGCAGGAGGCCGGGTCGCCGACGATGTCCGAGGAGACGATCGGGTCCTCGGTGTAGAAGAGAACGCCCTGCAGGTCGCCGTCGTCGGCGGCCTTCTTGAACGCGGCGTTGACCTCGTCCTTGGTGACCTCGCGCTGCAGCTCCACGACAAGGTCGGTGGCCGAACCGGTCGGAACCGGAACACGCATCGCGATGCCGTCGAGCTTGCCCTTGAGCTGCGGGAGAACTAGCGCGGTGGCCTTCGCGGCACCGGTGGTGGTCGGGATGATGTTCTCGGCGGCGGCGCGGGCGCGGCGCAGGTCCGAGTGCGGGAAGTCAAGGATGCGCTGGTCGTTCGTGTACGCGTGGACCGTGGTCATCAGGCCCTTGACGATGCCGAAGTTCTCGTCGAGAACCTTGGCCATCGGCGCCACACAGTTGGTGGTGCAGGAGGCGTTGGAGATGACGTGGTGGTTGGCCGCGTCGTACTTGTCCTGGTTGACACCCATCACGATGGTGATGTCCTCGTCCTTGGCCGGAGCCGAGATGAGGACCTTCTTGGCGCCGCCGGCGATGTGCTTCGCGGCGTCGGCCTTCTTCGTGAAGATGCCGGTGGACTCGATGACGATGTCGACGCCGAGCTCGCCCCACGGGATGTCGGCGGGGTTGCGCTCGGACAGCACCTTGATGGTGTGGCCGTCGACGGTGATCGTGTCGGCGGTGTGGGTCACCTCGGCCTTGAGGCGGCCCAGGATGGTGTCGTACTTCAGCAGGTGGGCGGTGGTCGCAGTGTCACCAAGGTCGTTGACAGCCACGATCTCGATGTCTGCACCCTGCTCCAGCAGCGCGCGGAAGTAGTTACGACCGATGCGGCCAAAGCCGTTGATGCCTACGCGGATCGTCACGAACCGATCTCCTCGTTGGTACGCCGGGTTTCGACGCCGGCGAGCTGTATGGGATGTCCCCGACCGCCTACGACCCTACCCCCCTGGCGGCCCGCGAGTGACATCGAGAGGGCCTGTGCGCGCCACGGCGACCCCTACCCCTCAGTAGGGTTTCGGCAGGGGCAGGAGCCGCCGTGGAGCGCTTCGCGGGGTCAGCGGCGCAGGGCCCTCAGCGCCTTCCCGATGACGATCTTGCGGTCGCCCGCGGCGGGCACGTGCTCCAGGCCGAAGCCGAGCAGCACGCTGTCCTCCGTAGTGACGGCGGCCTGGGAGTGGAAGAGCGCCTGGCCCCGCGCCCAGTCGACCGTGTTCCCGGGACTGCCGGCCGGCGGTCCGGGCACGCTCCAGGGGCCGAGCGCGCTCTCGAAGCCCTCAGGACCCTGCGGGGTGCCGGAGACGACGAGCCGGGTGTCGTCGACGAAGGCGCCGACTCCGCCGGTGCCCGGGTCGGAGACGTACGAGATCGCGAGCTCGACCTGTTTTCCGGCGTAGGCGCTGAGGTCCACGGAGACCTGCTGCCAGCCGTTGGAGGAGCCCGTGAAGCGGTTCCAGGCGCCACTGGTGCCGGTCGGCGTGCAGCCGGAGGCCGCCACCGTCAGGTAGTGGGCGAGGAACGGGTGGCCCTGTACGTAGTAGCCCTGCTCGCACTGGACGGGCACCTCGCTGGTGGTGCCGCCGTTGGCGTCCGGCAGGGTGGTCCAGTCGTCCTGTCCCACCGTGTGCGCCTCGACGACGACATTGTCGAAGCCGCGCTCGGTGTCGTAGCTGAGCTGGAACTGCAGGCTCGGCTTGGCGGCGGCCGCCGTGCCGGACAGATCCACGGTGCGCGCCAGGCGCATGTACGCGTCGTCCTGGTGCTTCGCCGCGGCGAACCAGTCGCCCGCGGCGGGCTCGAAGGGCGTGCGGATCCCCGGATAGGTGCCCGCGGACGCGCTCTCGAACTGCGGGAACCGGTCGGGCTTCAGGGTGTCCGACGTGATGGTGTAGGCCCCGGCCAGGTCGAGCGGATTTCCGCTCGCGTCGCCGAGGGCCGCCCCCGCGCCCCTGAGCGATCCTGAACCGGCGAAGGAGGGCGGGGACCCCAGCCCCACGCGGTTGTAGGCGCCGAGGTAGTACTGGGCGAAGTCGTTGGAGTCCGCTCCGCCCAGGTCGATGGTGCCGCCGGCCTGCTCACCGGCGTTGATCAGCCTGCCGCCCTCGTTGAGGTAGTCCCGTACGACGCCGGTGGTCGCCGCGGAGGGCTGGTCCGCGCCGGTGTACCAGAGCACGGTCCTGAAGTGGCCGAGCACACCGAGGGCGCTGGGGACGCCCTGCGTCGCCACGTCCCAGACCGCGGCCCGGTGGCCGTTGTCCGCGAGGGCCTCGGTGTACGCGGCGGTGTTCTTCGCCGGGGTGGTGCCGCCCTCTTCCGCGATCACCAGCGTGTCGGCGCGCGGCCGTTCGGCGACGGTGTAGGTGAAGTGCTCGCTGGCGGTGGGCTTTCCGGCCCGGGTCCTGCCGGTGAACCAGACCTCGACCGTGTCGCCGACGTCACCGTCCCGGACCTTGGCGCGGTACTCCTCGAAGCGGATGTTGTCGTCGCCGCCGTACCTCTCTCCGCCCTTCCAGCGCTTGAGCGCCCGGTCGTGCGTACGGCCGCCGTTGACGCGGTACTTGAGCTCCTTGTCGCGTACGGACCTGCGGGCGACGACGGAGACTTCCTGGTCGCCACCGCGCGCGTAGGAGGTCGTGAAGGCGTCCGGGGTGAAGTCCGCGGCCTGCAGACCGAGCGAGGAGGAGGGCTGATCGGGATGGGCCGCCGTCTCGGCGACCGAGAGCGCGAACGGGATGTTCTTCGCGAACTCCTGCTGGATCAGCTTCTCGTCGTCGGGGAAGGTGAAGACCGAGGCACAATCGGCGGGGTTCCAGGCGTCATTGGGGTCGATGCGCGAGGCGGTCGCGCAGGTCGACATCTCCGGGGTGTACATCATGATCCCGTTGACGTTGGCCGCATGGCCGTCGGCCTCGCCGTTGGTGGTGTAGAGCTCAGAGGAGACCTGGGGGCGGTAGCCGGGGATCGCGGAGTTCTTCGGCGTACCGGCGAGGGACTGGTAGAGCACGTCGTCCGGGGTCGGGGTCGCGACCTGCCAGCCGACTCCGTACAGGAGCAGCTGGGCCGCCGAGTGGTAGTTGATGCCGTACTCGAAGCCGATGCGCTTTTCGAAGGAGTCGAGCGCCCTGGTCTCGGGCTCGGAGGCAGGGCCGGTGCCGCGGTAGGTCTCGGAGGCCGGGTCGGGGGACGAACCCTCGTTGTCGTAGCCCCACTTGTACGCGAAGTTCCGGTTGAGGTCGACGCCGTCGCCGGGGGTGATCTTGCCGTCGCCGTTGTTGTCGTGGAGATTCTTGCGCCACTGGCGCTCGTCGGTGCCGGTGAACGTGTAGTCGTAACCGTCGGGGTTGGCGGAGATGACGAACCACAGTTCGGTGGTGTCGACGATCTTCGTGATCCGCGGGTCCTTGCCGTAGTTCGCGAGGTAATAGTGCATCAGCCGCCGGGTCATCTCCGGGGTGATCCACTCGCGCGCGTGCTGGTTGGACACATACAGCGTGGAGGGCTTGGAACCGTCCCTGTTCTTCTTGGCGCCCTTGCTGACCTTGAGGGCGAGGATGTCCTGGCCCTTGACGGTCTTGCCGATGCTCACGACCTTGGTCAGGGCGGGATTGGCCTGCGCGGTGGCGAGGATCTCGCTCTTGAGGCCCTTCTCCCCGCTGTACGGTCGGAAGACGCCGTCGCCCGCTGCCGCCACCCGCTTCTCGGCCGAGGCCGAGACGGTGTGCTCGGTGACGTCGATGCCCTGCTTGCGCAGAGCGGCGGCCTGCCGGTCGCTGAGGTAGAGCTCCACGGTGGCGGCGCCCTTGTCGGGCACCTGCTCGGTCAGTTCATGGCCGTCGGCGCCCGCCGCGAGGATCAGCGGAAGCTGAGCCTTCGTGACGTGGGCCCGCCATACGGACAGTCCGTCGCCGTCGCCCGACGGTTGTGCCTGGGCGAGCGGCGCGGCCGCGAGTCCGGCTGTCAGGAGTGATACGGCGGCGAGGATCGATCTCGCTCTTCGTCTCATTGGCCCCCCTTGCTGGTGTCTGCCAGGAAAGTGAACAGACGCCAGACTCATCACGCCCCATGGCCATGTCAAGACAGCCACGCCGTCCGAACGAGTGCACAGAAAACCGCTGTCGGCGTTCGGGTGAACGTCGACAGCGGTCGGTGGAGCGGGTGGTGACGGCGGGTCAGCCCACGAGGCCGTCCGCCATCTCCTCGGTGAGGCTCGACTCCGTGCCCGGAATGCCCAGATCCTGGGCCCGCTTGTCGGCCATCGCGAGCAGCCTGCGGATACGGCCCGCGACGGCGTCCTTCGTCAGCGGCGGGTCGGCGAGCGCGCCCAGCTCCTCCAGGGAGGCCTGCTTGTGCTCCATGCGGAGCCTTCCGGCTGCCGCGAGGTGCTCGGGCACCTCCTCGCCGAGGATCTCCAGCGCGCGCTGGACGCGGGCGCCCGCGGCGACCGCGGCGCGCGCCGAGCGGCGCAGATTGGCGTCGTCGAAGTTGGCGAGGCGGTTGGCGGTGGCGCGCACCTCGCGCCGCATCCGCCGCTCCTCCCAGGCGAGCACCGACTCGTGGGCGCCCAGGCGGGTCAGCAGCGCGCCGATCGCGTCCCCGTCGCGTACGACGACGCGGTCCACACCGCGCACCTCCCGCGCCTTGGCGGCGATGGAGAGCCGGCGGGCCGCGCCGACCAGCGCGAGAGCGGCCTCCGGGCCCGGGCAGGTGACCTCAAGCGACGAGGAGCGGCCGGGCTCGGTGAGCGAGCCGTGCGCCAGGAACGCGCCGCGCCAGGCGGCCTCGGCGTCACAGGTGGCGCCCGAGACGACCTGCGGCGGCAGCCCCCGGATCGGGCGGCCCCTGCCGTCGACCAGACCGGTCTGGCGGGCCAGCTGGTCGCCGCCCGCCACCACTCGTACGACGTAGCGCGAGCCGCGGCGCAGTCCCCCCGGCGCCATCACCATGAGCTCGGAGCTGTGGCCGAAGATCTCCAGGATGTCCCGCTTCAGCCGGCGCGCCGCGATACCGGTGTCCAGCTCCGCCTCGATCACAATGCGGCCGCTGACCAGATGCAGCCCGCCCGCGAACCGAAGGATCGCCGAGACCTCCGCCTTTCTGCAGCAGGTCCGGGTGACGGGAAGCCGGGAGATTTCGTCCTTCACCGCTGCCGTCATCGCCATGGGCCGATCCTTCCATGCATCCGAAAAATACGGTCGTACGCGGCGGCCAACAGCTCCGGATCATGCTTCGGAACTCCACTCGGCGAGGCCACGGGCGCCAGCTCGACCGCGGCGCCGAACCGCTTGGCGGCTTCGGCGAGGGACTCGCGGTCGGGCACGGCGGCCTCGTCGGCCAGCACCACGTCCAGGGCGAGTTTAGGCGCGTGTCGTCCCAAAACCTCCAAATGACGCTGCGGTGAGAAGCCATCTGTTTCGCCGGGCTGGGGAGCGAGGTTGAGCGAGAGGACCCGGCGGGCCTTCGTCTCGATCAGGGCGTCCAGCAGTTCGGGCACGAGCAGATGAGGGATCACCGAGGAGAACCAGGAACCGGGGCCGAGGACCACCCAGTCGGCGTCCAGGACCGCGGCGACGGCCTCCGGGACGGCGGGCGGGTCGTGCGGGACGAGGTGCACGGACTGCACCTCGCCCGGCGTGAGCGCGACGGTGGCCTGGCCGCGGACCGTGTCCACCTCGTCCGGCCGGGCCGGGTCGTGGCCCCGTACCAGCGCCTGGAGCTCCAGCGGCACGGCGGACATGGGCAGCACCCGGCCGTGCGCGCCCAGCAGCTTGCCGACCAGGTCCAGCGCCAGGACATGGTCACCGAGCTGCTCCCACAGGGCGACGATCAGCAGATTGCCGACCGCGTGTTCGTGCAGATCACCCTGGGACTGGAAGCGGTGCTGGATGACACGGGCCCAGGTCTGGCCCCAGTCGTCGTCGCCACACAGGGCCGCCAGGGCCTTGCGCAGATCGCCGGGGGGCAGCACGCCCAGCTCGTCGCGGAGCCGGCCGCTGGAGCCTCCGTCGTCGGCGACGGTGACCACCGCGGTGAGGTCGCCGGTGATACGGCGCAGGGCGGTGAGCGACGCGGACAGGCCCATGCCTCCGCCGAGCGCGACGACCTTGGGCTGCGCACCGCGTTTCCGTCCGGTCGGCGCGTGCGCGGACCTGCGCAGCCGCCTGAGACGGAGGTTACGTCCGGTCACTCGCGCCCCATGTCCCGGTGGACGACAACGGTCTCGATCCCGGCGGAGGAGAGCCGGGCGGCCAGCCTCTCGGACGTGGCCACGGAGCGGTGCTTGCCACCGGTGCAGCCGACGGCGATGGTGACGTACCGCTTGCCCTCGCGGCGGTAGCCGGCGGCGATCATCTGGAGCAGCTCGGTGTAGCGGTCGAGGAACTCCTTGGCGCCGGGCTGGTTGAAGACGTAGTTCGACACCTCGTCGTTCAGGCCGGTGAACGGGCGCAGCTCGGGGACCCAGTGCGGGTTCGGCAGGAAGCGCATGTCGACGACGAGATCCGCGTCGACGGGCAGGCCGTACTTGAACCCGAACGACATCACCGTGGCGCGCAGCTCCGGCTCCTCGTCGCCCGCGAACTGGGCGTCCATCTTGGCGCGCAGCTCGTGCACGTTGAGGCTGGAGGTGTCGATCACCAGGTCGGCGTCACCGCGCAGCTCGCGCAGCAGATCACGCTCGGCGGCGATGCCGTCGACGATCCGGCCGTCGCCCTGCAGCGGGTGCGGACGGCGGACCGACTCGAAACGGCGGACCAGGGCCTCGTCGGAGGACTCGAGAAAAACGATCCGCCGCGTGACCTGCTTGGAGTCCAGGTCGGCGAGGGATTCACGGAGGTTGTCGAAGAACCGCCTGCCGCGCACGTCGACGACGACGGCGATCCGGGCGACATTGCCCTGCGAGCGGGCGCCGAGCTCCACCATGGTGGGGATCAGTGCGGGCGGCAGGTTGTCGACGACGAACCAGCCGAGGTCTTCCAGACACTTCGCGGCCGTGCTGCGCCCGGCACCCGACATACCGGAGATGATGACCAGCTCGGGGATGGCCGCCTCCGCGGCTCCGCCGGGCTCGATCGTGGTGCCCGTACTCACGTCTGCTGCTCCGTCTCCATCGTGCTCAGTCATGTCCTGCTTCCCCCGTCGCTCTCTTCAATGATCTCTCCTGTTGCCGTATTCACGGCAGGGGCGGCCACAGCCGCCTGGGCAAGGGCCGCCACCACGGACTCGGCCGTCTTGCGGCCCATGCCGGGAACCTCGCAGATCTGCTCGATTGTGGCCTGCTTCAGCCGCTTCACCGAACCGAAATGCTTGATCAGCGCCTGCTTACGGGTCTCGCCGAGACCGGGCACGGCGTCGAGCGGACTGGTCCTGATGCGCTTGGTCCGCTTGGAGCGCTGATAGCGGATGGCGAAGTCGTGAGCTGTGTCACGGACCCGCTGCAGGAGATACAGCCCCTCGCTGGAGCGCGGCAGGACCACCGGGTCGTCGTCGTGCGGAAGCCAGACCTCCTCCAGTCGCTTGGCCAGCCCGCAGACCGCGACGTCGTCGATGCCGAGCTCGTCGAGTGCGCGCTGGGCAGCGGCCACCTGGGGCTGTCCGCCGTCGACGACGACAAGCTGGGGCGGATACGCGAAGCGCTTGTGCTTTGTCTCGTCCTCGGGGGCGTCGTCGCCGATCCACTCCCCCGTCCTGTCCTTCTCTGCCAGATAGCGCTTGAAGCGGCGGCTGACCACCTCGTGCATGGACCGGACGTCGTCCTGCCCTTCGAAGCCCTTGATCTGGAAGCGCCGGTACTCGCTCTTGCGGGCCAGGCCGTCCTCGAAGACCACCATGGACGCCACGACGTCCTCGCCCTGGAGGTGGGAGATGTCGAAGCACTCGATCCGCAGGGGCGCCGAGTCGAGGCCGAGGGCCTCCGCAATCTCCTCCAGGGCCCGCGAGCGGGTCGTCAGGTCGCTGGCGCGCTTGGTCTTGTGCAGGGCCAGCGCCTGCTGGGCATTGCGCTGGACCGTCTCCATCAAATCCTTCTTGTCGCCGCGCTGGGGGATGCGCAGCGAGACGATCGAGCCGCGGCGGTCGCTCAGCCACTGGCCGACCGCGCCGGTGTCCTCGGGCAGCGCCGGGACGAGTACCTCCTTGGGGACCGCGTCGCCCTTCTCCTCGCCGTACAGCTGCTGCAGCGCGTGCTCGACGAGGCCCGCGGTGTCGACGGCCTCGACCTTGTCGGTGACCCAGCCGCGCTGGCCGCGGACGCGTCCGCCGCGTACGTGGAAGATCTGTACGGCGGCTTCCAGCTCGTCCTCGGCGACGGCGATCAGATCAGCGTCGGTGGCGTCCGCGAGCACGACCGCGTTCTTCTCCAGGGCGCGCTTGAGCGCCCCTATGTCGTCGCGCAGCCTGGCCGCCTTCTCGTACTCCATCTCGTCCGCGGCCGCCGTCATCTGCTTCTCGAGGCGGCGGATGTAGGTGCCGGTGCGGCCGGCCATGAAGTCGCAGAACTCCTCGGCCAGTTCACGGTGTTCCTCGGGGGTGACCCGGCCGACACAGGGTGCGGAGCACTTGCCGATATAGCCGAGCAGACAGGGGCGTCCCTTCTGCTGGTGGTTCCTCAGGACCCCCGCGGAGCACGTACGGACGGGAAAGACGCGCAGCATCAGGTCGACGGTTTCGCGGATCGCCCACGCATGGCCGTACGGACCGAAGTAGCGCACGCCCTTCTTCTTGGCTCCGCGCATCACCTGGACCCGCGGAAACTCCTCATTGAGGGTGACCGCGAGATACGGATAGCTCTTGTCGTCCCGGTACTTGACGTTGAACCTGGGGTCGAACTCCTTGATCCAGGAGTACTCCAGCTGGAGCGCCTCGACCTCGGTGGAGACGACGGTCCACTCGACGGAGGCGGCCGTGGTGACCATGGTGCGGGTGCGCGGGTGCAGACTCGCCAGGTCCTGGAAGTAGTTGGCGAGTCGCTGGCGGAGGCTTTTCGCCTTGCCGACGTAGATCACCCGGCGGTGCTCGTCGCGGAATCTGTAGACCCCCGGCGAGTCGGGGATCTGTCCCGGCTTGGGGCGGTAGCTGGAGGGGTCTGCCATGCGCTCCACCCTACTGGCGGGCGGTGACACTGCGGGGTGGCCTCCGGCCCTTGCCGGGGGCTCCCCAGGGGTCCGGGCGGAGCCCCCGGACGGTCCGACGCGGCGGCGCCGGACCGCCGTGACGATCAGGGCCGGCGAGGCGAGGGCACCCGCTCCGGCGGCCACCGAGGCGGCCGTGACCGCCGGGTCGTCGTGCTGCGGCGCACCGGCCGGTGCATGACCGCCCGCGCCGCCCTTCCTGGCGTACTCCGAACCCGGCAGCTTGTCCCCGTACGCCGCCCGGACCCGTTTCTGACAGGCCGCGAGCGTCGTACCACGGGTGCCCACCGCCCGTGTCGCGTCCTCGTCCAGCGGGAGCACGGTGCTGCCCTTGCTGACGTACCAGGCATCGATCTGCGGTTCGCGGAAGACCGTGCCGCCGGAAAGCCTGCGAGCGCAGTGCGGCAAGAACGGCCGCTGCGGCAGGCAGCCGTCTCTTGGTGGTGCGCATCGCGTTCCTCCCTGTGAGGGTGGGGATGGAGGAGCGCGTCCGGACGCTGGGGTTGAGCATCAGTCCTTGTCGAGCGCAGGTCAACGCGCTTCAATGCGGGGTGACACGGCGCTGTGAATGCCGTGGCCGGGATGTGAACACCTCCGTCCCGTTCCACCTGGATGCCTGTCGCCGCCCACCCTCAGCGGCTCTCCCTTCACCGTGAACGTTCACTCGCTCCCGAAAGCCGCTGGAGGAACCATGGGGCACACCGAGGCCGATCTGGCACAGGTGCTGCACACCGGCCCGTTCCATCTGGCGCTGCGCGCCGCCCTCGCGGTGCGCGGGCTGCCGCTCCAGCGCGTCCAGCACCATCTTGCGCACCGTGGCATCAAGGTCGGTGTGACCAGCCTGAGTTACTGGCAGCAGGGTGCGCGCCGTCCGCAGCGGCCCGAGTCACTGCGTGCCGTACGCGCCCTGGAGGACGTGCTCGGACTGCCCGGGAACTCGCTGATCCGCCTGCTCGGTGTCGGCGAGGGCGGCGCGCGCACGGACATGGAGCGCCCCGCCGCGCGCTCGTACCGCTCGCTGGTGGAGGCCTCGGGTGCGGTCGAGCAGCTGCTCGCCGATCTGGAGTCACCTGCCGACGGCGGGCTGCACACAGTGGGCCATCACGAGCGGGTGCGGATCGGGTCGGGGCGCGAGCTGCTCGGCCGCGACTCGGCGCATGTCGTACGCGCCCACCGCGACGGGATCGACCGCTGTCTGGCCATCCACTTCGGCGACCCGGGCTGTGATCCGGCGCGGGTGGAGGTCAGCGCCCTGGAGAACTGCCGCACGGGACGGGTGCGGTGGCACCGCGAGACCGGGGTGCTCATTGCGGAGCTGCTCTTCGACGCCCGGCTGCGCGCGGGTGAGACGTACCTCTTCGGCTACGGCTTCGAGGACGGGACCGGCGGGCCGAGCGGCGAATACGTACGCGGGTTCAGCTTCGCGGGCGGGCAGTACGTGCTGCAGGTGCGCTTCGACGAGGGCGCGCTGCCGGTGCGGTGCCGGAGATTCGCGCAGGCCACGACGGGTGCGCCGCGCGGGGCCCGGACGGATCTCACGCTGAGCGGGCGCCATCGCACGGTGCATCTGGTGGAGCAGGGCGTACGGCCGGGAATCCTGGGGATCGACTGGGACTGGGAGTGAGCCCGGTTATGCGTCCGGTCCGGCGACGAGCCTGCCGCCCTCGGCCCTGATCGGAACCTCGGGAAGCGGCACGGTCGCCGGGCCCTGGACCGCCTTGCCGGTCGTCACGTCGAAGCGGCTGCCGTGGCAGGGACAGTTGCCCTCGGTGCCCTCCACCTTGTCCAGGACGCAGCCCGCATGTGTGCACTGCGCGCTGAAGGCCTTGTACTGGCCCTTGGCCTGGCAGCTGACGACGAGCCGCTGCTCGCGGTAGAGCTTGGCGCCGCCGACCGGGACGGCATCGGCCGCGCCGAGCTCGACGGGCGCGGTCGGCGTGGGGTTCTCGGCGTGCCCCAGCTTCGACTCGGTGGAGCAGGCCGCGACCCCCAGCCCGGCTACGCCGGCGAGGGCGGCGCCCTTCAGCACGGCACGGCGGGCGGCGGGCTGGCCGGACATGGAAACTCCACAGGCATCGGTCGATCGGGGCGTCGGTGACAGACCCGACGATACCGGCGGAGATCGACGGCTCCGCCGGGGGGTCTCCCTGTCGCCCCGGGCGGCGATGCGTTACGTTCGGGCGGTGATCGTCGTCGCCGGAGAATCCTTGATCGATCTGGTCCCGCAGGGGGAGGGCGTGCCCCTGCCCCCACTGCTGCCGCGGCTCGGCGGCGGACCGTACAACACCGCTGTAGCGCTCGGGCGGCTGGGGACACCGGTCGGCTTCTGCTCCCGTGTCTCGACGGACGGCTTCGGGGACGCGCTGTTGGACGGACTGCACGCGGCGGGGGTCAGCACCGCCCTCGTACAGCGTGGCCCCGAGCCGACGACGCTGGCCGTCGCGACGATAGGCGCGGACGGCTCCGCCCATTACGGCTTCTATATGCAGGGCAGCGCGGACCGGCTCTTCGAACTGCCGCCTCAACTGCCGGACTCGGTACGGGCCTTGGCATTCGGGGCCTGCTCGCTGGTGCTCGAACCGGGCGCGAGCGCGTACGAGGCACTGCTGCGGCGGGAGGCGGAGCGCGGGGTCTTCACACTGCTCGACCCGAACATCAGGGCCGGGCTGATCCCGGATGCGGATGCCTACCGGGCGCGGTTCGCCGGGTGGCTGCCGTCCGTGTCGCTGCTCAAGCTGTCGGAGGAGGACGCCGAGTGGCTCGGCGGGGTGCCGCAGGGGCCTTCGGCGGTGGTGCTGACGCGGGGCTCGGAGGGACTGACGGTACGGACGAGCTCCGGCCTGGAGGTCTCGGTCCCGTCCGTGCCGGTCGCCGTCGCGGACACGATCGGCGCGGGCGACACGGTGAACGCCGCGCTGCTGCACGCCCTCGCGGCCCGCGATGCGCTGGCGGCGGACGCGCCGGCGGCGCTGGACGCGGACGGCTGGCGCGAGGTGCTGCACTTCGCGGCCCGGGCGGCAGCGGTGACCTGCTCCCGCACGGGCGCGGAGCCGCCGTATGCGGCGGAGCTGTCCTAGGCTCCCCACTCCGCCCTACGGCCTGGCGGCCGTGGAAGGTACCCCCATCCCGAACTGGGGGCAAGCCCCCGGATTGCCGTATGCGACCTCCGGCCGCAGGTCCTCAAACGCCGGACGGGCTCAAGGTACGACCCGGCCGCGCCTTCGGCCCGTCCGGCGTTTGAGGCGCGGGGGTCCGGGGGGAGCCCCCCGGGACCAGGCCCGCCGCAGACGCCCCCCGCCGACGCCGCGGTCAGGCCTTGCGCGCCCTCGCCGTCCGCGCCGTCGCCGTCTTCTTCACCGGAGCCGACTTCGCCGCGACCGCGTTCCTCCTCGCCGCCGCCTTCTTCGGGGCCGTGCGCGCCGCGGGCACGACCGCGTCGCTGATCCGGTCCGCGTCCAGGATGTCCCGCAGGAACTTGCCGGTGTGGCTGGTCGGCACGCCTGCGACCTGCTCGGGGCTGCCCTCGGCGATGACCAGGCCGCCGCCGCTGCCGCCTTCGGGGCCCATGTCGACGACCCAGTCCGCGGTCTTGATGACGTCCAGGTTGTGCTCGATGACGATGACCGTGTTGCCCTTGTCGACCAGGTTGGACAGCACCTTGATCAGCTTGCTGATGTCCTCGAAGTGCAGCCCGGTCGTCGGCTCGTCCAGGACGTAGACCGTGCGGCCGGTGGAGCGCTTCTGCAGCTCGCTCGCCAGCTTGACGCGCTGTGCCTCGCCGCCGGACAGCGTCGGCGCCGACTGGCCGAGGCGGACATAGCCGAGGCCAACCTCGTTGAGCGTCCTCAGATGGCGGGAGATCGTCGGGACGGCCTCGAAGAAGTCCAGCGCCTCCTCGATCGGCATGTCCAGCACCTCGGCGATGGACTTGCCCTTGTAGTGGACCTCCAGGGTCTCCCGGTTGTAGCGCGCTCCGTGGCAGACCTCGCACGGGACGTACACATCGGGCAGGAAGTTCATCTCGATCTTGATGGTGCCGTCGCCGGAGCAGTTCTCGCAGCGGCCGCCCTTGACGTTGAAGGAGAAGCGGCCGGGGAGGTAGCCCCGCACCTTGGCCTCCATCGTCTCGGCGAAGAGCTTGCGGACATGGTCGAAGACACCCGTGTACGTCGCCGGGTTGGAGCGCGGCGTACGGCCGATGGGCGACTGGTCGACATGCACCACCTTGTCGACGAGGTCGTCGCCGTCGACCCGGGTGTGGCGGCCCGGCACCGACTTCGCGCCGTTGAGCTCGCGGGCGAGATGGGTGTAGAGGATGTCGTTGACCAGTGTCGACTTGCCGGAGCCGGAGACTCCGGTGACCGCCGTGAAGACACCGAGCGGGAAGGAGACGTCGATGTCGCGCAGGTTGTTCTCCCGGGCACCGTGGACGGTGAGCAGCCGTCCCGGGTCCATGGGCCTGCGGATCTCGGGCGTCGGGATGGACCGCTTCTTGGCGAGGTACTGACCGGTGATCGAGGCCTTGTTGGCCAGCAGGTCCTTCAGCGAGCCGGAGTGCACGACCTTGCCGCCGTGCTCACCGGCGCCGGGGCCGATGTCGACGACCCAGTCGGCCACCTTGATGGTGTCCTCGTCGTGCTCGACGACGATGAGGGTGTTGCCCATGTCGCGGAGCCGTACGAGGGTCTCGATGAGCCGGTGGTTGTCGCGCTGGTGGAGTCCGATCGACGGCTCGTCCAGGACATACAGCACGCCGACCAGGCCGGAGCCGATCTGGGTGGCGAGCCGGATGCGCTGCGCCTCGCCGCCTGAGAGCGTGCCGGCCGCGCGGTTCAGCGAGAGGTAGTCGAGGCCGACGTCGACCAGGAACCTGAGCCGTTCGTTGACCTCCTTGAGGACCCGTTCGGCGATCTTCTTGTCCCGGGCGTTCAGCGTCAGCCGGCCGAGGAAGTCGGCGCATTCGCTGATGGACATCGCGGAGACCTCGGCGATGGACTTCTCCATCACGGTGACCGCGAGGACGATCGGCTTGAGCCGGGTGCCCTCACAGGTCGGACAGGGCACTTCGCGCATATAGCCCTCGAAGCGCTCCCTGCTGGCATCGCTCTCCGCCTCGGTGTGCCGCCGCTTGACGAACTGCACGGCGCCCTCGAAGGCGGGCGTGGTGTACGCCCGCTCCCGGCCGTAACGGTTGCGGTAACGGACCTCGACCTGGGTCTTGTGGCCGAACAGCAGGGCCTTCTTGGCACGCTGCGGCAGCCCGGCCCAGGGCATGTCGGTGGCGAAGCCGAGGGCCTGTGAGAGCCCGCCGATCAGCCGCCCGAAGTACTCCTTGGTGTGGCCGTGGGACCAGGGGTGGATCGCGCCGTCGTCGAGGGACTTCTCCCAGTCGGGGACGATCAGCTCGGGGTCCACCTCCATGCGTGTGCCGATGCCGGTGCAGTCGGGACAGGCGCCGAAGGGCGAGTTGAAGGAGAAGGAGCGGGGCTCCAGCTCCTCGAAGGACAGGTCGTCGTACGGGCAGTACAGATGCTCGGAGTACATCCGCTCGCGCTCGGGGTCGTCCTCCGGGAGATCGACGAAGTCGAGCACGACCATGCCGCCGGAGAGCCCGAGCGCGGTCTCGACCGAGTCGGTGAGCCGGCGTTTGGCGCTCTCCTTGACGGTGAGGCGGTCGACGACCACCTCGATGGTGTGCTTCTCCTGCTTCTTCAGGGTCGGCGGCTCGGCGAGCTGGATCGTCTGCCCGTCGACGCGGGCCCGGCTGTACCCCTTGGTCTGGAGGTCGGCGAACAGGTCGACGAACTCTCCCTTACGCTCGCGCACGAGCGGCGAGAGGACCTGGAAGCGGCTGCCCTCGGGCAGTTCGAGCACCTTGTCGACGATGGCCTGCGGCGACTGGCGCGAGATGGGACGGCCGCACTCGGGGCAGTGAGGCTTGCCGATCCGGGCGAACAGGAGACGGAGGTAGTCGTAGACCTCGGTGATGGTGCCGACCGTCGAGCGCGGGTTGCGCGAGGTCGACTTCTGGTCGATCGAGACGGCCGGGGAGAGACCCTCGATGAAGTCGACGTCCGGCTTGTCCATCTGGCCGAGGAACTGCCGGGCGTACGAGGAGAGCGATTCGACGTACCGGCGCTGCCCCTCGGCGAAGATCGTGTCGAACGCGAGCGACGACTTGCCCGACCCCGAGAGCCCGGTGAAGACGATGAGTGAGTCACGCGGGAGGTCGAGCGAGACGTTCTTGAGATTGTGCTCGCGAGCGCCACGGACGATGAGACGGTCGGCCACGCCGGTCCGCACCTTTCTTGAGAGAAGCGGGGGCACAGCCCCCGTCCCAGACTATGGGGGCCGCCGGAACGTTTGGATTCCCAGCTGTGCAATGACTGCACCAACCAGGATGCTCCCCTGAGCCTATAGCACGCACATTCGATTTGCGGCCACACTCTGACACCTTCACCCGATCGAGTGGCCGGGCTATCGTCGGTCTCATGATCGATCCCTTGCGCGACCTGGCCTCTGTACGCCAAGCCACCGATCGGCTCCTGACCGCAGCCGCCGGTCTCGACGACGCAGCCGTCGCCGGACCGTCCCGGCTCCCGGGCTGGAGCCGGGGCCATGTACTGGCCCACCTGTCCCGTAACGCCGAAGCGCTCGTGAATGTTCTCCAAGGCCGCCCGATGTACGTCAGCGCGGAGGCGCGCGAGGCGGACATCGAGCGCGACGCGCCCCGTCCGCCCGCCGTACAGCTCGCGGACGTACGCGACACCGCCGCCGCCTTCCGGGCCGCCGGCGAGGTCCCCGCCGACTGGAGCCGCACGGTCGAGCTGCGCAACGGCATCACCGACGCCGCGGCCCGCCTCCCCTTCCGCCGTCTCGTCGAGGTCGAGCTGCACCATGTCGATCTGGACATCGGCTACGAGCTGGAGGATCTGCCCGAGGAGTTCACCGACCGGGAGATCTCCTTCCTCAGCGAACGTTTCTCCGGCCGCGCGGACGTCCCGCCGACCCGGGTCGTCGCAAGCGACAGGGAAGCGGGCGTCAAGGACGCCGGCGAGTGGCACACCGGCGGAACGGAAGGCGCCCCGGTGACGGTCACCGGCCCCGCCGCCGACCTGCTCGGCTGGCTCGCCGGACGGCGCGACGGGGCGGGCCTGGACACCGCCGGAGCCCTGCTGCCGAAGCTGCCTGCGCTATAGGCTTGTTCCATGACGTACAGCGGAGTGGTGAAGGTCGGCGGCCGGGCTGATGTGCACGAGCTGACGGACCTGATGATCTCCAAGGTCGCGGTCGGCCCGATGGACAACAACAGCTATCTGCTGCGCTGCCGGACCACCGGCGAGCAACTGCTGATCGACGCGGCCAACGAGCCCGAGACGCTGCTCCACCTGATCGGCGACGACTCCATCGCGTCCGTCGTCACCACCCACCGCCACGCGGACCACTGGCAGGCGCTGGCCCAGGTCGTCGAGGCGACCGGCGCCCGCACCCATGCCGGACGTTACGACGCGGAGGGCATCCCCGTCCCGACCGATGTACTGGTCGAGGACGGGGACACGATCAGGGTCGGCCGCGTCGAACTGACGGCCCGCCGTCTCGTGGGCCACACCCCGGGCTCGATCGCCCTGATCTACGACGACCCGCACGGTCCCCCGCACTTGTTCACCGGTGACTGCCTCTTCCCGGGGGGTCCTGGCCGGACAACACTTCCGGAAGAATTCAACTCCCTGATGGACGGCCTGGAGACCAAGCTGTTCGACGTCCTGCCCGACGAGACGTGGATCTACCCCGGCCACGGCAACGACACCACCATCGGCACGGAGCGACCCCACCTCGCGGAGTGGCGCGCACGAGGCTGGTAACCGTCCAACGACGACCGCCCCGATTTCGAAACCGAAGAGGGGGCGGTCGCGCGTTCAGGCCCAAATGTTCGTCGTCGGGCTCGTCCGCCTCCTCACACCCCGGGGCCGAGCCAGCGGCCGAACGGCCCGTCCTGGCCCGGGCCTTCAGCGCCAAGCACACCGACCCCCTTCAGTACGGTGCGGTGCGGTGGCAGCGGGATCACACGTCGTCCCCTTCCTGTCGGGCCTGCGCCTGCAGCGCCGCCACGACGTCGTCCGCCCGATCCTCGGTCTGTACAACGAGCGTGTCCACCACGTCGGTGCTGCCGGGCAAAAGCGCGACCGCCATGAACACCACCGCCCGAGCTTCACACCCACGCCGGATGCCACCGCCTCGGTCGCCCGCCGGCGGTTCCCGGCCACGGTGCTGACCTACCGTCTCAATGACACCGCCGTGGTGGATGTGGCAGTCCGGCTCGCCGCGCGCGGTGCACCGCTGCTGCTGATCGCGGTGCCGCCGCCATCCGCGGCGGCCCGTTCGTGCACGCGGCCTCGCCGGTGCCGTGGGCGCCGCTGGCCGTCCCCTGCCCGCCCCGCTGGCTCCGGGGGCAAAAAGGAATCGGTCCCGGCCGCCCCACGGGGAGAGGGCGGCCGGGACCGGCTGCTGCACACCCTGGTGCCGCCGCGCCCGGTGAGTGCCGGCTACGAGGCGGTGCGTTCGGAATCGGCGACGGGGGCGTCCTCGCGGTGCAGGAAGGTGGCCAGGAGGTCGCCGACGGGGTGGTCGGCCTCGCTGGGATGGCGCAGGGCTACCGTGGGGTCGATGGTGTAGCGGTTGCGGCGCCCGACGCGTTCGCGGGTGAGATATCCGGCCGCCTCGAGGTCGGCGACGATCAGCTGGACGGCGCGTTCGGTGATGCCGATGGCGTCGGCGACGTCGCGTCCGCGCGCTTCGGGGTCGCGGGCGAGGCCGATCAGGACCCGGGCGTGGTTGGTCAGGAAGGTCCACTGGTCGCCGCGCGGGCTGGAGGGCTGGCTCATGGCCTTCATCATACGAAGCCGACTTCGCATAACCAACATCATTTCGCGAAAAATAATTGACGAAAAAGTTTTCGCGTAATCAGGGACGGGAATCAGAGGGGCAGGTGACGCTGGACGCACCCTCACCACCCGCTTCGACCCTGCTGAAAGGGGGTCCCGATGTCTTCCCAGACCTCCATCCCGACCCTGACCCGCCCGGCAGACACCGGCTCTCCGGTGCTGCCGCTGTCCCTGCCGCACCCGGTCACCGCGCTGGTGACCAACCGTCCCGACGACCTGGCCGTGGTGGACGCGGCCGTGCGGCTTGCCGCTCCCCGCAAGGCTCCGGTGCTGCTGGTCGCCGTCCTGCCCGCGCCGTCGCAGATTCCGGACCGCTCCCGTGTGGACGCGCAGGCGGCGCGGGTGTTCCTGGCCCGGGTGCTGCCCCGGCTGCGTGCGGCCGGGGTCGGCTACATCCCGGTCGCTCACCGTGTCCCGGCCGAGAGCGGCGGGCAGCCCAGGCTGCGGGCCGCAGGCGGTGTGCTGGCCCTGGCCGCACGCCACCATTCACCGCTGGTGGTGGCCTCCAGCCGGGGACCGGCCGGTCTGGACGCGCACAGCCTGATCGAAGCCTCCGCCGTACGCGGCGGCCCCTTCGTCTACGCCGTCGCACCCACCCACCAGGCCGTGCCTGTCGCCGACGTGGGCTGGAACCGGCGGACCTATCGCCGGCCCGGCAGCCCTCCGAAGCCCGCCAGGCCCGGGGCACCGCTCCCCACCTTCTTGTCCGCCCTTGCCATTACGCCCCGCACGAGGAAGCCGATTCACCATGAATGAACTGTCGTACGCCGTCCCGCTGTGGGTATGGGCCGCGGTCACGCTCGGCATCGGCGTGATGCTCGCCGTCGACCTGATCGCCCACCGCGACAACCACGTGATCGGCTTCCGCGAGGCCGCGCTGTGGAGCGGCCTGTGGATCGCCATCGGCCTCGGCTTCGGCCTGATCCTGTGGGCGTGGCAGGGAGGCGAGGCATCGTCGACGTACTACGCCGGCTACCTGATCGAAAAGGCCCTGTCGATCGACAACGTCTTCGTCTTCGCGCTGGTCTTCTCCTTTTTCGCGGTACCTGACGCCTACCAGCACAAGGTCCTGTTCTGGGGCGTCATCGGCGCGCTCGCGGCCCGGCTGGTGTTCATCTTCATCGGCGCCGAACTGCTCCAGGTCTTCTTCTGGACCGCCTACCTCTTCGGGGCATTCCTCATCTGGACCGGCTACAAGATGGCCGTCTCCAAGGACGAAGAGGTCCACCCCGACCGCAATCCCGTCGTCCGCCTCGTCAAGAAGATCATCCCCACCGATCCGCGATTCCACGGCGACAGGTTCTTCATCCGCGTCAGCGGCAAGCGCATCGCCACGCTGCTGTTCGTGGTCCTGGTCGCCGTCGAGGCCACCGACCTCATCTTCGCGGTCGACTCCGTCGCCGCCGTCCTGGCGATCACCACCAACACCTTCATCGTCTGGACCGCCAACGCATTCGCCGTCCTCGGCCTGCGCAGCCTGTACTTCTGCCTCGCCGGGCTGCTGCGCCGCTTCCAATACCTGCACTACGGACTGGCGGTGCTGCTCGCGTTCGCCGGCGTCAAGCTCATCCTCTCGGAGACGCCCGTCGGCAAGCTGCCCATTCCGCTCACCCTCGGCGTCATCGCCGTCACCATCACCGTCTCCATCGCCTGGTCCCTGATCGCCACCCGCGGCGAGGACAGCGACAGCGGCGAACCCGCATCCCAGACGGACCACACGGCCGACACGCAGCCACACCCTGCCACCGGCGCCCACGCCTCGACCCCCTCCGCCAGCCCGCACCATCCGGAAGGACGGCCGTCATGACCACCCTCAGCCCCCAGCGCAGCAGCACACCCGCCCCGCCCCGCACCTCCCCCCGTCCACACCTACACCGTCGCCGACGGCCCGAAAGGCGGTGGCGTCCTGGCCATCCTGACCGGCGCCCGCGCCGAGGCGGACGTGGCCGCCCACGCGGGCCGGCTCGCCGCCCGCACCGGCCGCAAGGTCACCGCCGCGCGGTCGCCTTCCGCTCCAACGGCTTCAGCGTCAACGCCCTACTCCATGTCGCCCGCCACCGGCGCCTCACCCACCAGGCGGAAGCCGTTCTCGCACCCCACACCGAATCCCTCGCCGCAGCCGGTCACCACTGCAATGCCATCGTCCTGTTCCCCGCCCGCACCAACACCTTTCGCCTACCCGCCCGCGCTCTGGCGCGCTTCGCCGCCCGCATCGGTGCCACAACCGTGATCACTTCCGTGCCCCTCCACCCACCCGGCCGGGCCCGGAGACCAGCGGGTACGGCGGATTCCCGGGCGCCACTCGGGCGACTTTCCGACGGGGCGGTGGCGTGACTGCCGTGATTCCCGGCCGACCGGTACGACCATGCTGACGTACCGCGGCACCAGCCACTGGGGAGGACCTGTGGAGCGAGAGGACGGCACATCGGTGGCCACCGGTGTCACCACCGAGCGTCTCACCGGGCTCCGCAGGTGGAACCTGGGGCTCACGCTGCTGCACCTGATCCAGGCCGTGGCCATCGTCCTCCTCGCCGGAAGCTTCTCGATCACGGTGACCGCCTCCGTCCCCGAGGGACCACCGGGAACGGCAGCGCCCGCCCCGAAAGCATTGTTCGACGTGCCGATCGGCTGGGCCGTCGCCGCCTTCCTCGCCCTTGCGGCAGCAGACCACCTGCTGACGGCGACAGTGTGCCGCGGCACCTACGAACGCGACCTCAGACGCGGCATCAACCGTTTCCGGTGGCTGGAGTACGCGCTGAGCGCAACCCTGATGGTGCTCCTCATCGGCTTCTACGCGGGCATTACCGGCCTCAATGCCGTCATCGCCGTCGTCGGCGCCAACGTCGGGATGATCCTCTTCGGCTGGCTCGAGGAGGTGATGAACCCGCCGGGGCGGGCGAGGACCAGGATGCTGCCCTTCTGGTTCGGGACGCTGGTCGGCGTCACGCCGTGGGTCTCGATCGCATATAACACGGTCGCGGCGGAGGTCGTCCCCGGCTTCGTGTACGGAATCGTTCTCGTCCAGGCCGCTCTCTTCTTCAGCTTCGGTCTCAACCAGTGGCTCCAGTACCGCGGAGTCGGCCGGTGGTCCGACTACGCATATGGTGAAAATGCCTACCTGGTCCTCAGCCTCGTGGCGAAGTCACTCCTGGCGTGGCAGATCTTCGCCGGCTCGCTGGCTGACTGAACCTCTTCCGTCCGAAACCCCCATCGGCAAGACGCGAACACCCGGTTCGCGGGCGGCCTCGATGGCATCGGCCATCAACCGGTCGCACTCGGGGCGTTCCTCACCCGAGTACGCGTTCACATCGTTCTCGACGTACTCGCCGCCGACCTCCCAGCCGTTCTCCTCGACGAACGTCCGTAGGTCGCTCATCTGCCGATTGACGATCCGTCGACGGTCGCGCGGGTCTTCGCAGATCCGCGCGTAAAGGAAGACGAGGGTACGGCGCGGGAGCATCCTAGTGTTCAGAGGAACCTAGGGCTTCCCCGGCAGGGTGGGCAACACCCACCAGGACCCCGAGGCCTTCGCCAGCCTGATCAACGATGTCCAGACCAAGCTGTTCGACCAGCTGGCCGGACGAGACCTGGGTCTACCCGGGCCACGGCAAGGACACAACGCTGGGTGACGAGCGGCCGCGGCTGCCCCAGTGGCGCGAGCGCGGCTGGTAGCTCGGCCCGTCAGACCTCAGCCCGCCGGACCGCTCAGGGCCGCCCGGACGTCGAGCGGTCCCGAGCTGTCGAAGCTGTCCGCCACCGCCGGCGGCAGAGGGCGAAGGCGCAGCAGTCCTGTGACCAGACGCGCGGCGAGCCCGTGCCAGGTACAGGCTCCCTGAATGGCGGCGAACCCGGCGGGTGCGGAACGGTGTTGGCAGTCTGCACCCGCCGCGGTGAGAGGCGTCAGACCTCCACGCTGCCCTTCTGCTCCGCCTCGGCCGACTCCGCCGCGTCCCGCTCCGACTGCCTCTTGGAGGCGATCAGGCTCGTGATCGTGGTGACGACCAGCACGCCGCAGATGACCGCGAGCGAGAACGGAATCGAGATTTCGGGGACATGCACCCCGCTCTCGTGCAGGGCATGGAGTACCAGCTTGACCCCGATGAAGCCGAGGATCACCGACAGGCCGTAGCTGAGGTGGACCAGCTTCCGCAGCAGTCCGCCGATGAGGAAGTACAGCTGACGCAGACCCATCAGTGCGAACGCGTTCGCCGTGAAGACGATGTAGGGGTCCTGCGTCAGGCCGAAGATCGCGGGTATGGAGTCCAGCGCGAACAGCACATCGGTGGTGCCGATGGCGAGCATGACCACCATCAGCGGGGTCAGCACGCGCTTGCCGTTGGTACGGACGAAAAGCTTGGTGCCGTGGTACTTGTCGGCCACACCGAAGCGGTTCTCGATGGACTTCAGCAGGCGGTTCTCCTCGAACTCCTCTTCCTCGTCGTCCGATCGCGCCTCCTGGATGAGCTTCCAGGCGGTGTAGATGAGGAACGCGCCGAAGATGTAGAAGACCCACGCGAAGCTTGCGATCATCGCGGCGCCCGCGGCGATGAAGATGGCGCGCAGGACGAGGGCGATCAGCACACCGACGAGCAGGACACGCTGCTGGAGGTGCGACGGCACCGAGAACTTCGCCATGATCAGGACGAAGACGAAGAGGTTGTCGACGCTGAGCGACTTCTCGGTGACGAAGCCCGCGAAGAACTCGCCGGACGCCTGGCTGCCGCCGAAGACCAGCAGGCCGAGGCCGAAGATGGCGGCCAGGACGATCCAGACGACGGTCCAGATCCCGGCTTCCTTGATCGACACATCATGCGGCTTGCGCCCGATGAAGAAGTCGATCGCGATCAGGGCGCTCAGACCAAGAATGGTCAGCACCCACAGGGTCATTGAAACGTCCACTGCGCCTCCGGCGTCGTACGGCTACTGATCAGCGTCGTCGCTGCCGGAGGTCTCCTCCGCCCGCGCGGTCTCTGCCGCCGCGGGCCGGCGCCCCGGGACCGAGACCGGTCCGTACTGACGGGAACGCCGCATCCGGGAGTACTCCCCTCCGCCCAAAGAACAGTACAGGAATACCCATGGAAAGGTAAAGAGTTCGGTAAAGAAGGTTCAAGTGCGCAGGTCAGCGGCCCCATTCACGGCGGGCGGCGGACACCTTGCCCAGCACCTGACGCAGCACGTCGCTGCCCGGCGGGACCGTCAGCGGTTCATACGTCCAGGCGTGCCGGACCCACGGATCGGCCAGGTGGTCGTCCGGGACCGGGGTGATGCGCAGCAGGGAGCGCCACAGAGGGTCAAGGACCGGGCCGTACGCGCTCGCGTCCTCGCGGTCCGCGACCATCAGCAGATGGACGCCGACGGCCGGACCCTCGTCGGCGAGATAGCGAAGCTGAGTGACCGCGCGGTCGTCGAAGCCGTGCGGGAAGTCGTTGACGATCAGCAGCTGCTCCGCCGTGTCCAGGTCCGGCGGGAGCGCGTCTGCCGCGCCGCCGCGTACCGCCATGGTCACCAGGTCCACCCGCTGGGTGAGCGTGGCCAGCGTGGCACTCACACCCTGGGCGCCGGCCGCCGGCGGCCCGGCGAGGACCCCGGAGTCGACCAGCGGCGCGAGCGACGCGGCCGCTGCGCCCGCCGGGTCGATGACATGGACCGTGAAGTCGCCGGGCGGATAGACCGCGAGCAGCCGGGCGGCGTGCGCGACCGCGCTGTCCATGGCGAGCCTGCGCAGCTGTGCCTCGTCCAGCGTCATCGCGGCCTCGGAACCGGTGCGTCCGCTGTCCACCCACAGCCCGCGCTCCAGCGGCAGCCGTACCAGCAGCGGAATTCGCAGCTCCGGGCTCTCGGGCAACTGGAGATCGCCGAGGCGCAGAGCCATCGGGACCTCCATCGGGACGCGGTACGCGTGCCACGCGGGGTTGTCCCAGCGGGCGAAGGCGGGCGGCAGCGCGGGCTCGACGACATCGGACTCGGCGCCGAGCTGGGCCAGATCACGGTCGAGGGCTTGGCGGGCCTGATCGGTCAGCTGCTCGCACTTGGCGCGGGCCGCCTCACGCGCCGCGTCCCCGGTGCCGCCGATTCGGCTGCGCGGGTCGGACAGCACCTGGTCGAGCTCCTGGTCCATCCGCGTCTCGGCGAAGTCGACGGCGCTGCGGTACGCGGCGACGCTGCGGGCCAGGTCCTCGAACATCCCCCAGATCTGGTTGTAGAGCCGCTCCTCCATTGACCAGCCGGTGGCATCTCCCGCGACGGGCGCTGCGGGCTCGCCGGGCCGGGCCGGCGCGGCCGCCGGGGGCGGCGGCGGGGGCGCGACCGACTGGCGGCGCGGGTGCGCGTAGTTGATGGGCCCGCCCGGTGTCTGTGGGGCGTCGGGCGTGGGGGTCTGCTGGGGGCCCGTGGAGGCCGGCTGCCGGCCGGGGCCCGTGAGGCCGTCGGGGAGCGTGGCGTCGGGGCCGGGCGCGGGCGTCTGCTCCGACCGCGGCAGGTCGGGCGCAGCGTACGCGCTGTCGGCGGCGCTCGTCCGCAGCTGCGCCGGTTCGGCCCGGGGCGCGCGACGGCCGCCCGCCGCGCCCTGGATGTCCGCAGCCTTCTCAAGGGCCGTGGCCAGCCCCTGGTCGGCCAGCAGTTGCACGAGCCCGCCGGCGTATCCCTGGCCCACCGCGCGGACCTTCCAGGCGCCCTGGCGGCGGTACAACTCGACGGCAACGAGCGCGGTCTCGGTGTCCAGACCGGTGATGGTGAATCTGGCGACCTCAACGTCACCCCCGCCCGTGACGGCGAGGAACGGGGCCGCGGTGGCGCCGAAGTGGGCCGGGCCACCCATCCCTTCGGGGAGCGCGAGCAGCACATTGACCTGCTGCGCCGCCTCGGGCACCGCGTCCAGGTCGATCGTGAACCGGGGTGCCTCGGTGGCGCCTCGGGGCACCACGACCCCGGGCACTGTTGGGGCACCGGGGTGGGCTATCCATTCCTCGCGTACGGTCCCCTGCCCGTCCGAGCAGGTGGCGCAGGCGACGACTGGGTGGCCGGCCGACACCCGGATCTCCAGGCGGGTGTCGGACAAGGGGTGGTTCTGCCCCCGGACCAGCTCGGCCGTCATCGCTCTGTCCCCTCAGTGCTGTGCGGTGGTGGTAAGTGTGCAGCTCCCGGCGGCCTGTTGCCTCCGGGAGCTGCAGATGTCTCGCGTACGCGACTTCCGTACGTGTCGTCCGTACGAGCCGTGCCTACAGGTGCGGCAGGATCGACGGCATCAGGTCCTGGAAGGTACGGCCGTTGGCCGGGTTGCCGAGAGCCGTCATCTGCCAGCCGCCGCCGACCCGGTGCACCTTCGCCATGATCTGCGCGGTGTACTGGCCGCCGCCGTCGAGCGTGTAGCGGGCGAGCTCCTGGCCGTTGGTCTCGTCGACGATGCGGCAGAAGGCGTTCTGCACCTCCTGGAACGTCTGGCCGGTGAAGGAGTTCACCGTGAAGACGATCTGGTCGATGTGGACCGGGACCCGCTGCAGGTCGACGAGGATCGCCTCGTCGTCGCCGCCCGAGCCCGCCCCGCCGACCAGGTTGTCGCCGGTGTGCTTGACCGAGCCGTCGTCGCTCACGAGATGGCGGAAGAAGACCACGTCCACCGGCTGCTTGTCGGCGAACAGCACTGCCGACGCGTCCAGGTCGATCTCGCGCGTGCGCGAGCCGAACAGACCGCGGCGCGGCGCTGCCTGCCAGCCGAGCCCCATCCGCACCGCGGTGAGGGTGCCCCCGTCGCTCTTCTGCAGGCTGATGGCCTGACCCTTGGTCATATTGACCGTCACGCGCTGTCCCCTTCTCCCGAATAGCTGCCGCCCATATGTGCGGTTGTTGAGCACCCTACGCAGTGGCGCCATGGGGCAGCACAATTGGCTCGTTTTTGTGTCGGTCTTGAAACACTCACCCGGTGCGAGATTCAGGCGAGCCCCGCCTCCTTCATCTGGCGCAGCTCCTTCTTCAGCTCTCCCACCTCGTCGCGGAGCCGGGCGGCGATCTCGAACTGCAGGTCGGCGGCGGCCGCCCGCATCCGGTCGGTCATCTCCTCGATGATCCCGGCCAGTTCGGCAGCCGGGCGGTCGGTGAGCACCTCGCCCGTCCTGGCCGCGCTCTTGCCGAGTGCGGGAACGGGGGCCTTGGCGCCCTTGCCGGGCTTCTCGGCCCTCGCCTGCCGGTAGCCGGTGCCGAGCAGTTCCTCGGTGTCGACCTCCTCGCGGGCGATGGTCGCGACGATGTCGTTGATCTTCTTGCGGAGGGGCTGCGGGTCGATGCCGCGCTCGGTGTTGTACGCGACCTGCTTCTCCCGGCGGCGGTTGGTCTCGTCGATCGCCTGCGCCATCGCCGGGGTGATGGTGTCCGCGTACATGTGGACCTGGCCGGAGACATTGCGCGCCGCACGCCCGATGGTCTGGATCAGCGAGGTGCCGGAGCGCAGGAAGCCCTGCTTGTCGGCGTCGAGGATCGCCACCAGGGACACTTCGGGAAGGTCGAGGCCCTCACGCAGCAGGTTGATGCCGACCAGGACGTCGTACTCACCGGCGCGCAGTTCGCGCAGCAGCTCGACGCGGCGCAGGGTGTCGACGTCGCTGTGCAGATATCTGACCTGGATGCCCAGTTCGAGGAAGTAGTCGGTGAGGTCCTCGGCCATCTTCTTGGTGAGCGTGGTGACCAGGACGCGCTCGTCCTTCTCGGCCCGCTCGCGGATCTCGTGCACCAGGTCGTCGATCTGGCCCTCGGTGGGCTTGACGACGACCTCGGGGTCGACCAGGCCCGTGGGGCGGATGATCTGCTCGACGAAGCCCTTGCCGCGGGAGAGTTCGTAGGTGCCGGGGGTGGCGGAGAGGTAGACGGTCTGGCCGATCCGCTGCTGGAACTCCTCCCACTTCAGCGGTCGGTTGTCGAGCGCGGAGGGCAGCCGGAAGCCGTGGTCGACGAGCGTGCGCTTGCGGGAGGCGTCGCCCTCGTACATCGCACCGATCTGGGGCACTGTCACATGCGACTCGTCGATGACGAGCAGGAAGTCCTCGGGGAAGTAGTCGAGGAGGGTGTTGGGCGCGGTGCCGGGATCGCGGTCGTCGAAGTGCATCGAGTAGTTCTCGACTCCTGAGCAGGAGCCGATCTGGCGCAGCATCTCGATGTCGTACGTGGTGCGCATCCGCAGCCTCTGGGACTCCAGCAGTTTGCCCTGCTTGTCCAGCTCGGCGAGGCGCTCCTCGAGCTCCTTCTCGATGCCGTTGATCGCCTTCTCCATGCGCTCCGGGCCCGCCACGTAGTGGCTGGCCGGGAAGACGTACAGCGACTGGTCCTCGCTGATGATCTCGCCGGTGAGCGGGTGGAGGGTGGAGAGCGCCTCGATCTCGTCGCCGAACATCTCGATGCGGACGGCGAGCTCCTCGTAGACCGGGAAGATCTCGATGGTGTCGCCACGGACCCGGAAGGTGCCGCGCGCGAACGCCACGTCGTTGCGCGTGTACTGGATGTCGACGAAGCGGCGCAGCAGCTGATCGCGGTCGATCTCGTCGCCGACCTTGAGCGGCACCATCCGGTCGACGTACTCCTGCGGGGTGCCCAGGCCGTAGATGCAGGAGACGGAGGCGACCACGATCACGTCGCGCCGGGTGAGCAGGGAGTTCGTCGCGGAGTGGCGCAGCCGCTCGACCTCCTCGTTGATCGAGGAGTCCTTCTCGATGTAGGTGTCCGACTGCGGGACGTACGCCTCGGGCTGGTAGTAGTCGTAGTACGAGACGAAGTACTCCACCGCGTTGTTCGGCAGGAGCTCGCGGAACTCGTTCGCCAGCTGGGCGGCCAGTGTCTTGTTGGGCGCCATGACCAGGGTGGGGCGCTGAAGCCTCTCGATCATCCAGGCGGTGGTCGCCGACTTTCCGGTGCCGGTCGCGCCGAGGAGGACGACATCCTTTTCACCTGCGCGGACACGCCGCTCCAGGTCGTCGATGGCCGTCGGCTGGTCGCCGCTGGGCTGGTAGGGACTGACGACCTCGAAGGGCGCCACCGTGCGTTCGATCTGGGAAACGGGCCGCATGGAACCACCGTACGACCCACCACTGACAGCCGGGAGCGGATCAGGCGCTCAGCAGGTCACCGGGGCCATCGGTCGCGGGAGCGCAGGAGCTCCCGGCGCGCGGAACGGTCGGCGGCCCAGCTCGTGGGCTGCCCGCTCGCAGCCCTCGTGCGCTGGGCGGGCACTCCGGGGCGCAGGGCGGCCGCATCGAGGGACCGCCAGTCCGGCTCACCCATCACCAGCAGCGGGTCGAACATCACCACCACTCCGGCGAGGAGCAGGAAGACGACCGGGCCGACGAGCAGGGGCGCGAGCAGCGCGGCGGCCGCCTCGCCGCCGCCTGAGGGGCCGGCTGCCGCGTGCAGGTGGACGCTGACCGCCGCCATCCCCGTGTAGTGCATGCCGCTCACGGCGACACCCATCACGAGGCTGGCGCCGAGGCTCGCCAGGAAGCCATGAATCGACACGGCCGCCCACAGGGCTGAGGTGGCGGCGACGACCGCGATCACCACGGAGAGGGCGACGGTCAGGGTGTCGTACTCGAGCTGACCGTCGAGTCGCATACCCGCCATACCGAGGTAGTGCATGGTGGCCACCCCGAGGCCGGTGATCGTGCCGCCGGTGACCAGCGCCATCGGGGTGGCGCCGCGGTAGCCCACGATGAAGATCCCTATGCCCACCATCACGATCGCGACGGCGAGGCTGGCGAACGTCGTCGTTCTGTCATAGCTGATGGGCGCCTCGGCGACGGTGAAGCCCATCATCGCGACGAAGTGCATCGTCCAGATGCCCGAGCCGATCGCAGTGGCGCCCAGGGCGAGCCAGCCCGGCTTGAAAGAGCGCCCGTTGCGGACGGATCTGGTGGTGCAGCGCAGGCCGAGGGCCCCGCCGAGGCATGCCATGAGGTAGGCCGCCACGGGCGTGACGAGGCCGTAGCTGAATCCGTCGACAGTCCCCTGCATGCGGTTACGCCCTTCGCTCCTTGTGATCCCCGCGATCCCTGACGGAACGTCCGGTCCGGGGGCGAGAGTAGGGCTCTCGCGACGGTTAGCAAATATTTGAACAGAGATTTGTCGACACGGAAACTGCCCCTCGATGCGTTCTGGGTGGATCCGTTCAGGTTCCGGCGGCGTGCGGATACCGGACCGGACCGGCGTTGTCAGTGGCCGGTCGTACGGTGTCGGCATGAAGAGCTTCGAGTGGGCCGTCGTGAACACGAACATCGGACCGCTGCTGCTCGCCGCGACCGGAGAGGGTCTGGTGAGCGTGGTCTTCCATGCGGACCCGGCGGTACGGGACAGAGCGCTCGCGCGGCTTGCGGAGCGGCTGGCCGCCGAGCCGGCCGAGGACGCGACGGGCCTGCTGGCCGAGCCGATACGTCAGCTCGAGGCGTATTTCGACGGCGGGCTGCGGGAGTTCGACCTGCCGCTGGACTGGTCGCTGTCCGGCGGCTTCAACCGGCAGGTACTGCGGGAGCTGGCCAAGGGCGTGCCCTACGGCACGGTCGTCGGGTACGGAGACCTGGCGGCCCGGGTGGGCGAGCCGGGCGCGGCGCAGGCGGTGGGCGCGGCGATGGGGTCCAATCCGCTGCCGGTCGTGGTGCCGTGCCACCGGGTGGTGGAAACGGACGGAGGGCTCGGCGGCTTCGGGGGTGGACTGGAGACCAAGCGGAAGCTGCTGGCGCTGGAGGGTGTACTTCCCGAGCCGCTGTTCTGAGCGCCTTTTCTGTAGCCACCGTTCTGACCGGCGGCCGGGAGAGACCCGGGGGACGCGGTTTCGCACGTGCGTACGGGCTGGCACACTGCGCCAGTGACCACCAGCTCTGACGCACCCGATATATCCGAAGAATCGGATATTTTCGCTCACTCTGCCGAGCCCGGGCGGGCGCGGTGACGGCGCTCGACAAGACCGCGGCCCCCGCACCGGTGACGGCGGACGACCTGCCCGCACTGCGACGGCGTATCACCGCCGTGCTCATAGCCAGCCAGATTCTGGGCGGGCTCGGCGTCGCGACCGGCATCGCTCTGGCCACGGTGCTGGCGCAGCAGGTGAGCGGCACCGAGGCGCTGTCCGGTCTCGCGCCGACGGCGACCGTGGCCGGGACCGCGCTGCTGTCCATGCCGCTGGCCGCGCTGATGACGGCCCGCGGGCGCCGGCCGGGGCTGGTACTGGCGTATGTGCTGGGCGCGTTGGGCGCGGGCGTGGTCGTGCTGGCCGCTGTCGCCGACAACTTTCCGCTGCTGCTCCTCGGCATGGCCGTCTTCGGCGCCGGTTCGTCGGCGAATCTTCAGGCGCGCTTCGCCGCCGCCGACCTGGCCGAGCCCGAGCGGCGTGGCCGGGCCATCTCCAACGTCGTGTGGGCGACCACGATCGGCGCGGTGCTCGGCCCCAATATCGCCGCGCCCGCGGGCCGCAGCGTCTCCGGGCTCGGCATACCGGCTGCCGCGGGCCCCTTCGTCTGGGCGGCCGGGGTGTTCCTCGCCTCAGCGGTTCTGGTGCTTGTCCTGCTGCGCCCGGATCCGCTGCTGACGGCACGGGCGCTTGCCCCGGCAGACCGCTCCCCCGAGGGGCGTTCGCTGAGGGCGGGGATGCGTGCTGTGCGCGAATCGCCGATGGCGCAGCTCGCGCTGGTCACCGTCGCCGCCTCGCACACCGCGATGGTGTCGATCATGTCGATGACCCCGGTGGCGCTCAGCCACCACGGCGCGGGCATCGAGCTGATCGGCCTGGTGATCAGCGGCCATATCGCGGGCATGTACGCGTTCTCGCCGGTCATGGGCTGGCTGGCGGACCGTATCGGCAGACTCGCCGTCATCGGTCTGGCGGCCGGGCTGATCTCCTTGGCCGCACTTCTCGCCGGCACGGCGGGGGCAAGCCACGGGCAGACGGCCGCCGGCCTCTTCGTTCTCGGCCTGGGCTGGTCGGCCGGCCTGGTGTCCGGCTCCACGCTGCTCACCGATTCGGTTCCGCAGCCTGCCCGCGCCGCCGTGCAGGGCCTGTCCGACCTGACCATGAACACCTCGGCGGGGATCGGCGGCGCGGCGGCCGGGCTGATCGTCGCGCAGGCGAGCTACGGCTGGCTGAACGTTGTCGGCGCCTGCCTGCTCCTGCCGATGGCGGCTCTGGCCGTACGCAGGGCGCTCAGATGACCGAGGTGTGCAGCGAGGTGCAGGCACTGCCGGGATCTGCTCCAGGTTCCCGGGCGCGGGTTTGGGCGCCGCACTCCTGTGCCAGGGATGGGACATGCTGCTGACCGAAGTGACCGAGGAAGTACAGGAAGCGCTCGCCGCGCACCGGCCCGTCGTGGCCCTGGAGTCGACGATCATCGCGCACGGGCTGCCGCATCCGCGCAATCTGGCCGTCGCCGAGGAGCTGGAGGGGCTCGTACGCTCCGAGGGCGCCGTCCCAGCGACAGTCGCCGTGCTGGACGGCACAGTCCATATCGGCCTGGACAAGCGGCAGTTGGAGCGTGTCGCGGGAGACGAGGACGTACGCAAGCTCGGGCACCGGGATCTTGCGCCGGCGCTGGCCGCGGGGGTGAGCGGGGCGACGACCGTCTCGGCGACGGCGTTCCTCGCGGCGCGGGCCGGGATCCGGGTCTTCGCGACCGGCGGCCTGGGCGGCGTGCACCGCGAGTGGACCGAGACGCAGGACGAGTCGGCGGATCTGCGGCTGCTCGCGGGGACCCGGATCGCGGTGGTGTGCGCGGGCGTGAAGTCGGTGCTCGACGTGCCCGCGACGCTGCAGCGGCTGGAGACGCTGGGCGTCGGGATTCTCGGATACGGCACGCGGGAGTTTCCCGGCTTCTATCTGACCTCCTCCGGACAGCCCGTCGACTGGACCGTCGGCACACCGCAGGAGGTGGCCGAGGTGATCCGGGCCGGGGACGCGCTCGGCGGTCCGGACACCGCGCTGATCGTCGCCAATCCGGTCCCTCGGACTGAGCAGCTGGATCCGGCGCTGCACGACCGGGTGCTGGCCGAGGCCCTTGACGAGTGCCGGGAGCGCGGCATCGGGGGCCAGGCCGTGACGCCGTTCCTGCTCGACTATCTGATGCGGCGCACGGAAGGTGCCTCGCTGGAGGCGAATGTGGCGGCGGTGCGCGGGAATGTGCGGCTGGCGGCGCGGATCGCGGCGGCGCTGTGACGCTCCCCGGAGCCGCGAGCGGGGGTGCCCTGATCGTCATCGGCGATGTGGTCACCGATGTGGTGGCCCGGCATCGGGTGCCGCTCGCGCACGGTACGGACACGGCGGCCGCGATCCGTATCCTGCCGGGCGGCGCGGGGGCCAACGTGGCCTGTTGGGCGGCGCATTGGGGCTGCCGGGACGTTCGGCTGCTGGCCCGGGTCGGCCAGGAGGAGGCGGGCTGGCACGACGCGCGACTGCGGGCCGCGGGCGTACGGCCGCTCATCGTCCCGGACGCCGAGGCCCCGACGGCCACGGTCATCGCCCTTGTCGACGCGACCGCCGAGCGGACTTTTCTCACCGACAGCGGCGCGGTCCTGCGCCTGTCCCCCGCCGACTGGTCGCCGTCGCTGCTGGACGGGGTCGGACACCTGCATCTGTCCGGCTATCTCGTCTTCGCCGACTCCAGCCGCCAACTGGCCCTGCTCGCCCTGGAGTCGGCGCGGGCACGCGGCATTCCGGTGAGCGTCGACCCGGCATCGGCGGGCTTCATCGCGAAGCTGGGCGTGGACCGGATGCTGGCGGCGCTCAGGGGCGCGGACGTCCTCGTTCCCAACGCCGACGAGGCCCGTCTGCTGACCGGCCTGCCGGAGGCGGCCGACGCCGCCGCCAAGCTGAGCCGCCATGTCCCGCTCACGGTCGTGACTCTGGGCGCCGACGGCGCCCTGGTCGCGGAGTCGGGCACGGTCACGGCCCATGTCCCGGCCGTCCCGGCACAAGCGGTGGACTCGACCGGCGCAGGCGACGCCTTCACGGGCGCGTTCCTCGCCGCACGGCTCGCCGGCGCGGACGCGGCGACGGCCGCGGCCGAGGGTTGCCGGGCGGGCGCGGACGCGGTGGCACTGACCGGCGGCCGGCCGGATCAGCGCAGGCCGCCCCATGCGGGGTGACGCGGATCATCGGCCCGTACGAGCACATCGGCGACGTCCGCGGGGCCCACCTCGTCCTCGTACCGCTCGAAGGCGGGCAGGGTCCAGCGCTCGCTCTCCCGCGTACGCCGCCGCAGCGCCGCCGGCGACAGCCGCAGATGCACGCTCAAGTCGAAGGGGAACCAGTGCCCGAGCAGGAAGGGGCCGTGCAGCAACAGCACACCGCCGGGAGGGAGTTCGGTGTGCGCACTGCGGGTGGCCCGATCGGTCACGGGGTCCCACAGATCGGGCAGCACCCGCCCGCTGCCGTCCGCCTCCAGCGGCCCGAAGACCTCCCGCCACAGCGCCCCGGTGTCGTACCAGCCGCTGTAGTAGGTCTCGGGGTCTTCGCGCCCGTACTCGAACCGCAGCGAGGCGGGCCGCAGGAACCCTTCAGTCCCGACGACGAGAACGCTGCGCCCGCGCACCCGCAGCGCCTCCCCAAGGCGTGCGGCAAGCTCCCCGGTCCCCGCGGCGGGCGCCCCGTCGATGGCGATCCGCAGCCGGGAGCCGCCGTGCTCGGTGACCCCCATGGCCTTGTCGACGATGGCCTCTGCCAGCCGTTCCCAGGTGATCGCCTCGAATCTCATGGCCTACTTACCGGCGCACGGCGGCGCGTCCGCGTCATTCGACAACGGGCTGCCCGTGGGCAGCAGATAGGTCACGTACAGCACGACGGGCTCGCTGCCCAGGTTGCGCCCGATGTGCCGGTGCCGCCGCCCGGAGGGTTCGATGAAGGCCGTGCCGGCGGGCGTGACCTCGACCGAGCAGTCGTCCAGAGTCCGGGTCAGCGTCCCGGACTTGACGACGGCGAGGAGCTGCCCGGCATGCGTGTGCCAGCCGGTGGAGCCGCCCGGGGCGATGGTGATCGTCCGTACGACCACGTCCGTCTTCCCTCTGGCTTTCAGCTTGAGGGTCCCTTCCGAGACGCCCTGCGCGAGGATCGTGCCCGAAACGCCGCTGCCGGGCGTCGCGTTCGCCGCGGACGGCACCGTCGCGAGCGCCGCGAGGCACCCGACCAGGACCATCGCCGTGCGTGTTCTGTCCTTGAAGCCCATGGAGTCTCCAGTCAGCGACATCGCCAAAACGGCCCCAACGTACCCGAAACGAGAGCGGGCCCGGGGGCGTAGCCGGCCCCCGAGCCCTGTGATGCCGCCCATGTGGCACGCCGGCACGCTTGAGAACCCAGGTCAGTCATCATGTCGCCGCGTCCTGCCTTTGGACCACCGCGCATCGAGCTGCGCGGGCCGGACTTGAACCGGCATTTCGACGCACCGGGGCCTGGGCCCGGTCGATCCGGCGATCGGCGGCGAATGCTGAGTCTGGAGCAATAGTCTGAGATTGATCGCGGTCTGCCTCTGCCGAGTTGGGCTACCGCGGCCCGCCGTTACGGAAAATGCCGCGGGGAGGCCTCGAACCTCCACTGGAACCGCGCAGTCACGACAAGCTTCAGTTTCAGCTTGCGCTCCTCGCGCACCCCGCCCGCGCACAGGCGGACGGGGAGTCATTGAGGCTACCCGAACAGGTAGCCGAACACGGCGTCACCCACCCGCTGGTCGGCGACCTCCGTACCGTTGGCCTCCTCGCGGGCGAACTTCACGGCCTGCTGAAGCTTCTCCACCCGCTCGAGCAGCTCGTTCACCCGCCGGGCCGGCAGCGCTCCGGAGAACTTCACCGTCGTCCAGTAACCGACGGGTATGTCCTCGTAGTACACCTCGACCTGCGCCGGGTGCTTCTCGGTTGCCTCGGCCTTCACATGGTTGCGCGGCACCTTCTTCGTGCGGAGCGTGCGCACCGCCTCCGTCTTCCAGTCATCCGTCGACGGGTCCAGCGTCCACGACTCCGAGGCGTCGAGCACCGGGAGCTTGCGCACAAAGGTGGTGATGTCCGTGAGCTGCTTCTCCAGGAAGAGGAGGTACGCGACCGGCACATCGCTCACCAGGACGCGCCCGTCCACGGTCACATCGGCACGCGCCGCACAGTTGGCCCAGTCCTTCGTGGCGGTCACGTCGAACAGCCGGGTGAGCGTCTTCGCGGTCTCGCGCAGCACGTCCTCGGCCTTGACCTGCACCCGTGTGGACTCGGGCGGAAGCTGCTCACCCTCCTCGTCCTTGGGCTGGTACGTACGCGAGATTCCGGCCAGCAGCGCAGGCTTCTGGAGCCCGTGATGGGCGGCCGTCAGGTCCTGGTGCGCCTTGGACTTGACGCCTTTCTCGACTGCGATGATCTGATTGAGTTTCGCCACGTCGATCAAGCTATCAAGACGCCCCACACACACTCGAACGATTATTCAGATCCCACAGCTCTGTCACCGGCTCATGTCCTTCGGGGAGTACGCACCATGGAGACAGCCGTCATCGCGGTCATCGGCACGCTGCTGGGATCGGTCGCCACCCATTTCTTCCAGCGCCAGACGGCCGATCGCACCGCCGCCCTCAGCCGCGCCGAACAGCTGCGGCAGGAGCGGATCTCCGCCTACAGCGCGTCGGACCGCTCATAGCGTTCGGAGCAGGCCCGAGAGACGCTGTCCGAGATCCGGAGCCCCGGGAGCGGATCTTCGAGGTGCTCTTCGACGGGCTGCGGCCACGCTGAACCGAAGGCGCGCAAAGCTTCTACGGAAGTCGCCGAACGGTCCGCGAGGCACACCGCCATCGCGAGCGCGGCAGGATCGGCCGGACAGGGCCTAACGGTTGTGGGCGGACCGGGCGCGGCGGTAAATGACGACGCCGCCGAGCAGCAAGGCGGCACCCGCGGGCGCGACGAGAGCGACCCCCTCTCCGGCGCCGGTCTCGGCGAGGCCCACCGGGGCTGCGGGTGTCTCGGGAGTCGGCGTTGAGGTGTGGGGCGCAGCGGGCTTCGGCGGCGTGGCGGGCCGCGGGCGAGCCGGGACAGGCGGCTTGCCGGGGGCGTTGGCGCAGGAGTTCCCGGTGGCCGGGTTGCGCGCTCCGACGACATTGACGGTGTTCCCGCAGACGTTGACCGGGACGTGCAAGGGCACCTGCACCGCGTTGCCGGACAGCAGGCCGGGCGAACGAGCCGCACCGCCGTCCGCGTTGGAGTCGGCGTGCGCGTACCCGGCCATGGCGAGCGCGCCACCCGTGAGCAGCACGGTGGCCAGACCCTTTCGGTGAACCTGCCTCATGGGTTCCCTGCCTTCAGGAGAAGTTCGCGGGCGCTCACCCGCACCCGCACCAACGTCCATGAGGCCATTCGGGTTATTGGCTCATCGTTCCTTCACTCCATCGAGTGTGCTGCTTATCGAACCAATCTGCGTGGCGCCGACACGGACACTCCTCAGCTCTTGTAGTCCTGGACACGCCGGCCCTTGCGGCGTTCGGTCAACGCGGGGAGTTGCTCGGTGAGTTCGGCCGCGATCGCCGGCACATCGACCGTCAGCAGCCGCCGGTCCCGCATCAGCACACGCCCGTCGACGACCGTGGTCCGTACGTCACCGGAACGCGCGCTGTGCACCACGGTCGCTGCGATGTTGTGCAGTGGCTGCGTGTGCGGGCCGCTGAGGTCCACCAGGATCAGATCCGCCCGCCGCCCGGGCGCGAGCGCGCCGATCTGTTCTCCGAGTCCGATGGCCCGCGCGCTCTGCGTCGTCGCGTGGTCGAGCGCCTGCCGGGCGGTCAGCCAGGCCGGGTCACCCTCGACGGACTTCTGCACCAGCGCGGTGAGCGCCATGCTCTCCCACACATCGAGGGTGTTGTTCGACGCGGCCCCGTCCGTGGCGAGCCCGACGGGAATCCCGGCGGACGCGAGAGCCCGGATCGGCGTCGTGTCCCACGCGAACTTGAGATACCCCTTGGGCGCGCAGGCGACCGCGATCCGCCCGTCGGCCCGCCGCAGCAGCGACAGGTCCTTCTCGGTGATCCCCGTTCCGTGTGCGATGAGCACATCCACGTCCAGCAGCCCGGCCCGTTCCAGAACCTCGACGGGCGTACGCCCGCACCGCGCAAGGCTGTTCTCGGTCTGCGCCCTGTTCTCGGCGGCATGGATGTGCACCAGCAGCCCGTGCTCGCGCGCGAGCACGGCGGTGGCTTCGAGATCGTCGTCGTCGACGGTGTACGGCGCATGGGGAGCCAGTGACGTGGTGATCCGCCCGTCGGCCGCGCCCCGCATCCGCAGCGCGAAGTCGAGCGACCTCTCCCGCCCCTCGGCTCCCTGGCTGGAGAAGTACGCCCAGCCGAGACTGGCACGCAGCCCGCTGTCCTCCACCGCTGCGGCGACCTTGTCCATCGAGAAGTAGTGATCGGCGAAGGCCGTCACCCCGCCCCTGATCATCTCCGCGCAGGCGAGCCGCGCCCCCAGTCCGACGACCCGGTCGGTGAGGTTGGACTCGATGGGCCAGATCCAGTCGTTGAACCACTCCTCCACCGGCATGTCCTCGGCAATTCCGCGCAGGGCGACCATCGGCGAGTGGGTGTGGCAGTTGATGAGCCCGGGCATGGCGAGCTGTCCACGGCCGTCGATGCGCTCGACGGCGGGGACCTCGGCGGCGGCCCGCGCGGAGGTGACGGCCCCGATGACCGTGCCCCGGACGACGACGGCCGCGTCCTCGACGAAATCGATCTCGCCCTGCTCGCCGTGTACGAGAGCGATGCACCCCTCGATCACAAGATCGGCGGGCCGGCCGGCGTCCGCGGTAACCATCTGGTCCTCCCTCTGACGTCTGGAGTCCTCAGTGTGTCGGCCGAATCCGGGTCGCCGGGCCTCGTCGCGCCGCTCTTGTGGGTGGTATCCGGCCGAAGTTGGAATCGCGGCCAGGACGGCCGCGGCCAGTGGCGGGACTCCAACGACGCCGTCGAGGCGCTGGTCAGCTGGACGGAGGGCCTGTGACCCGCCGGGCCCCGACGCCGACGCCCAGGGCGATCGAAGAATGGCCACAAAGTCGCGCACTCGGAGGCAGCATTGTTCAACCGCGTGACCGCAGAACGCAGAGAGGTCCGTGTCCTTGAGGCGCGGTATGGGATCATCCGGGCGCAGGCTCTCACGCCACGGGAGTCGCTGGCATTCATCGAGAAAGTGCTGGGAGAGACATGATCAGCAAGCCCTCTGTCGAGAGTGTCGCCGGGCTGGCGTGGTTCAAGAGCAGCTACAGCACCAGCGACGGCCCCGAGTGCGTCGAGGTCGCCTCCACCCCCGGCACCGTCCACGTCCGGGACTCCAAGCACACCGCCGGCCCCCAACTTGCCCTCTCCCCCACCGCCTGGAGCGGCTTCATCACCTACACGACGGAACTCGCGTCAGCTGACAACTGACGCCCGCCGCAAACCCGTCAGGCCGCCGACTGTCGCGCCGTGGGACGAACCAGCCGGAGCCTGAGGCATCATCAGGCTGATCTAGCCGTCCCAGATGCAGCTGTGACGGTGACGGGTCGGGGCAGGTGAACCACAGCTCGTGGCGCGGTGTTTGAGGGGGACGTGGTGGACAGTGCGGGACATGGTCAGACCTCTGCCCGCCCGCCGGTACTTCCGGGTTGGCCGAGCTAGAGGTCTGCCGCCGCGAAGCGTCCCCGTCGCTTGGTACGCATGGCGTGAAGCGTGGCAGGCATGAGCCCGCGCCGTCGAGCGGATTGCGAGTGGCTCAATGGGCAACGCCCTCCCGGCTCGTGAGCCGGGTCGTTCACCTGTCGAGCAGTGCGGTCAGTGCCCCCACCGGGTCGGCGTCCGGGGTGCCGCGCGGCCACCAGTCCTCGCGGTCCGGGTCGGACTCATAGCCGTACCAGACGCCGTCGCGGCCGAAGCGGAGCTGGAGCGAGCCGGTGGACAGATGGTTGCGCCAGGGGCGGAAGTGCGGGAAGTCCGCCGCGATCAGGGCGGGGCGGGCGCGGTCGAAGGGGCCCGCCGGTGGGTCCCAGGGCTCTTCGAGTACGGCGAGGGCCGCGAGCCCGCCCTGCCGCCAGGCAGCCACCGCGCGGGCCAGGTCGGTGGGAGTGTGATCGGTGGCCGCGGCGAGCTCCCGGTAGAGCGCGCGGGTCGAGGCGGTCAGACCTGAACCGGGGTGGGCGGCGGCCAGACGGACCGCGTCCTGCCACTGGGTGAGCTGTGCGACGGGGTCGGTGCCAGTGGTGAGGAGACTGTGGGCCCGGGCGGCCGCCTCGGTGGCAAGAAGGTCCAGGGCAAGGGGGTCGGGCGCGCCCGGTGTGTGCGGGTAGGCCGGGGGGCGGCCAGGGTGGGCGGGCGGGGCGAACGGCGGCGGCAGGGGCGGGAGCGGGCGAGAAGCGAAGGCCTCGCTCGCCGGGACCGTCGGCACGGCGGTACCAGTGGCCGCTCCGCTGCGTTCGGCCGCGGAGCGGGTGGCGTTGCGATGGGAGAGGTCCGCGAGGATTTCGCGTTCGCCACGGCCCCGCATCAGGAAGAGCACGAACGGGTCGTTGTCGAGCAGCCTTGCCGTCTGATAGCAGAGCGCGGCCGCGTGCTTGCAGGGGTAACCGTCGTCCGGGCAGGAGCAGTCGGGAATCAGGTCGCCGGGCGTGGGCAGCAGATCCGCCACCGTCGCAAGGGCGTGCGGCACATCCTTGTCGAGCAGCGCAGCGATGTGGTCGGGCCGTGACGCCGCTGCCGCCAGGAAGTCGTCCCAGTCCTCGTCGGTGAGCGTGCGCAGGCGGATCTCCGTGCGGTACGGGCGCGGTCTGCTGCCGTGGACGTATGCCATGACCCGGCCGGGGGTGACCGTGATCGCGTCGACATGACCCCGGCCGGCATACGCACGGCCCCGGACGAGGCGGGCGCGGTCCAGGGCCGTGTCCTCCAGCGCCTCCACCCAGGCGTTGCCCCACCAACTGGACGCGAACTCCTGGCCGTCGAGGGGCTGAAGGGCGGGGAACGTCCTGCGGCGGTCCTCGCGGCGGGAGTCGGCGAACCGGGCCGGGTTGCGCGGTGTCATGACTGCCTCCGGAGCGAGACGAGGTCCGCCAGCTCACGGTCGGTCAGCTCGGTCAGCGCAGCCTCCCCGGAGCCGAGGACCGCGTCGGCCAGGGCACGCTTGGACGCGAGCATGTCGGCGATGCGGTCCTCCACGGTGCCCTCCGCGATCAGCCGGTGTACCTGGACGGGCTGTGTCTGGCCGATGCGGTAGGCCCGGTCCGTCGCCTGCTCCTCGACGGCCGGATTCCACCAGCGGTCGAAGTGGATGACATGGCCCGCCCGGGTCAGATTCAGTCCCGTGCCCGCCGCCTTGAGGGACAGGATGAAGACCGGAATCTCGCCGGACTGGAAGCGGTCCACCATGCGCTCGCGCTCGGCCACCGGCGTGCCGCCGTGCAGGAGTTGGGAGGGGATTGCCCGGGAGGTCAAGTGCGCCGACAGGATGCGGGCCATCGAGACGTACTGGGTGAAGACCAGAACCGAGCCGTCCTCGGACAGGATCGTCTCGACGAGTTCGTCGAGGAGGGCGAGTTTTCCGGAGCGGCCCGTCAGTCTGCCGCTGTCTTCCTTGAGGAACTGCACGGGGTGGTTGCAGATCTGCTTGAGGCCGGTGAGCAGCTTCATCACCAGGCCGCGCCGGGCGATCCCCTCCGCGCCCTCGATCGCCGCCATCGCCTCCCGTACGACCGCCTCGTACAGGGAAGCCTGCTCGCGGGTGAGCGCGACGGGATGCTCGGACTCGGTCTTCGGCGGCAGCTCGGGCACGATGCCCGGATCGGATTTCTTGCGGCGCAGGAGGAAGGGGCGGACCAGCCGGGACAGCCGCTCTACCGCGTCGTCGTCCTCGCCGTTCTCCACCAGGCGTGCGTGGCGCGAGCGAAAGGCCTTGAGCGGGCCGAGCAGCCCCGGAGTCGTCCAGTCCAGCAGGGCCCACAGCTCGGAGAGGTTGTTCTCCACGGGCGTGCCGGTGAGGGCGACCCTGGCGGGGGCCGGGATCGTGCGCAGAGCCTTGGCCGTCGCGGAGAACGGGTTCTTGACGTGCTGCGCCTCGTCGGCGACGACCATCGACCAGGCGTGCGCGGCCAGTTGCTCCGCGCTCGTGCGCATCGTGCCGTACGTGGTGAGGACGAAGCCCCCGTCCAGCCCGGTAAGGGTGCGGTCGGCGCCGTGGAAACGACGCACGGAAACGCCGGGGGCGAAGCGCTCGATCTCCCGCTGCCAGTTGCCGAGCAGCGAGGCCGGGCAGACGACCAGCGTGGGGGCCTTGCGATCGCGGTGGAGATGAAGGGCGATCAGTGTGACCGTCTTGCCGAGACCCATGTCGTCCGCGAGACAGCCACCGAGCCCGAGCGAGGTCATCAGGTCCAGCCAGGCCAGACCGCGCAGCTGGTAGTCGCGCAGGGTGGCGGCGAGCCCCGCGGGGGGTTCGACGGGGGCCGAGGCCGCGACGAGCCGGTCGCGCAGGCTCGCCAGCGCGCCCGTCGGCACCGCCTCCACTGTCTCGCCGTCCACGTCGGCGGTGCCGGTCAGTGCCACGGCCAGCGCGTCGACGGGCTGGAGCAGCCCGAGCTCCCGCTTGCGCGCCTTGCGTACGAGATCGGGGTCGACCACCACCCACTGGTCCCGCAGCCGCACGATCGGGCGGTGCGCCTCGGCCAGTGCGTCCATCTCACGCTCGGTCAGCGGATCGCCGTCGAGTGCCAGCTGCCAGTTGAACTTGAGGAGTTCCTCGCTGTCGAAGAACGATGTGCCGTCGGTCGCCGAGCCGGGCACCGGGCGCACCACCGCGGCGGCCGAGAGCGTACGCGCCAGCTCCTTGGGCCAGTGCACGGCCACCCCGGCCGCGGCCAGCCGCGCCGCTCCAGGCCCGAGCAGTTCGTACAGCTCGTCCTCGCTCAGTGGCAGCACATCGGGCACGGCCCGCTCCAGCAGGCGGGCGAGCGGCAGCCAGACCCGGGCGGCGCGGCGCAGCGCCAGCACCGCGTCGATCCGGGCGCGCGGCCCGAAGTTCTCGTCCCCGTCGCCCGCCCACAGCCGGGCGGCGTCGATGACGAGTGTCGGGTCGGCGAGGCTGTGCACCTGCACGAGGGCCGCACCGGCGTTGCGCCGGGCGTCCTCCTGCGCCCCGTCCTCTGACCCGTCTGCCGTGACCGGCGCGTCCGCCGTGTCGAAGAGGTCGAACGCGGACAGGTCGAGGCGGAGCGAGACCCGTACGCCCGCGTCCATGCCCGCGGCGGCCTCGGCCGCCCACTCCCGCGCCCCGGGCAGATGCTGCGGGGCCACGGCCGCGAACGGTGCCCCCGCGGCGTACGCGGCGGCCGGTGTGCGCGGCAAGGTGTCGGCCACCGCGTCGAAGAAGAACCGCACCAGCGCCTCCGGCTCGTGCAGCCGCGGCGGATTCGGCCCGGCGACGGGGGCCGCATGCGCTTCGTACGGCATGGCGGCGGCAATCGCCCGCAGCTGGGCGATGTCGTCCGCGTCCAGGGGTCCCGCGCGCCAGGCGTCATGATCGGTCGCGGTCAGTCCGGGCAGCAGCCTGCCGCGCGCCGCCAGGTGAAGGGCGTGCAGGGCGGCCGCGCCCCAGCAGGCGGCGGCGGGGTGTGCGGCCGGGTCGTGGCGGGCGCGGGTGAGCAGCGGCAGAGCCTCGCCGACGGGCAGCAGCACGGCGGGGACAGGGCCGCTGCGGATGTCCGTGCCGTCGCGACGTACGACGGCGAGCTCGTCGGTCGCGTCCTGAAGCCGGTCGCCCCCGGGGTCCCAGAAGGCAACCCGCCCCTCGCGCGGCAGCCCGGCAGGCAGGAAGAGCGCGGCGCAGGTACGCAGCGTCTCCTCGCGATACGGATGCGGACTGGGCATGCCGGATGTCATGGGTCACCTCCCTCCCGCAGGTCGTCGGCGACGGCACCCACGTACCGAAGCACTGATCTACGACCTTACGGCGGGGGTCTGACAACGACTCCGACAACGCCTGCGCCGAACCCGCCGCGGTCAGGCAGCGGGCGGCAGCGGCAGCTCGGCGGGCGGTGGATCCGCAGTGGTTCCGGGATCCGTCTGCGCCTCGGGCACCTTCTCGGCTCCCGACTCCACGGCCGGCGGCTCGGCCGGCCCCGCCTCGACTTCACCCGACGAGAACTCCGCCGACGAAAGCTCGCCGGACGAAGGCTCGCCGGACCCCGCTTCGACGGCAGGCGGCTGTTCCTGCTCCCACTGGCTCACCTGCGCGGGCTGCTGGGCCGCGGGCCGTTCCTGCCCGGGCTGCTGGGCCCGTTCGAGGAAGCGCAACAGCTCCACCGGGAACGGCAGCACCAGCGTGGAGTTCTTCTCCGCCGCGACGGCCACCACGGTCTGCAACAGCCGGAGTTGAAGGGCCGCGGGCTGCTTGGACATCACTCCGGCCGCCTCGGCCAGCTTCTTGGACGCCTGCAGCTCCGCGTCGGCGTTGATGACCCTCGCCCGCCGCTCACGGTCCGCCTCGGCCTGCCGCGCCATCGAGCGCTTCATGGCCTCGGGCAGGGACACGTCCTTGATCTCCACCCGGTCGATCTGCACACCCCACCCCATGGCCGGACTGTCGATCATCAACTCCAGCCCCTGGTTGAGCTTTTCGCGGTTCGACAGCAGATCGTCCAGATCGCTCTTGCCGATGATCGACCGCAGCGAGGTCTGCGCCATCTGCGAGACCGCGAAACGGTAGTCCTCCACCTGCACCACCGCGTCCGCGGCGTCCACGACCTTGAAGTAGATCACCGCGTCGACGCGCACCGTCACGTTGTCCCTGGTGATGCCGTCCTGCGCGGGCACCGGCATCGTCACGATCTGCATGTTGACCTTGTGAAGCCGGTCCACGATCGGAACAATCATGGTGAATCCCGGGGGGCGCACCTGGCTCCGCAGCCGGCCGAGGCGGAGAACCACGCCCCGTTCGTACTGCTTGATCACCTTGGCGGCCGCCATGGCGTACACCGCGACGCAGGACGCCGCCGCTACGCCCGCAACCACCAGCTCTTCGACCATCGGGGCACCCCCTGCCGTCCGAGCCGGGCCTTATTACTACGGTATGCCCGGTATACCCCCTGGGTCGAGCCTCTAGCCCTCAGCAGCCGGGCGCCCCGGCAACGGAGGAAGGCCGCACCCCCTGAGAGAGTGCGGCCTTTCGCGAGCCGGGATTCGGCCTGGATGCGCTTGCGGACGAGGGCGACGAGGCGGCAGCTTGCCCGGCGGGCTCGACGCGGGTGCATCCTGGCAAGTAGGAGATGCGATGACGATGCGCACTGGGAGTGAACCGACGACTGCGCGCAGTCCCCTGCGGCTGCGATTCTGGCTGAGTGTATGGGGTCTGATCTGGGCCGCCGGGGGCACGGCGCTCTTCACCCTCTCGGACCACCCCGGCTGGGCCGCTGCCTGTGGCGTACTGCTGCTGATCACCGCGGTCGACCTGGCCCTGGTCCTGCACCACATCCACCAGGGCCCGCACTGGCAGCCGGGCCGCGACATCCCGCCCTACGAACCGGACCACGGCAACCCCCGCCGCCCGCGGCCGCAGCGCTAGGGTCTGTCACCCGTCGAAACGTGCCGCCTTCAGATACTCCGGCTTCGGGTCGAGCGCTGCCGCCAGTCGGAAGTGGCGCGTGGCTTGCTCGGGACGGCCCGCTCGCTCGAAGGTGCGCGCAAGCGCGAAGTGGGCGAAGGCGTTGTCCGGCTCGCGCTCCAGGACCAGCTCGAACTCGAGTTCGGCCGGGCGCAGTTGGGCGGCTGCGAAGAAGGCGCGGGCGCGCAGCAGCCGGGCCGCCGTGTTCTCGGGGTGGGCCGCGATCACCGAGTCCAGCAGTTTCACGGCGCCACGCGGATCCCTCGCGGCGAGCAACTGCTCTGCCGCGCGGTAGTCGATGACGTGCGTCTCCGGATTGCTCTTGGGCACGGTCGCATCCTTCCCCTCACTGCCGGGTTCCAACACCGCCTCCGGGAGCGGTATTCCGATCAGAATCCTGCCCCGCGCCCGCCCCGCGCCCGGTTTGAGGATGCCTAGCGGGAGCCCTGCCCGGAGGCTTCGGCCCGCTCCGTCAGTTCCGCCCAGACCTTCCGCACCTGCGGTTCCAGCTGCTCCAGCGGCCCGTCGTTGTCGATGACCAGATCGGCGACGGCCAGGCGCTGCTCGCGCGTGGCCTGCGCGGCCATCCGCGCACGCGCCTCGGACTCCGCCATCCCTCGCAGCCGCACCAGCCGGTCCAGCTGTGTCCCGGGTGCGGCGTCGACCACGACCACCAGGTCGTACAGCGGTGACAGCTTGTTCTCGGTGAGCAGCGGTACGTCATGCACAACGACCGCGTCCGGCGCGGCCGCCGTCTCCAGCTCCATCGAGCGGGCCCCCACCAGCGGGTGGACGATCGCGTTGAGCGTCGCCAGGCGATCGGCGTCGGCGAAGACGACGGAGCCGAGCTTCGGCCGGTCCAGCGCGCCCTTCGGGTCGAGAATTTCCGGGCCGAAGGCCTCGACGACGGCCGCGAGCCCGGGCGTCCCCGGCTCCACCACCTCGCGAGCGATCTTGTCGGCGTCGATCAGCACGGCTCCGTACGACTCGAGGAGACGCGAAACTTCACTCTTGCCGGCACCGATCCCGCCGGTCAGGCCCACCTTCAGCATGGCCCGCAGCCTACGCGAGCGCTCTACGCGTCGCCCTCCCGCTCGGCGAGGAAGCGTTCGAATTCACGGCCGAGCTCGTCGGCGGACGGCAGGTCCACGGGCTCCGCGACCAGACTGCCCCTGGTCTCCGCGCCCGCCATCGCGTCGTACTGGTTCTCAAGGCCCTGGACCAGGGCCACCATTTCCTCGTCGCCCTCACCGATCTGTCGGTCGATCTCCGTCTGGGTGCGGTGCGCTTCGGTACGCAGCGAATGCGCGACGCCCGGCAGCACGAGGCCCGTGGCAGCCGTGATCGCCTCCAGGGCGGTCAGCGCGGCGTCCGGGTAGGAGGAGCGGGCGACATAGTGCGGCACATGGGCCGCCACACCGAGAACGTCGCGGCCGGACTCCATCAGGCGGTACTCGACCAGCGACTCCGCGCTGCCCGGCACCTGGGCTTCGTCGAAGGGGCTGCGGTGGCCCGGCATCAGGTCCGTGCGGTTGCCGTGCGGGGTGAGGCCGACGGGGCGGGTGTGCGGGACGCCCATGGGGATGCCGTGGAAGTTTACCGCGAGCCGCACTCCGAGCCGCTCGACGATCTGTCCGACGGCCGCGGCAAAGCGCTCCCACTCGACGTCCGGCTCGGGTCCGGACAGCAGCAGGAACGGTGCGCCCGTGGCGTCTTGGACGAGCCTGACCTCCAGGCTCGGGGTCTCGTACGCACTCCATCGGTCGCGCCGGAAGGTCAGCAGCGGGCGGCGGGCCCGGTAGTCCACCAGCCTGTCGTGATCAAAGCGGGCGACCACCTGGTGCGGCAGTGTGTCCAGCAGGTTGTCGACGATCTGCTCGCCGGTTTCTCCCGCGTCGATGTATCCCTCGAAGTGGTACAGCATGACAAGGCCGGCTGACTCCTGCGCCAGCGCCATGTCGACGACGGCGAGGCCCTTCGGCTCCCATTCGTACAAACCCTGCGGATCAAGCACGGTTACCGCTCCTCCTCGTGTTCGTAGACAAGAACGCCCGGTGACGGACGGGCATTCCCACCTCACGCGACGAACACGTCGCCGGACATCGCCGAACACATCGCCGGTCAGGCTCACTTCGGTCCCGGGCGGTCACGTCCTCACGCAGTAAGGCCCGCTCCCCAGAGGGAGCGGGCCTTACTTTCAGCTGGTCACCAGCTGGGGCAGAGCGTCAGCTCTGGCCACCGGCCAGCTTCTCGCGCAGGGCAGCCAGGGCCTCGTCCGACGCCAGGGCGCCGGAGTTGTCGTCCGACTCCGAGGAGTACGAACCACCCGTGACACCCGCACCGGCACCCGCACCCGGCGCCGGGGCTGCAGCGCCCTCGGCGGCAGCGGCCTCGTCGGCCTCGCGGGACTTGATGACCTGGGCCTGGTGCTGCTCGAAGCGGGTCTGCGCCTCGGCGTACTGGGTCTCCCACGCCTCGCGCTGGGTCTCGAAGCCCGCCAGCCAGTCGTTGGTCTCCGGGTCGAAGCCCTCGGGGTAGATGTAGTTCCCCTGGTCGTCGTACGACGCGGCCATGCCGTACAGCGTCGGGTCGAACTCGACCGAGGCCGGGTCGGCACCGAAGGACTCGTTGGCCTGCTTCAGCGAGAGGCTGATGCGACGGCGCTCGAGGTCGATGTCGATGACCTTGACGAAGATCTCGTCGTTGACCTGGACGACCTGCTCCGGGATCTCCACGTGGCGCTCGGCCAGCTCGGAGATGTGGACCAGGCCCTCGATGCCCTCGTCGACGCGCACGAACGCACCGAACGGAACGAGCTTGGTGACCTTACCCGGGACGACCTGACCGATCTGGTGGGTCCGGGCGAACTGCTGCCACGGGTCTTCCTGCGTCGCCTTGAGCGACAGGGAGACGCGCTCGCGGTCCATGTCGACGTCGAGGACCTCGACGGTGACTTCCTGGCCGACCTCGACAACCTCGGAGGGGTGGTCGATGTGCTTCCAGGAGAGCTCGGAGACGTGGACGAGACCGTCGACGCCACCCAGGTCCACGAAGGCACCGAAGTTGACGATCGAGGAGACGACGCCGGAGCGGACCTGACCCTTCTGCAGGGTCGTGAGGAACGTCTGGCGAACCTCGGACTGGGTCTGCTCCAGCCAGGCACGGCGGGACAGGACCACGTTGTTGCGGTTCTTGTCCAGCTCGATGATCTTCGCCTCGAGCTCCTTGCCCACGTAGGGCTGGAGGTCGCGGACACGGCGCATCTCGACGAGAGATGCCGGCAGGAAGCCACGGAGGCCGATGTCGAGGATGAGACCACCCTTGACGACCTCGATGACGGTGCCGGTGACGATGCCGTCCTCTTCCTTGATCTTCTCGATGGTGCCCCAGGCGCGCTCGTACTGGGCACGCTTCTTCGAGAGGATCAGGCGGCCTTCCTTGTCCTCCTTCTGGAGAACCAGGGCCTCGATCTCGTCGCCGACCTTGACGACCTCGTTCGGGTCGACGTCGTGCTTGATCGAGAGCTCGCGGCTCGGGATGACACCTTCGGTCTTGTAACCGATGTCGAGCAGGACCTCGTCCCGGTCGACCTTCACGATGACGCCGTCGACGATGTCGCCGTCGTTGAAGTACTTGATCGTCTCGTCGATCGCGGCGAGGAAAGCTTCCTCGTTACCGATGTCGTTGACCGCTACCTGCGGAGTGGTGGCGGTGGTCTCGGTGCTGCTCGTCATGTGGGAAAGGGCTCCGGTACGGACAGTGAGTCGTAGGTACTGCTACGCCGAGAGCCCGTATCGCAGCTGCAGAAGCCGGACAGCCTGGGAAGCGCCTCTCCGGAAAAGAGGGGCGCCTCGTGAACCGAGGGGACATACAACAGATGCGAGCGCGGCCTGCTCTGTCTGAGGCGCGCAGGCCCGCAGCGCAACTTGTAGCATACGGGGGCAGCCGGACACGGTCAATGCGCGAAGGCGCACACCCGGGGCGGAATGCCGCATAACCGGCACAACTCACCACGCAGCAGGGCCTCATATCGGTTCAGCACGAGGCCGCACCGTCCGCCATTGGCGGTGCTGAACGCAAACTACAACGACGGTGACGATGTTCCAAGATTTTGAGCCGGAAGCGACTCGCCGTATCGCCGGCGACTCGGAGAGCAGTCGCGCGAGCCGCGGCTGGTGGGACCGGAACGCCGATGAGTACCAGACCGAGCACGGGGCGTTCCTGGGCGACGACCGCTTTGTCTGGGGCCCCGAAGGGCTCGACGAGGCCGACGCCGCACTGCTGGGTCCCGCAGGGTCGCTGAAGGGGCTCGACGTCCTGGAGATCGGGGCGGGCGCGGCACAGTGCTCGCGCTGGCTCGCCGCCCAGGGCGCGCGCCCGGTGGCCCTGGACCTCTCCCACCGCCAGCTCCAGCACGCGCTCCGGATCGGCGACGACGTTCCGCTGGTCGAGGCGGACGCGGGTGCGCTGCCCTTCCGGGACGGCTCCTTCGACCTCGCATGCTCGGCCTACGGGGCGGTCCCCTTCGTCGCCGACCCGGTCAAGGTCTTCCAGGAGGTACGGCGAGTGCTGCGTCCGGGCGGGCGCTGGGTCTTCTCGGTCACGCACCCGATCCGCTGGGCGTTTCCCGACGAGCCGGGTCCCGAGGGTCTTTCGGTGGCCGCCTCGTACTTCGACCGCACCCCGTACGTCGAGCAGGACGAGCAGGGGCGCGCGGTGTACGTGGAGCACCACCGGACGATCGGCGACCGGGTGCGGGACGTGGTGGCCGGGGGGTTTCGCCTGCTGGATCTGGTCGAGCCGGAGTGGCCCGCCTGGAACAGCCAGGAGTGGGGCGGCTGGTCCCCGCTGCGCGGGAATCTGATTCCCGGCACGGCGATCTTCGTCTGTGAGCGTGACTGAGGGGTGTCCCGGTGATCCGCGACGACGCCCTCGCCGGCCTTCCCGTGCACGCCGCCGTGCCCGCGCTCACGCATGCGCTCGACGCGCACGGGTGCGCGGTGCTGTGCGCGCCGCCGGGGACCGGCAAGACCACCCTCGTACCGCTGGTGCTCTCCGGCCTGGTCGGCGACGGCCCGCCACGGCGCGTCCTGGTCGCCGAACCACGGCGGATCGCGGCCCGCGCGGCCGCGCGCCGGATGGCGTGGCTGCTGGGTGAGCGGGTGGGCGACAAGGTCGGCCACACCGTGCGCGGTGAGCGCGTGGTGGGGCGCGGGACGGTCGTCGAAGTGGTGACCACCGGCGTACTGCTCCAGCGGCTGCAGCGCGACCAGGAGTTGGCCGGGGTCGACGTGGTGGTCGTCGACGAATGCCATGAGCGCCATCTGGACGCGGACACCGTGGCTGCCTTTCTGCTGGATGTACGGGCAGCTCTGCGGCCGGAGCTGCGGCTGGTGGCGGCCTCGGCGACGACGGACGCGCAGGGCTGGGCACGGCTGCTGAACGACGCGCCGGTGGTGGAGGCCAAGGGCGTCGCACATCCGGTGGATGTGGTGTGGGCGCCTCCTGCCGGGGCCGTGCGGCCGCCGCACGGGATGCGGGTCGATCCCGCGCTGCTGACGCATGTGGCCTCGGTGGTGCGGCGTGCGTTGGCCGAGCGTACGGGCGACGTGCTCTGCTTCCTGCCCGGCGTCGGCGAAATCGGCCGGGTGGCGGGCCAGTTGAACGGTGTCGGCGCCGAGGTGCTCCAGGTCCACGGACGGGCGCCCGCCGCCGTGCAGGACGCGGTGCTGTCCGGCGGCCCCGGGCGCCGCGTCGTGCTCGCGACCTCGGTGGCCGAGTCGTCCCTGACGGTGCCGGGGGTGCGGGTCGTGGTCGACTCCGGTCTGGCCCGGGAACCGCGCACCGATCACGCACGTGGGCTGAGCGCGCTGACCACGGTGCGTGCCTCACGGGCAGCGGCTCGCCAGCGCGCCGGACGGGCGGGGCGCGAGGCTCGCGGCGTGGTGTACCGCTGCTGGTCGGAGGCCGAGGACAGCCGGCTGACGCGCTTCCCCTCTCCTGAGATCAAGGTGGCGGACCTGACGGCGTTCGCCCTTCAGGCCGCCTGCTGGGGCGACCCGTCGGCCGGGGGCCTGGCACTTCTCGACCCTCCCCCGGCCGGAGCGATGGCGGCGGCGCGGTCCGTGCTGACGGCGATCGGCGCGGTGGACGCGACGGGCCGGGCGACCGCACGGGGCGTACGGATGGCCCGGCTGGGCCTGCATCCCCGGCTGGCACGAGCGCTGCTCGACGGCGCACGGGAGGTGGGCGTACGACGGGCTGCGGAAGTGGTGGCGCTGCTCAGCGAGGAGCCGCCGAGGGAATACGGCGACGATCTGGCGGCGGCGTGGCGCACAGCCCGCAGAGGCGGCGACGCGTATGCGGCGCGGTGGCGGGCGGAGGCGGGTCGCCTGGCGTCGGGGCTGGACGGCCGAGGCCGTCCGGCGATTGAGGACGGCCATGGCGGGCGCACTGAGGTGGAGCCCCACCACGTGGCGCAGCCGGACACATCACAGCCGGGAAGCGGCGGGACAAAGGTGAGGCACACCGACGACTCCGTCGTCGGGCTCGTCGCCGCGCTCGCCTTTCCCGAGCGCGTCGCGCGGGCCCAGGGCGAAGGCACCTTCCTCATGGCCTCGGGGACCGGAGCCGAGCTCGGCGGCGGTTCGGGGCTGCGCAGTGCGCCCTGGCTGGCCGTGGCCGTCGCCGACCGGCCCGCGCATGCCGCATCGGCGCGGGTGCGGCTAGCCGCCGTCATCGACGAGGACACCGCCCGTACGGCCGCCGCGCATCTGCTCGTCGCGGGCGAGGAGGTCCACTGGGAGAACGGCGATGTCGTCGCCCGCGAGGTGGAACGGCTGGGCGCCATCCAGCTGTCGGTTCGCGCGCTGAAGGACCCCGACCCCTCTCTTGTCCGCGCGGCGCTGCTCGACGGGCTACGGCGCGAGGGGCTCGGCCTGCTGCGCTGGACCCGCGATGCAAAGGGCCTGCGCGAGCGGCTCGCCTTTGTGCACCGGGTACTGGGTGAGCCCTGGCCGGAGGTGTCGGACGCCGCGCTGCTGGACCGTACGGACGATTGGCTGGAACCGGAGCTGTCGAGGGCGCGGCGGCGGGCGGATCTCGGGCGTATCCAGGCGGCGCAGGCGCTCCAGCGGCTGCTGCCCTGGGCGACCGGGGACGCGGCGCGCCTCGACGAGCTGGCGCCGGAGCGGATCGAAGTGCCGAGCGGTTCGCGGATCCGGGTCGAGTACGGCGGGGAGCAGCCGGTGCTGGCGGTCAAGCTGCAGGAGCTGTTCGGCCTGCGCGACACACCCACGGTCTCGGGCGTGCCGGTGCTGGTGCATCTGCTCTCGCCCGCCGGGCGGCCCGCGGCCGTCACCGCGGACCTGGCCTCCTTCTGGAGGGAGGGATACCGGTCCGTACGGGCCGAGTTGCGCGGCCGCTATCCCAAGCACCCCTGGCCGGAGGACCCTTCGACGGCCGAGCCGACCCGGTACACCAAGGCGCGATTCAGCCGGGAGAGCTGAGGCCGGGGCCGTCAGGCGGGCACGGGCTCCGGGGCGCGCTCCGCCGCCGGTGCCCGCGGCCGGCGGCTGCGGGCCTCCAGTACCAGGGCGAGTGCCAGCAGCCCGGTGCCGAGCACCACGAAGCCCCACGGCAGATACGAGGTCATGAGGAGCACCATCCGGCGGTTCGACTTGACCAGATCGACCGTGTAGTCCACATAGTCGGGGCGCATCTTCACATGCCCGGCGAACGCGGTGACCTTGTCCCGTCCGCCCAGCAGGGTGCCGCCGCGCAGCTCCTCCTGGTGGATCTCCTCGCCGTTGACGGGCCCGCCGGTGACCGGGTCGACCCAGAACATCCGCTTCGTCGTGTACCAGCGGGTGGTTCCGGTCTGCTTCTCCAGCGTGGTCGCGTCGACGCCGGGGATGGGCATCTTCTTCGGGTAGGGCACCTTGGTCCAGGGGATGGTCTGCTCGAAGTAGTAGACCTCGAGCCCCCGGAAGGTACGCGTCCCCATGTAATGAATGGGCGCGGAGGTGCGGGCCTGGGCGTCGAAGTACTCGTAGTCCCGCTTCTCCGTGAGGAAGGGCCACTTGAACTCGATTCCCTCACGCCGCACCGCGTCCCCGTCGACCATTTCCCCGGTGGCGTGCACGGGCGCCTGGCTGTGGGCGTCGAAGACATAGCGCTCGGGAATCTGGGAGACCATCTTGCCGTCGGGCCCCTGGACATAGGAGAGGGCGTCCCAGACGACGACATCGCGGCCCGCGCTGCGTTCGATCTTCTCGGACTCCTCCACATTGCCCTTGAGGGTCTGCACGACGGTGACCTTCGCGACCCGCTTCGCCTGGAGCGTGCCGTAGTCGAGGAGGGTCGCGGGCTTCGCCTCCAGCACCACCTCCTGGTACTGGCTGGGCGGGATCTTGACCAGGCGCGGGAAGGCGTACCAGCGCAGCAGCGGCGACAGCGCGGTGAAGAAGACGGCCAAGGCGAGGAGTACGAGGCTCGCTCTGCGGCGCATGGTCCGGTCCCTCCTACTTCTTGGGGCCCGGGACGGTGGTCAGCAGCGGCTTCGGAGAAGTTTCGCCGGGCGGCGCGCCCATCGCCGAGATGATGACGACCAGGACGAGGGCGGCGGCAAGCCCGATGGCGGCGGCGACGAGGGCGCGCATGCTCGGCCTCCCGGGGGCTCGGATCCGGACGGAACTGATACAGCGTCAGGGCTGGGGCACCGTAGCAATCGAACCGCGAGATGAGAACACGTTGCACCGCCCCTGTGCCGGGCGGCGGCACAGGGGCGGTACGGGATTTAGGCGATTCAGGCCGCCGGTGCGGCGACCTTGAGCTCGATGTCCACGCTCCCACCGCCCGGCGCGGTGAGGCGGAGCATGAAGGTGCCGGTCTGGTCGTCCGCGAAGATCTTCGGGAGCTTCAGGATGCCATTGGCGTCGGCCTTCAGGTCCGTGAGGGTACGGATCACCTTGCCCTCGGCGTCCTTGAAGTAGGGGCCCTTGTCGTTCACGGCCGGATTGTCCGCGGCGGTCATCATGGTGGCGGTGACCGCCACGCCCGCGGCGACGGCGCCCTCATAGGTGGCCTTGACCTCGCAGGTGTCCGCGAACTCCGTGCCGGGGGCGGCGCTCAGGACCTTGTCGTCGGTCCGCGCGATGACGTCCGCGGCCCGGACGGTGACGGTCGCGGTGAAGTCGGCCGGGGGCAGCACCCGGCCGCCCGCGACCGTCGCCCGGACGGTGAAGAAGCCGGTCTTCTCGCCCGCGTGCATGGTGGGCGATGTGACCGTGCCGTCGGCGCCGGTGTACAGGACCACGGAGGCCTTCCCGCCGGTGAAGCGGGTGTCGGTGTCGCCGACGATCTCGAAGCGGACGGCCTGGGTCGCGACGGACTTGCCCGCGGTGTTCGTCACCCGCACCGTGGCCCGCTCGGTGAAGTCGTGGCCGGCCATGGCGCTCAGCGCGCCGGTGCCCGCGTCCTCGATGCGTGCCACGGGGGACGGGGTCGGCGTGGGCGTCGGGGTGGGTGTCGGCGTCGGAGTCGGCTTGGGGGTGGCGGGCTTCGCCGGTGTGGGGGTCGGCTTCGGGGTGCCACTGGGCGTGGGCGTGGGGGTGGTGGCGGGCGTTGTGCCGGGGGTTGTGCCGGGGCCGCTGTCGGGCCCGTTGGGGCTCGGCAGAACACCGGTGCCGTCCGGGACCTCGTGGGTGCCGTGCTTGTAGTACTCGAACCAGGACAGGACCGTATGCAGATACTCCTGCGAGTGGTTGTAGCCCAGGATCGCGCTGTCGAGATCGGACTTGACCGCCAGGTTCCGGCCGTCGGCGCACAGATAGCGCCCGGCGGCGAGCGCCGCGTCGTAGATGTTGTTGGGGTCGCGGCGGCCGTCGGCGTTGGCGTCCTGGCCCCACTTCTCCCAGGTGGAGGGGATGAACTGCATCGGGCCGACCGCGCGGTCGTGCGTCGAGTCACCGTCGTACGCACCGTTGTCGGTGTCCGAAATATTCGCGAAGCCGACGCCGTTGAGAACCGGACCGAGGATCGGCGAGAGCGTGGTGCCGTGGGCGTCGACATTGCCGCCGCGCGCCTGGCCCGACTCCACCTTGCCGATGGCGGCGAGCAGTTGCCACGGCACATGGCAGCCGGGATCGGAGGCGGCTATCGTCTGCTCGGCCTGCTTGTAGGCCGCGAGGACTGTGGCCGGAATGCCCGATTCGGCAGGGCCCGTCACGGGGAGATCCACGGAAGTGCCCGGTTTGTCGGGGGTGCTCAGTGGTGGAAGGTCCGTGTAGTACGGGGAGTTGCCGGTGACCGGGGTACCGGGCGGCGGGGTGACGTCGGAAGCACCTTGCGTCTCGCCCGGGGCGGCATGCGTGATGCCGGGCGCCCCTGAGGCGGAGAGTGCGGCCACGGCAGCCGCTGCCACGGCTGTGGTGGTGGCTCCCCTGCGCAGTCGGCGGCCGAAGTGCGCTGCCATACGTCTGTCCCTCCCCGGAAACGGCTGCCCGCGCTCCCCAGCCCGGACTCAGGTGACCCTACGGCACTTGCATGCCATGGGGCACCGGCCCCTGACCGCTTTTCACCGGTTCGCCATCTGCCGGTCGCCCGCAATCCGGAGTCCGAACCCGGAGTTCGAACATCACGCATACTTGACGTGGTTGATCGACAACGATCCACGGGGTTCCAGGGGGGCACGACCATGCCGTTCACGCTGAGCCATGCCGCGGCGGTGCTGCCGGGCATCCGCAAGGACGGGGCCGGGCGCGGACCGTTGCTCGCCTCGGCGCTCGTGATGGGCTCCTTCGCCCCCGACATGACGTACTTCGCGGCCACCGCGATTCCGGGCGGGATGGAGTTCGGGACGTTCACCCATGCCCCGCTCGGCGTGCTGACCGTGGACGTGGCGATCACGGCGGCGCTGGTGGCGGTGTGGGTGTTGGTGCGTGAGCCGCTGCCGGCACTGCTGCCGGCCTCCTGGCAGGGGCGGGTTCACGCTCTCGTCAGCGGGGGTGAGCGGCGCGGCACGGACCGGCGGCACCTGGCGACGGCGCTGCGGTTCTATGTCTCGGCGGTGCTGGGCGCGAGCACGCATATCGTGTGGGACGCCTTCACCCACCACGACGAGTGGGGCACACGGCTGCTGCCGGTCCTGAACGAGACGGTGGCCGGAATGCCCCTCTTTTCGTATGCGCAGTACGGAAGTTCGGTGCTGGGCCTGGTGGTGCTGGGATGGTTCGCGGCGTCTGCGCTGCGCCGTCAGCCCGCGGTCACGGCGCCCCCGTCGGTGCGGCTCCTCGACGGACGGGAGCGGCGGCTCGCGTCGGCGCTGCTGGGAGGGTGCGTACTGCTCGGCGTCATTCAGCGGTGCGCGCGCTGGTACGCGTACTACGGGCAGGCCGACTCGCCCCTCGACATCATCCCGACGGCATGCTTCGGGGCGGGGGCGGGGCTGGCGGTGGGGCTTGTGGTGTACGGGGCGGGGATGCGGTGGCGCGGGCGCGCGGTGGAGCGGGTCTGAAGCAGGCGCCTGCGGCGGGGCAGCTCCCCAACCCGCCTCCCCCTACGGCCTGGTGGCCGTGGGAGATACCCCGTCCCGCTGTGACATTTTGCGGCTCCGCCGCGTGAGGGGCTCCGCCCCAGACCTCGCATGCGACCTTCGGCCCATGTCCTCAAACGCCGGACAGGCTGAAATGTCGGCTCAGCCGCACCTTCAGCCCGGCGGCGTTCGAGGAGCAGCTCCGGGGCGGAGTCCCGGTCGGGATGGGTACCCCACGGACGCCAGGCCGTGGAGGAGGGCCGGAACAGCCCCGCGCAGCGGCCCGCATCAGTGCGCCGCCGACTCCCAGTCCGCGCCGACTCCCACCGAGACGTCCAGCGGCGCGCTCAGCGACACCGCCGCGGACATCTCCTTCCGTACCAGCGCCTCAACCCTCTCGCGCTCACCCGGCCAGATCTCCAGCACGATTTCGTCGTGGACCTGGAGCAGCAGCCGGGAGGAGAGCTTCGCCTCCCTCAGCGCCCGGTCGACGTTCAGCATGGCGACCTTGACGATGTCCGCCGCGGTGCCCTGGATCGGGGCGTTGAGCGCCATCCGCTCGGCCGCCTCGCGGCGCTGGCGGTTGTCGCTGTTCAGATCGGGCAGGTAACGGCGGCGGCCGAGCATCGTCTCGGTGTAGCCGGTCACCCGGGCCTCCACAACGACGCGGTGCAGATAGTCGCGTACGCCGCCGAAGCGCTCGAAGTAGGTGTCCATCAGGCCGCGTGCCTCGGCGGGATCGATGTTCAGCTGCTGGGAGAGGCCGAACGCCGAGAGCCCGTACGCCAGTCCGTACGACATGGCCTTGATCTTGCGGCGCATCTCGGCGTCGACGCCGGACTTGTCCACACTGAACACTTGGGAGGCAACGGTGGTGTGCAGGTCCTCGCCGGAGGCGAACGCCTCCAGCAGGCCTTCGTCCTCCGACAGATGCGCCATCACACGCAGCTCGATCTGGCTGTAGTCCGCGGTCATCAGGGACTCGAAGCCCTCGCCGACGACGAAGCCCCGGCGGATCGCGCGGCCCTCGTCGGTCCGCACCGGCACGTTCTGCAGGTTCGGGTCGGTGGAGGAGAGGCGGCCGGTCGCGGCGACGATCTGGCTGAAGCTGGTGTGGACCCGGCCGTCCGCCGCGATCGTCTTGATCAGGCCTTCGACGGTGACGCGCAGCTTCGCCTGCTCGCGGTGGCGCAGCATGAGGACCGGAAGTTCGTGCTCGGTCTGGGCGGCCAGCCAGGCCAGCGCGTCCGCGTCCGTGGTGTAACCGGTCTTGGTCTTCTTGGTCTTGGGGAGATTCAGCTCGCCGAAGAGGACTTCCTGAAGCTGCTTGGGCGAGCCGAGGTTGAACTCGTGCCCGACGGAGGCGTGCGCCTCCTTCACGGCCTGCTGCACGGCGCCGGCGAACTGCTGCTCCATGGCCTCCAGATGGGGCCGGTCGGCGGCGATACCGTGCCGCTCCATGCGGGCGAGCAGCGCGGAGGTGGGCAGTTCGACGTCGTGCAGCAGCTGGGCCGCGCCGACCTCGGACAGTCGCTCGGTGAAGGCGTCGCCGAGGTCGAGGACCGCGCGGGCCTGGGACATCAGGGCGTCGGCCTCGGCCTGCTCGTCCTCGGAGCCGAAGGCGAGCTGGCCGTCGGCCGCCGCCGGGGCGAGCTCCCGGCCCAGATACTCCACGGAGAGCGCGTCGAGCGCGAAGGAGCGGCGGCCCGGCTTGACCAGATAGGCGGCGAGCGCGGTGTCCATGGTGACGCCGTCGACGCTCCAGCCGTGCTCGGGGAAGACCCGCATCGCGTTCTTGGCGTTGTGCATGACCTTCGGCCGGTCCGCGGCCGCGATCCAGTCGGCGAAGGCGCGCTCGTCGGCTTCGTCGAGCTGGGTGGTGTCGAACCAGGCGGCCGGACCGGCGGCGGAGGCGAGCGCGATCTCGGTGACACTGCCGGTGCCGAGCGCCCAGGTGTCGACGGTGGCCATGCCGAGCGGCTGGGTGCCGTGCTCCCGGAGCCAGGGGGCGAGCTCGCCGGTGCCGAGGACCGTGCCGTCCAGCTCGACGCCCGCTGCGGGGGCCGGGGCCTCGTCCTCCTGAGCGCCCGGGTCGACGGCGAGCAGCCGCTCGCGAAGGCTCGGGTTCCGGATCTCCAGTACTTCCAGGAACCCCTTCAGCGCGGTCCTGTCGTAGGGCGCGCGCTCCAGGTCCGCGACGGTCCTGGGCAGCTCCACGTCCCGCACCAGCTCAGTGAGGTGGCGGTTGAGCTTGACGGATTCCAGGTGGTCGCGCAGGGCCTGGCCGACCTTGCCCTTGACCTCGTCGGCACGCTCCACCAGTTCCGCGAACGAACCGAACTGGCTGATCCACTTCGTGGCGGTCTTCTCACCGACACCGGGGATGCCCGGCAGGTTGTCCGACGGATCGCCGCGCAGGGCCGCGAAGTCGGGGTACTGCTGGGGGGTCAGTCCGTACTTCTCCTGGACCTTCTCCGGGGTGAAGCGGGTCAGCTCGGAGACGCCCTTGGTCGGATAGAGCACGGTGGTGTGCTCGCTGACCAGCTGGAAGGAATCCCGGTCACCGGTGACGATCAGCACGTCGAAACCGGCGGCCTCGGCCTGGGTGGCGAGGGTGGCGATGACGTCGTCGGCCTCGAAGCCGTCCACCGCGAACCGCACCGCGTTCATGGTGTCGAGGAGCTCGCCGATCAGCTCGACCTGACCCTTGAACTCGTCAGGGGTCTTGGAGCGGTTCGCCTTGTACTCGGGGAAGTCCTGCGAGCGCCACGTCTTGCGGGAGACGTCGAACGCCACCGCGAAATGCGTGGGCGACTCGTCGCGCAGCGTGTTCGCCAGCATCGACGCGAAGCCGTAGATGGCGTTGGTCGGCTGGCCGGTCGCGGTCGTGAAATTCTCCGCGGGCAGCGCGAAGAACGCCCGGTACGCCAGGGAGTGCCCGTCCATGAGGAGCAGGCGCGGTCGGTTGTCTGCGGTCTTCTTCGACGCTGTCTCAGCCACGTCCACGATCCTGCCACGGACCACTGACATTCCAGACCGTGGGAGAGCGTGACAGGATCGAGGGCGTACACAGCACACGCAGGCTCAAGGGAGAGCGCGATGGCCACCAAGCCACCCTCAGGTGATCCGGTCCAGGACGCGCCGCAGGTCGCGCCCCCGCAGCACGCCGCCGCCGGCATCCCCGCCATCGCGCACACGCTGCGTATCGCTCAGCAGCAGATGGGAGTGCGCCGCAGCGCGCAGACTCTCCTCAAGGTCAACCAGAAGGACGGCTTCGACTGTCCGGGCTGCGCATGGCCGGAGGGCGACAAGCGGCACACCGCGGAGTTCTGCGAGAACGGAGCGAAGGCGGTCGCCGAGGAGGCGACGCTGCGCCGGGTGACACCCGAGTTCTTCGCCGAGCACACCCTCGCGGACCTTGCTTCCCGCAGCGGGTACTGGCTGGGACAGCAGGGCCGTATCACCCGGCCCATGTACCTTCCTGAGGGCGCGGAACGGTACGAACCGGTCAGCTGGGAGCAGGCCTTCGCGATCATCGCCGAGGAGCTCACCGCGCTGGACTCCCCCGACGAGGCGCTCTTCTACACCTCCGGCCGCACCAGCAACGAGGCCGCCTTCCTGCTCCAGCTCTTCGCCCGCGAGTTCGGCACCAACAATCTCCCCGACTGCTCCAACATGTGCCACGAGTCATCGGGCTCTGCGCTCACCGAGACGATCGGCATCGGCAAGGGCAGCGTCTCGCTGGAGGATCTCCACCAGGCGGATCTGATCATCGTGGCCGGGCAGAACCCGGGCACCAACCATCCACGGATGCTCAGCGCCCTGGAGAAGGCCAAGAACGCGGGCGCGAAGATCATTTCGGTGAACCCGCTGCCCGAGGCCGGTATGGAGCGGTTCAAGAATCCGCAGACCCCGCGCGGCATGCTCAAGGGCACCGCTCTCAACGATCTCTTCCTGCAGATCCGTATCGGCGGCGACCAGGCCCTGTTCCGGCTGCTGAACAGGCTGGTCCTCGAGACCGAGGGCGCGGTCGACGAGGAGTTCGTACGCGAACACACCCATGGGTACGAGGAGTTCGCGGCCGCCGCACGCGCCGCCGACTGGGACGAGACGCTTGCCGCCACCGGTCTCGGGCGCTCCGAGATCGAACAGGCCCTCGCCATGGTCCTGGCATCCAGGCGCACCATCGTGTGCTGGGCGATGGGTCTGACCCAGCACAAGCACGCCGTGGCGACCATCCGTGAGGTGGTCAACTTCCTGCTGCTGCGCGGCAACATCGGCCGCCCGGGCGCGGGCGTCTGCCCGGTGCGCGGGCACTCCAACGTCCAGGGCGACCGCACGATGGGCATCTTCGAGCGGCCCTCGCCCGCCTTCCTGGACGCTCTGGAGAAGGAGTTCGGCTTTGCCCCGCCGCGCCACCACGGCTTCGACGTCGTACGGTCCATCCAGGCACTGCGCGACGGCGAGGCGAAGGTGTTCTTCGCCATGGGCGGCAACTTCGTCGCAGCGACTCCCGACACCGAGGTCACGGAGGCCGCGATGCGGCGGGCCCGCCTGACCGTCCATGTGTCGACCAAGCTGAACCGTTCGCACGCCGTGACGGGCACCCGGGCGCTGATCCTGCCCACCCTCGGCCGTACCGACAAGGACGTCCAGGCCGGTGGCCGGCAAGTGGTGACGGTCGAGGACTCGATGGGCCTGGTCCACGCCTCCCGCGGCAACCTGGCCCCGGCGAGCCCCGATCTGCTGTCCGAACCGGCGATCGTGACCCGGATGGCACGCGCCGTCCTCGGCCCCTCCTCGACGACGCCCTGGGAGGACTTCGAGAAGGACTACGGGACCATCCGCGACCGCATCGCGCGCGTCGTGCCCGGCTTCGAGGACTTCAACGCCAAGATCACCCGTCCCGGCGGCTTCACACTCCCCCACGCCCCGCGCGACGAGCGTCGCTTCCCCACCACCACGGGGAAGGCCAACTTCACTGCGGCGCCGGTCGAGTTCCCCGAGGTGCCCGCGGGCCGGCTGCTGCTGCAGACACTGCGCTCGCACGATCAGTACAACACCACGATCTACGGTCTCGACGACCGCTACCGGGGCATCAAGGGCGGCCGCCGGGTCGTCCTGGTGAATCCGCAGGACGCCCGGGAGCTGGGTCTGGCAGACGGTTCGTACGCCGATCTGGTCAGCGAGTGGAAGGACGGCGTGGAGCGCCGGGCCCCCGGTTTCCGCGTGGTGCACTACCCCACCGCCAGGGGCTGCGCGGCCGCGTACTACCCGGAGACCAATGTGCTCATCCCGCTGGACTCCACGGCCGACACCAGCAACACCCCGGCGAGCAAGTCCGTGGTGATCCGCTTCGAGCGTGCCGAGTAGGAGCACCCGGGGAATGACGCCTCCCCGTCTAAGCGTTCGCTCAGGCATCTGATAAGACGGTGCACACAGCACGCAAGGTACTGAGATCGGAGCCGGACCCCCATGGGCGAGCAGAGAACCGTGAAGTTCCCGCAAGAGGTCATCGACGAATACGCAGAGCTCGGGGTCGACCTGCCCGCGCTCTTCTCCGCCGGACATCTGGGCAACCGCATGGGCGTCCAGATCGTCGAGGCCTCGGCGGAGCGCGTCGTGGGCACGATGCCGGTCGAGGGCAACACTCAGCCGTACGGCCTGCTGCACGGCGGCGCCTCCGCCGTACTGGCGGAGACGCTCGGCTCCATCGGCTCGATGCTTCACGGCGGGACCGCCAAGATCGCCGTCGGCGTCGATCTCAACTGCACGCACCACCGCGGCGTCCGGTCCGGCATGGTCACGGGCGTGGCAACACCTGTGCACCGCGGCCGCAGCACGGCGACGTACGAGATCGTCATCTCCGACGAGCAGGACAAGCGGGTCTGCACGGCGCGGCTGACGTGTCTGCTGCGCGAAGCCACGGGTCCGGCCGGAGGCTGACGCGCCCGGCCATTGTCGCGCCCCGGGCCCGGCGTCTAGCGTTCCTCGTATGAGGCCAGGACCACCGCCCCGGGGCGCGCTGTTGCTCGTGTGCACACTCGCGTTCGCGATCGCCGCCCTCGCCGGTTGCGGGGGCGGCTCGCGCAGCGAGAGCCACGCCGGTCCCTCGCCCCGGGCGACGCCTCCCGAGAAGCTGTGCGAGCAGCTGATATCCCACTGGGCACGAGTCGTGCTCGACGGGGGCAAGTCGGCCAATCTGGACTACCAGGCCATGGGCCTGTCCGGCGGACAGAACCAGATCCTGCTGGACGTGACCGCCGCCGCCCGCGCCGAGCAGAGGCGCCAAGGGGCGGATGCAGCAAGGAAGTTGATTGACAGTCAGGCTGCGGCACGGTGCGCTGAGCGCTACCGTGGCGGGACCCCCACTGGAGGCCCCTGGCAATGAGCGGAGTCGGCCCGGTCGAGCCGGGCGATGGCACATACGCGCCGGACGGCGCCTCCGCTCCATCCCCGCTTCGGCTCGCGCACGGCCGAGCGGCGGACTTCGCGGCGCGACACCGCCCCGCCGTCGTCGGCGGCGCCCTGGCGGGGATCCTCGCCGCGGGCGCGTCATACCTCTATATGAGCCGCCCGACGCCACCTCCGCCGCCGCCGACGCCCTGGCCCTCGCAAGCGGTCGTGCTGGCTTACGGGGCGCCTGCCCGGCCGGTCACGGCGGACGATTCGTTCGACTTCACCGTCACTGTCAGTACAGCCTCCGGACCCCCGGTAACGGTTGAGCGAATCACGCAGACCTCGGCAGGCCTGTGGGTCTCGAGCAAACCCGCGACACCGTTCACCGTGAGTACGGGAAAGCCACGCAAAGTACTCGTCACGGTTCATGTGTCGGAATGCCGAACAGTGGCACGGAATGCCGGTCTCCCCTTCCTTGACGTAACCCTGCGTAATGCGCGCGCAATGCAAGAGCACAGTTACATTCTGGGCGATCGGTACGCCCGAGACCTGGCCAGGGCGGTTGGCAGTGCGTGCCCTCAAGATCAAATGTCAGGACTCAAACCCACAAACGGTCCTGCGCGTTCTCAGCATGCGGACAAGACGAACCGGTCTGAAATCCCCCGTTCCACCCACGGAAATCCGCTATCCATTACGCCGCGGCATAACAAGAGCGTCACATCCTTGCCCAGACCACTCCACCTCCCCCAATACCGCGCTTAGAGTCACCGCCAGTCACCGCGCCACCGGATTACCTTCAGTTCGGTTCCAGCGCTCGACTCGGTACGTCCCACAGGGGGCGGCCGTGCCAGGTGAAAGGACTGATCGTGCGTCAACGTTCGCTTGTAGCCATCACGGCTGCGCTCACCGCGGGAGCCCTGACGCTCACCGCTTGTGGCTCGCGCGACGACAAGAACAGTGGGGCCGAGAGCGGCGGGGGGACCACGGTCGTCATCGGCGTCGATGCCCCTCTGACCGGTGAGCTCTCCGCACTGGGTCTCGGCATCAAGAACTCTGTCGATCTCGCAGCCAAGCAGGCCAACGCCAAGAAGTACGTCAAGGGCGTCACCTTCAAGGTGGAGGCCTTCGACGACCAGGCTCAGCCGTCCTCCGGACAGCAGAACGCCACCAAGTTCGTCGCCAACAAGGACGTCCTCGGTGTCGTCGGCCCGCTGAACTCCTCCGTGGCCGAGTCCATGCAGAAGGTGTTCGACGACGCCAAGCTGGCCCAGGTCTCGCCCGCCAACACCAACCCGGCCCTGACCCAGGGACCGAAGTGGAACGGCGGCGAGAAGGCCAGGCCGTACAAGTCGTACTTCCGCACCGCGACCACGGACGCCATCCAGGGCCCGTTCGCCGCGCAGTACCTCTTCAACGACGCCAAGAAGAAGAACGTCTTCATCATCGATGACAAGAAGACGTACGGTGCCGGCCTCGCCGCCACCTTCAAGGCGGAGTTCGAGAAGCTCGGCGGCAAGGTCGCCGGCACCGAGCACGTGAACCCTGACACCAAGGACTTCGCGGCCGTCGTCACCCAGATCAAGAGCTCCAAGGCCGACGTCGTCTACTACGGCGGCGAGTACCCGGTCGCGGGCCCGCTCAGCAAGCAGATCAAGAAGTCCGGTGCCGCCATCCCGCTCGCCGGCGGCGACGGCATCTACAGCGCCGACTTCATCAAGCTCTCCGGCAAGGAGGGCGTGGGCGACCTCGCCACCTCCGTCGGCGCGCCGGTCGAGGAGCTCCCCTCGGCCAAGGACTTCGTCGCCAACTACAAGGCGGCCGGTTACAAGGAGGCCTACGAGGCCTACGGCGGCTACTCGTACGACTCCGCGTGGTCGATCATCGAGGCCGTGAAGAAGGTCGTCGAGGGCAACGACGGCAAGCTTCCCTCCGACGCGCGCGCCAAGGTCATCGAGGCACTTCAGGGTGTTTCCTTCGACGGTGTGACCGGCAAGGTCTCCTTCGACGAGTTCGGCGACGCCACCAACAAGCAGCTCACGGTCTACAAGTACGAGGGCACCGCCTGGAAGGCCGTCAAGTCCGGCACCTTCGCCGGCTGATCGTCACTCCGTAACACCTCACCTGCCGCGCGGGGCGCCCCGCAAGACAAGCGCCCCGCGCGGTGTCACATCCGTCGAAAGACTCGGAGGACCTGCGGTGCACGAACTGCCGCAACAGCTGGTCAACGGCCTGCTACTGGGATCCATGTACGGGCTCGTCGCCATCGGGTACACGATGGTTTATGGCATTGTCCAGCTCATCAACTTCGCCCATGGCGAGATCTTCATGACCGGAGGGTTCGGGGCTCTCACGGTCTGGCTCATCCTTCCCACCGGCACCACCATGTGGCTCGCCCTGCCACTCATGCTGGTCGGCGCGATCATCGTCGCCACCACTATCGCCGTCGGGGCGGAACGCTTCGCCTACCGACCGCTGCGCACCGCGCCCCGCCTCGCACCGCTCATCACCGCCATCGGGCTCTCCCTCGCCCTCCAGCAGGCGGTGTGGGCCTGGTACCCCGAGGCGAAGTCCTCCCGTACCTTCCCCGAAATCCCAGGTGGCCCCTTCCACCTCGGCTCGATCACCATCCAGACCGGTGACGTCTTCCTGCTGATAGCCGCCCCCATCTGCATGGCGATCCTCGCGTTCTTCGTCATGAAGACCCGCACCGGACGCGGTATGCAGGCCACCGCCCAGGATCCGGACACGGCCAAGCTCATGGGCATCAACACCGACCGCATCATCGTGGTCGCGTTCGCCCTCGGTGCCGCGTTCGCCGCCGTGGGAGCCGTCGCGTACGGCCTCAAGTACGGCGAAGTGAACTTCCGCATGGGCTTCATCCTCGGCCTCAAGGCGTTCACCGCGGCCGTCCTCGGCGGTATCGGCAACATCTACGGCGCCATGCTCGGCGGTCTCGCCCTGGGCATCGCCGAGACCATGGCCACGGCCTACATCAACGACATCCCCGGCATGCAGCAGCTCGGCGGCCAGTCCTGGGCCGACGTCTGGGCCTTCGTACTTCTCATCGTCGTGCTCCTCGTCAGGCCACAAGGCCTCCTCGGCGAGCGCGTCGCGGACAGGGCGTGACACCGATGACGACACAGACCACCACCGCGGACACCCCGCGGACCCCGGCCGACAGCGCACAGTCCGGCCTCATCGCCCTTCCGCCGAGCACCGCGCGAGCGCTTGCAACCGGCGGCGGCGCCCTCACCGTCGTCTCCACGTTCCTCTCGTGGACCTGGACAGCTGCCTTCCCCGGCGACCTCACCGTCTACGGATACCCGGGCGGCCTCCAGTGGCTCGTCCTCATCGCGGGCGCCCTGACCACCCTGTTCGGCCTCTCCTCGTACGGGGTCAAGGGCCTGAAGTGGCTCACCCCCGCAGGGGCCGACGCCTCCATCAGGCTCTCCTCACTGGCCGCCTTCTCCACCACCTGGTTCACGCTGATCGCCATCAGCTACCAGCTCGGCGGGCTCGCCAACCTCGAGCCCGGCGGCTTCATCGCCGGCCTCGCGACCCTCACCGGCCTCATCGGCGCCCTGGCGCTCCCCTTCGAGCGCCCCGCGCCCGACCCGGCAGACCCCGACGACTCCGGCTGGGACACGTTCCGGCACAACGCCCGCGGCTCCTTCGCGACGTTCAAGGCAGCCTTCGCGAGCGGCACCGCACCCGCCCCCCGCAAGATGCCCTCCTACGTCGAGATCCTGATCATCGTCGCGGCACTCAGCTTCGGCCTGGTCGTCTTCACGTACGGCATCGGCACCGAGTACGACGAGCTGTTCGTCGGCTTCCTCATCACCGCCGGCTTCGGCTTCGCCTCCCTCTTCAAGGCCGGCCTCGTCAGCCAGGTGTCCGTGCTCACCGCACGCCACCGCACGGTGACCATGGCAGGCGCCTTCGCCGCGGCCGCGGCGTTCCCCTTCACCCAGGCCGACGACCAGTACGCGACCATCGGGGTCTACATCCTGATCTTCGCCACCGTCGCCCTCGGTCTGAACATCGTCGTCGGCCTCGCCGGACTCCTCGACCTCGGTTACGTCGCCTTCCTCGGCGTCGGCGCATACGCCGCGGCCATGGTCTCCGGATCGCCGTCCTCGCCGTTCGACGTCCACTTTCCCTTCTGGGGAGCGGTCCTCGTCGGCGCCACCGCATCCATGGTCTTCGGCGTCCTCATCGGCGCCCCGACCCTGCGACTGCGCGGCGACTACCTCGCGATCGTGACGCTCGGCTTCGGTGAAATCTTCCGGATCACCGTCAACAACCTCGACGGCACCTCCGGCCCCGACATCACCAACGGGTCCAACGGCATCTCCTCGATCCCCAACCTGGAGATGTTCGGCTTCGACTTCGGGATCGAGCACAGCATCTTCGGCGTCACCATCGGCCGGTTCGCGAACTACTTCTTCCTGATGCTGCTGATCACCCTGATCGTCGTTGTGGTCTTCCGCCGCAGCGGAGACTCCCGCATCGGCCGCGCCTGGATCGCCATCCGCGAGGACGAGACCGCGGCCCTCGCCATGGGCATCAACGGCTTCCGGGTCAAGCTCATCGCGTTCGCCCTCGGTGCGACCCTCGCCGGCCTCGCCGGTACGGTCCAGGCCCACGTCACCTACACCGTGACGCCGGAGCAGTACCAGTTCGCCCACGTCGTCCCGCCGAACTCGGCCTTCCTGCTCGCCGCGGTCGTCCTCGGCGGCATGGGCACCATCAGCGGACCGCTCGTCGGCGCCGCGCTGCTCTACCTGATCCCGGCCAAGCTGCAGTTCCTCGGCGACTACCAGCTCCTCGCCTTCGGCCTCGCGCTCGTACTCCTGATGCGCTTCCGGCCCGAGGGACTCATCCCCAACCGGCGCCGCCAGCTCGAGTTCCACGAATCCGAGGAAGCGCCCGCAGTCCTCAGCAAGACAGGGGTCTGATACATGACCACCGACACCACCACGAAGGGCACCGCCCCGGCCACCGCGCCCGGAGAGACGGTCCTCGACGCCCGCGGCGTCACCATGCGCTTCGGCGGCCTCACCGCCGTACGCTCCGTCGACCTCACCGTCAACAGCGGCGAGATCGTCGGCCTCATCGGCCCCAACGGCGCGGGGAAGACCACCTTCTTCAACTGCCTCACCGGCCTCTACATCCCCACCGAGGGCGAGGTCCGCTACAAGGGCACCGTCCTCCCCGCCAAGTCCTTCAAGGTCACGGCGGCGGGCGTCGCGCGCACCTTCCAGAACATCCGCCTCTTCGGCAACATGACCGTCCTGGAGAACGTGCTCGTCGGCCGTCACACCCGTACGAAGGAAGGCCTCTGGTCAGCCCTCCTCCGCGGGCCCGGCTTCCACAAGGCAGAAGCCAAGTCCCGGGCCCGGGCCATGGAACTCCTCGAGTTCATCGGCCTCGCCGACAAGGCCGAACACCTCGCCCGCAACCTCCCCTACGGCGAGCAGCGCAAGCTCGAAATCGCACGCGCACTGGCCAGCGAACCCGGCCTCCTGCTCCTCGACGAGCCCACCGCCGGCATGAACCCGCAGGAGACCCGGGCCACCGAAGAACTCGTCTTCGCCATCCGGGACATGGGCATCGCCGTCCTCGTCATCGAGCACGACATGCGCTTCATCTTCAACCTGTGCGACCGCGTCGCGGTACTCGTACAGGGAGAAAAGCTTGTCGAAGGCGACAGCGAGACCGTCCAGGGTGACGAGCGCGTCATCGCCGCCTACCTCGGCGAGCCCTTCGAAGGCGCCCCCGGCGACGAAGAAGTGGCCGAAGTGGAAGCGGCCGAAACCGGGACCCCGGGATCCACCGGGTCCGCAGGCAAGGAGAACGACTGATGACCGCACTTCTCGAAGTCGAGGACCTGCGCGTCGCCTACGGCAAGATCGAGGCCGTCAAGGGCATCTCGTTCAGCGTCGAAGCCGGCGAGGTCGTCACCCTCATCGGCACCAACGGCGCCGGAAAAACCACCACGCTGCGCACCCTCTCGGGCCTTCTGAAGCCCGTCGGCGGCCAGATCAAGTTCAACGGCAAGTCCCTCAAGAAGGTGCCTGCCCACCAGATCGTCTCGCTCGGGCTCGCCCACTCCCCCGAAGGGCGGCACATCTTCCCGCGCATGTCGATCGAGGACAACCTGCGCCTCGGCGCGTTCCTCCGCAACGACAAGGCGGGCATCGAGAAGGACATGCAGCGCGCCTACGACCTGTTCCCGATCCTGGGAGAGCGCAGGAAGCAGGCCGCAGGCACCCTCTCCGGCGGCGAGCAGCAGATGCTCGCCATGGGGCGGGCGCTGATGTCGCAGCCGAAGCTGCTCATGCTGGACGAGCCCTCCATGGGCCTGTCCCCGATCATGATGCAGAAGATCATGGCGACGATCGTCGAGCTCAAGGCCCAGGGCACCACCATTCTGCTCGTCGAGCAGAACGCCCAGGCCGCGCTCTCCCTGGCGGACCAGGCCCACGTCATGGAGATCGGCAGCATCAAGCTCTCCGGCCCCGGCCGGGAGCTGCTCCACGACGAGTCCGTCCGCAAGACGTACCTCGGCGAGGACTGAGCCGCACACAAGCGGAAGGGCCCGCACCCCGGTTCAGGGGGTGCGGGCCCTTCCGTATGCCCTACTGGTCCATATGCCCTACTGCTCCTTCGCCGCCTTCTTCTCCTCCGCGTCCTCAATGACCGCCTCCGCGACCTGCTGCATCGACAGCCGCCGGTCCATCGACGTCTTCTGGATCCAGCGGAACGCGGCCGGCTCGCTGAGCCCGTACTGCGTCTGAAGGATGCTCTTCGCTCGGTCGACGAGCTTGCGCGTCTCCAGCCGCTGCGAGAGGTCCGCGACCTCCTGCTCCAGAGCCTTGAGCTCCGTGAAGCGGGAAACGGCCATCTCGATGGCGGGAACCACGTCGCTCTTGCTGAACGGCTTCACCAGATACGCCATGGCACCGGCGTCCCGGGCCCGCTCGACAAGGTCGCGCTGCGAGAACGCGGTGAGCATCAGGACCGGCGCGATGGACTCCTCGGCGATCTTCTCGGCGGCGGAGATCCCGTCCAGGACGGGCATCTTCACATCGAGGATGACCAGGTCCGGCCGGTGCTCCCGGGCGAGCTCGACGGCCCGCTGACCGTCACCTGCCTCGCCGACGACCGAATAGCCCTCTTCCTCCAGCATCTCTTTGAGGTCGAGGCGAATGAGGGCCTCGTCCTCGGCGATCACGACGCGGGTGGTCAGCGGAGGGACGTGCGACGCGTCGTCGGCGGGGGGCTGGGGCGAGTCGGGGGCGGTCACGCTGGGCTCCTCGGTGCAGGGCAGGTATCGCTGGCATGAGCCTACCTAGCTGAACCTCGCCATGGTCACCCGGTACACTTCCGACGGACGGCCTGGCCGGGTTGGCGGAACGGCATACGCTGATGTCTCAAACACATCTGTTCGAAAGAACATGTGGGTTCGAATCCCACACCCGGCACTCCTGAGCGGATGTTCACGTTCTCGTGAACATCCGCTTTGTGCTACACATCGCCACGACGCGTGACACAGAGTGGCGAGCATGAACTTCCATGGCACAGAGGTGCGACAGCAAGCCCTCGCGCTGCTGCGAGGTGGCATTAGGAATGCGGACGTTGCCAGCCGACTGGATGTCCCGCCCGGCGCTGTCGGCTATTGGCTGCACGTGGATCGCGCAGAACGCGGGGAGTGTCCGGGCAAACGCGACTGCCCTCGATGCGACGGCCGGGAACTCGACGAGGCGGCCTACTCCTATCTCCTGGGGCTCTACCTCGGGGACGGGCACATCATCAAGTACTCAGGCCACAGAACCCCGAGCCTCATGATTACCTGCGCCGAGTCCTGGCCAGGCCTGATGGACGAGTGCGAGCACGCGATGCGCGCAGTCTTCCCTGACAACTCGGTCTGTCGCGTCCGCAGGACCGGGTGCCGCAATGTGAAGGTCTACTCGAACCACCTGTGGTGCCTGTTCCCCCAGCACGGAACAGGCATGAAGCACGAGCGACCGATCATCCTGGAGCCCTGGCAGCAGGAGATAGTGGACACCAACCCGTGGGAGTTCATTCGTGGACTGGTCCATTCGGACGGATGCAGGAATATGAACTGGACCACTCGCCTCGTCGGCGGTGAGCGGAAGCGCTACGAATACCCGCGCTACTGGTTCACCAACGTCTCGGACGACATCCGGCAGCTCTACACCGATACCCTCGACAAGGTCGGCGTTGAGTGGAAGCACTGCACCCGCGCATGGAAGCCGTACAACATCTCCGTAGCCAAGCGCGCCTCCGTCGCCCTCATGGACCTGCACGTCGGGCCGAAGTACTGATACTCCGGCCCCAACACAGCCGTCCCCACAGCTACTTGGGGCTGTCGTCCTCGCCGATGTGGTGCACCCGCACAAGGTTCGTGGAGCCCGCGACTCCCGGCGGCGAACCGGCCGTGATCACCACGATGTCGCCCTTCTTGCAGCGGCCGATCTTCAGCAGCTCCTCGTCGACCTGGGCGACCATCGCGTCCGTCGATTCGACATGCGGGCCGAGGAAAGTCTCCACTCCCCAGGTGAGGTTGAGCTGGGAGCGGGTGGCCGCGTCCGGCGTGAAGGCCAGCAGCGGGATCGGGGAGCGGTAGCGGGACAGGCGCCTCACCGTGTCGCCGGACTGGGTGAAGGCGACCAGGAACTTCGCGCCCAGGAAGTCGCCCATCTCCGCGGCCGCGCGGGCGACAGCGCCGCCCTGGGTGCGGGGCTTGTTGCGTTCGGTCAGTGGCGGCAGGCCGTTGGCGAGGACGTCCTCCTCGGCCGCCTCCACGATGCGGCTCATCGTCTTCACCGTCTCGACGGGGTACTTCCCGACGCTCGTCTCGCCCGACAGCATGACCGCGTCGGTGCCGTCGATGACGGCGTTGGCGACATCGGACGCCTCGGCGCGGGTGGGCCGGGAGTTGTCGATCATTGAGTCGAGCATCTGGGTCGCCACGATGACGGGCTTGGCGTTGCGCCTGGCGAGCTTGATGGCGCGCTTCTGGACGATCGGCACCTGTTCCAGGGGCATTTCGACGCCGAGGTCGCCGCGGGCGACCATGATGCCGTCGAAGGCGGCCACGATGTCGTCGATGTTGTCGACGGCCTGCGGCTTCTCGACCTTAGCGATGACGGGGAGCCGGCGGCCTTCCTCGTTCATGATGCGGTGGACGTCTTCGATGTCGCGTCCGTTGCGTACGAAGGAGAGCGCGATGATGTCCGCGCCGATGCGCAGGGCCCAGCGGAGGTCTTCGACGTCCTTTTCGGAGAGGGCGGGGACGGAGACGGCGACGCCGGGGAGGTTGAGGCCCTTGTGGTCGGAGATCATGCCGCCTTCGACGACGGTGGTGCGGACCTGCGGGCCGTCCACCGCGGTGACTTCCAGGGCGACTTTGCCGTCGTCGACGAGGATGCGCTCACCGATGGTGACATCCCCGGCGAGGCCCTGGTAGGTGGTACCGCACATGTGGCGGTCGCCTTCGGTGGCCTCGACGGTGATGGTGAACTCATCTCCGCGTTCAAGCAGTACGGGACCTTCACGGAAGCGTCCGAGGCGAATCTTCGGACCTTGAAGGTCGGCCAGAACGCCGACGCTGCGGCCCGATTCGTCGGACGCTTTGCGGACGCGCTGATAGCGCTCCTCGTGTTCGGCGTAGGTGCCGTGGCTGAGGTTGAGGCGGGCGACGTCCATTCCGGCCTCGACCAGTGCCTTGATCTGGTCGTATGAGTCGGTGGCGGGCCCAAGAGTGCAGACGATCTTTGCTCGGCGCATATGTCGAGCCTAGGGCTTACCGGCCGGTAGAGAATTGGTCCCGCATGACCACTCAACAACCTTTACGTGAAGGGCTATTGACAAGTGTTGAATTGTGCGCGGGAGCGCTCCGATGAGCATTCCGCGCCGCCGGAGCACGCCCCTCGGCCGACCCGTTGATCACACTCCGTCACAGCTGTGGCGGCGTCATCGTAAAGCGGGCATTGACCTGCGCGTAGACGGTCTGGCGCTGGGGTTCCAGATCCAGAGCGGGAGCGGCTTCGGCTGATTCGGCGCCGCCGTACGCGGCCATGCGCATGCCGGGGGCCTGCGGCATTCCGTACGGCACGGCGTTCTCCGCACCCAGGTCGGCGAGCTCGACCAAGGCGGCCAGCCGTGCGCCCAGTGCCTCGGCGTACTCACGGGCCCGCTGGACGGCCTCCTTCACGGCCTGACGGCGGGCCTCCCCATGGGCCGGTGAGTCGGGGCGCAGGGCCCACCAGGGGCCGTCGACGCGGGTCAGCTCCAGGTCCGCGAGGCGGGTGGTGAGTTCGCCGAGGGCGGTGAAGTCAGTGAGTTCCGTGGTGATGTGGACCCGGCCGTAGTACGCGCGGACTCGTTCGCCGCGGCCGTGCCGGGTCAGTTCGGGCGTGATGGAGAAGGCGCCGGTCTCCAGCTTCTCCACGGCTTCGCCGTACGACTTGATCAGTTCAAGAACGGTGGAGTTGCGCCGGGTGAGGTCTTCCAGTGCGCTGCGCCGGTCCGTGCCGCGAGCGCTGACCGTGACGCCGATTCTGGCGATCTCCGGGTCGAACTCCAGCCGTGCCTCGCCGCGGACGGCGACCCGTGGCGTCTCCGGGGTGCCGTAGGGAGCGGCTGTGGTGGGTGTGTCGGTGGTCACGGGTGGGCTCCCTCGTGTCGCGGTCGTCACCGACACTCTCCCACCCGCGTCCGACAACCGGCGGTCACCAGATGGAAACCCGCAGGGGGTGTTGCGGGAGGTGGCTCCTGCGCCAGAATCTACGCGCGTTGTGCCATCTCAAGAGGGAGACGAAATGCCGCTCGATCGAAGGACGTTCCTGGGTACGTCCGCCGCCACCGGCGCCGGTGTCGCGCTTGCCGGAGCCAGTGCCACCCCCGCAGCGGCGACGGGCCGGCCCTGTCCGCCCAAGCGGTACTCCTTCACCGTCATGGGCACCACCGATCTGCACGGCAATGTCTTCAACTGGGACTACTTCACGGACAAGGAGTTCGACGACAAGACCCACAACGACGTGGGCCTGGCGAAGATCTCCACGCTGGTGAACAAGATCCGCGAGGAGAAGGGCCGGCGCAACACGCTCCTCATCGACGCCGGTGACACCATCCAGGGCACCCAGCTCTCGTACTACTACGCCAAGGTCGACCCGATCACCGCGCGGCGCGGTCCGGTGCACCCCATGGCGCAGGCCATGAACGCGATCGGGTACGACGCGGCGGCGCTCGGCAACCACGAGTTCAACTACGGCATCCCCGTGCTGCGCAAATTCGAGGAGCAGTGCGACTTCCCGCTGCTCGGTGCGAACGCGCTGGACGCCAAGACGCTCCGCCCGGCCTTCCGGCCGTACAGCATGCACCGTCTGTGCACGCCGCACGGCCGTGACGTCAAGGTCGCGGTGCTGGGCCTGACCAACCCGGGCATCGCCATCTGGGACAAGGCCAACGTCCAGGGCAAGATGGTCTTCCCGGGCCTTGAGGAGCAGGCAGCGAAGTGGGTGCCGAAGCTGCGCTCGATGGGCGCGGACGTGGTGATCGTCTCGGCGCACTCGGGCTCCAGCGGCACGTCCTCCTACGGGGACCAGCTCCCGTACATCGAGAACGCCGCGGGTCTGGTGGCCGAGCAGGTGCCCGGCATCGACGCGATACTCGTCGGCCACGCGCACACCGAGATCGCCGAGTACTTCGTCGCCAACAAGGAGACCGGCCAGAAGGTCGTGCTCTCCGAGCCGCTCAAGTGGGGCCAGCGGCTGACCCTGTTCGACTTCGATCTGGTGTGGGAGAAGGGCCGCTGGACGGTCGAGAAGGTTGGCGCGCAGGTCCTGAACTCCAACACGGCGGACGAGGACCCCAAGATCACCCGGCTGCTCGGCGACGAGCACAAGAAGGTCGTGGCCTACGTCAACCAGGTCATCGGCACCTCCACCGCGAGCATGACCACGGCCGATGCGCCGTGGAAGGACGAGCCGATCATCGACCTGATCAACCATGTCCAGGCGGAGACGGTGAATGGGGCACTGGCGGGCGGCCAGTACGCCGCGCTGCCCGTCCTCTCGCAGGCTTCGTGTTTCTCGCGTACGGCCGCGATCCCGGCGGGCCAGGTGACCATCCGGGACGCGGCGGGGCTCTATGTCTTCGAGAACACCCTTGAGGCCCGGCTGCTGACGGGCGCGCAGATCAAGGACTATCTGGAGTTCTCGGCGCGCTACTACGTGCAGACGCCGGCGGGCGGTCCGGTCGACACGGCCAAGCTGACCAATGCGGACAACACCCCCGACTACAACTACGACGCGCTCTCGGGTGTCACGTACGAGATCGACATCGCCAAGCCGGCCGGTTCGCGGATCGTGAAGCTGTCCTTCGACGGCAAGCCGATCGATCCGGCGGCGCAGTTCGTGCTGGCCGTCAACAACTACCGGGCCAGCGGCGGCGGGAACTTCCCGCATGTCGCGCGCTCCCAGCAGCTGTGGGCGAATTCGGAGGAGATCCGCAACACGATCATCAACTGGGTGAAGGCGAAGGGCTCGGTCGATCCGGCGCAGTTCGCCACGGTGGGCTGGAAGCTGACCCGTGAGGGTACGCCGGTCTTCTGATCAGGAGTGTTCCACCAGTGGGAGCAGGCTCGCAGGCATGTGCGCCGGGCGGGCCTGTTCCCGGTTCAGGCCGAAGCTGGTGAAGGCGGTGCGCTGCGGCAGCGGGTAGGGCTCGGTGCCGGTGAGGGAGTTGAGGATGCTCGCGCTGCGCCAGGCGGCGAGGCCGAGGTCGGGCGCGCCGACGCCGTGGGTGTGGTGCTCGGCGTTCTGTACGTAGACCGAGCCGCTCACCGGGGGGTCGAGGATCAGCCGGAACCGGTCGTCGATGCGGGGGCGGCCGGAGGCGTCTCTGCGCAGGCAGGGGTCGAGGCCGGCCAGCAGCCGGTCGAGGGGGCGCTCGCGGTAGCCGGTGGCGAGCACCACGGCGTCGGTGGCGAGCCGGGAGCGGGTGCCCTGCTGGCAGTGCTCCAGATGCAGCTCGATCTTGCTGGTGGCGACGCGGCCGGCGGTGCGCACGGTGACGCCGGGGGTGAGGACGGCGTCGGGCCAGCTGCCGTTCAGGGTGCGGCGGTAGAGCTCGTCGTGGATGGCGGCGAGGGTGCCGGCGTCGATGCCCTTGTGGAGCTGCCACTGGCGCGGGAGGAGGGCGTCGCGGGTCTGCTCGGGCAGTGCGTGGAAGTAGCGGGTGTAGTCGGGGGTGAAGTGCTCCAGGCCGAGCTTGGAGTACTCCATCGGCGCGAAGGCCTCCGTACGTGCCAGCCAGTGGATCTTCTCGACCCCGGTCGGCCGGGCCCGCAGCAGATCGAGGAAGACCTCGGCGCCGGACTGGCCGGAGCCGATGACCGTGATGTGCCCGGCGGCCAGCAGCCGTTCGCGGTTGGCGAGATAGTCCGAGGAGTGGATCACGGGGACGGCCGGGGCATCGGCGAGGGGCCGCAGCGGCCCGGGGACGTACGGCTCGGTGCCGACGCCGAGCACGAGGTGTCTGCTGTAGGCGCGGCCCAGGGCCTCGGCCTCGCCGTCGGCGTCGAGCTGGGTGAAGTCCACCTCGAACAGGTTGCGTTCGGTGTTCCAGCGGACGGCGTCGACCTGATGGCCGAAGTGCAGCCCGGGCAGACTGTCGCAGGCCCAGCGGCAGTACGCGTCGTATTCGGCGCGCTGGATGTGGAACCGCTCGGCGAAGTAGAAGGGGAAGAGGCGGTCCCGGGAGCGCAGGTAGCTGAGGAACGACCAGGGGCTGGCCGGGTCGGCGAGGGTCACCAGGTCGGCGAGGAACGGGACTTGGAGCGTGGTGCCCTCGATCAGGAGGCCGGGGTGCCAGCTGAAGGCGCGCCGCCGCTCGTAGAAGGCCGTGGCGAGGCCGCCGGGGACGCCGTGGGCGAGGGCGGCGAGGGAGAGGTTGCAGGGGCCGATGCCGATGCCCACGAGGTCGTGCGGCTGGTCGGGTTCTGGTGCGGGCGTGCCGGTCATCGGGGGGTGCCTTCCACGAGTTCGATCAGGACTTCTTGGATCAGAGCGGTCAGGTCGCCGGGGGTGGCGTGGGGGTTGAGGAGGGTGGCCTTGAGCCACAGGCGGCCGTCTGCGCGGGCCCGGCCGAGCACGGCGCGGCCCTTGGTGAGCAGGGCGCGGCGGATGGCGGCGGTCTGTTCGTCGCCGGCCGCGGCGGGCCGGAAGAGCACGGTGGTGAGGGTGGGGTGTTCGTAGAGCTCCAGTTGCGGTTGCTTCTCGATCAGGTCGGCGAGTTGTCCGGCGGCGGCGCAGGTGCGGTCGACGAGCGCGGCCAGGCCGGTACGGCCGAGTGCCCGGAGGGTGACGGCGATCTTGAGGATGTCGGGGCGGCGGGTGGTGCGCAGGGAGCGGCCGAGCAGATCGGGCAGGCCGGCCTCGGTGTCGTCGTCGGCGTTGAGATAGTCCGCGCGGACGGCGAGGGGCGCCAGGAGTGTCCGGTCGGGGACGGCGAGCAGGCCGGCGGCGACCGGCTGCCAGCCCAGCTTGTGCAGGTCGAGGGTGACGGAGTGGGCGCGGTCGAGACCGTTCAGTTTGGTGCGGTGCTGCTCGCTGTACAGGAGCGGTCCGCCGTAGGCGGCGTCGATGTGGAGTTCGGCGCCGTGGCGGTCGCACAGGTCGGCGATCTCGGGGAGTGGGTCGATCCGCCCGGTGTCGGTGGTTCCGGCGGTCGCTGCGACGAGGCGGGGGCCGGGCAGATCGGTGAGGGCCTCGTCGAGTGCGGCGAGGTCCAGGACGCCCGCGGGCGAGGGTACGGTCACCGGTTCGGGCAGGCCGAGCAGCCAGGCGGCGCGGTGCAGTGAGTGGTGGGCGGCGGCCCCGCAGATCACCTGGAGGGCGCCGTGGCGTTCGCGGGCGAGGAGCAGGCCGAGCAGGTTGGACTCGGTACCGCCGGTGGTGACCAGGGCGTCCGGGTCCTGATGGCGGGGGTAGACCTCCGCGGCCAGTGCCCGGCTCACCAGGGCCTCCAGCTCGGACGCGGCCGGGGCCTGGTCCCAGGAGTCCAGGGACGGGTTGAGGGCGGACGCGGCGAGATCGGCGGCGACGGCGAGTGCGAGGGGGGAGGTGTGCAGATGGGCTGCGCACAGGGGGTTCGCAGGGTCGGCGGCGCCGTGCGCGAGGGTGCGGACGAGGGTACGCAGGGCCTCGTCCGCGCCGGTGCCGTGGTCGGGGAGCACGGGCTCGACGGCTTCGCGCACCCGGGCGGCGACGGCCTGCGGGCCGCCGCCCGGGAGCGGGCCGCCGCGGGCCGCCGCGCCGTCGCCGAGCGCGTCGAGCACGACGGCGAGCAGCGGCCGCAGGGCGTCGGGGCCTGCGGTACCCCCGGCTAGGGCGGGGCGCCCGGGAAGCGGCGTACTCATGCGGGTCCTTCGGTGAGCGCGGGGGCGGGGTGCCCGCATTGCTCAACGATCCGGACCCGAAAGGGGTATTGGTGGGGGTATAGGTGGGGTGTGGTGGGGGTTCCGCTGCGCCGGGGTCTGTTCCCCACCCCGCCACTGCCCGAACTGGTGCTTCGCTCCAGGCCCCCTGTGCGGCCTTCGGTCGCATGGCCTCAAACGCCGGCGGGCTGAAATTGCCGCCGGCGCTCGAGGCGCGGGAGGTCCGAAGCGCAGCCCCCGCCCTAGCCCGCGCGCACCGACAGCGCGCGGCGGAGGTCGTCCAGTTGGTCGACCAGTTTGCGGCGCAGCGCCGGGAGCATGTCCGTGTTGCGCAGGCACTCCTCGCCCAGGGTCAGCGCCTCCTCGTCCACCGCGTGGAGCGGGAAGGCGTAGCGGCCGGCGGCCTCCGCGATGGCGGGGCCGCGGCGGGCGGCGAGGGCAACCGAGTCCTGGTAGTAGCGGGCGACGTACTCCCGTACCAGATCGGCCTGTTCGGGCTGCCAGAAGCCCTGAGCCGTGGCGGTGAAGAGGTAGTTGGACAGCGTGTCGGTGGTGAACAGGCGCTGCCAGGCCGCCGTCTTCGCCTCGGCAGTGGGCAGCGCGGCGCGGCAACGGGCCGCGCCTTCCTGGCCGGTGGCGCTGGGGTCGCGGTCCAGCTCGGCCGCGATCGCCGCGTCGTCGGTCGCGCCGAGGACTGCGAGGCGATAGAAGATCCGCCAGCGCAGCTCCGGGTCCAGTTCGGGGCCGCCGGGGACGCTGCCGTCGCCGATCCACTCCTGGAGCGTCTCGGGCTGCGCGGCCGCGTCGATGAAGTGGCGTACTGCGGTCAGCCGGAGGCCGGGTTCGCTGCCGTCCTCGGTGCGACGCAGCAGATCGCGGCAGATGCCCCGGATCACGCCGAGCGCGGCGGGCCGCTCCTCGGCGGGGAGGTAGCGGTCGGCGAGCTGGATCGCGGCGAAGGCGAGGACGCCTTGGACGACCGCGAGGTCCGTTTCGCGCGGGAGGTGGGCGCGGGCGGCCTCCAGGTAGGCGGCGGGGGCGAGTTCGCCGTCGCGGACCATGTCGCGGGCGGCGTTCCAGACGACGGTGCGGGTCAGCGGGTCGGGGATGCCGGAGAGGGAGCGTACGGCCGTGTTCCAGGAGGTGGCGTCGAGACGGACCTTGGCGTAACTGGTGTCGCCGTCGTTGAGGACGACGAGGGCCGGGCGGCGGCCGGGGTGGGGGCCGCTCCCGTTCTGCGGGATGTCCAGTTCGAGGCGATCGCGCAGGACGAGCCGGCCGGGGTCCACGGGGTCGGTGTCGTACGCGCCGACGGCGATGCGGTGCGGGCGGCTGCCGTCGCGGGCGACCGTGAGCGACCAGGTGCCCTGGGACTCGGAGACGGTCGGGGTGAGCGTGTCGACGCCGGTCGTACGCAGCCAGGACTCGGCCCAGCCGTGCACGTCGCGGTCTGTGGCGCCCGCCAGCGAGTCGATGAAGTCGGCGAGGGTGGCATTGGCGAACTTGTGCCGGGCGAAGTGGGTGTTGATGCCTGCCAGGAAGTCCTTCTCGCCCAGCCAGGTCACCAGCTGGCGCAGGGCGGAGGCGCCCTTGGCATAGGAGATGCCGTCGAAGTTGAGCATGGCGGACGCGGTGTCGGGGACGGCGTCCGGGTCGGGGGCGACGGGGTGGGTGGAGGGCCGCTGGTCTGCGTCGTAACCCCAGGACTTGCGGCCTATGCCGAAGTCGACCCAGGTGTCGGTGAAGCGGGTGGTCTCGGTGAGGGTCTGGTAGCCCATGTATTCGGCGAAGGACTCATTCAGCCAGATGTCGTCCCACCACCGGAGTGTGACGAGATCGCCGAACCACATGTGGGCCATCTCGTGGGCGATGACCATGGCGCGGGTCTGCCGCTCGGTGTCGGTGACGGCGGAGCGGTAGACGAACTCGTCACGGAAGGTGACGAGGCCCGGGTTCTCCATCGCACCGGCGTTGAACTCGGGCACGAAGGCCTGGTCGTAGGAGTCGAAGGGGTAGGGCTCCTCGAACTTCTCGTGGTACCGGTCGTAGCACTGTCGGGTGATCTCGAGGATCTCGTCGGCGTCCGCGTCCAGGTACGGGGCGAGCGAGCGGCGGCAGTGCAGGCCGAAGGGCAGTCCGGCGTGCTCGGTGCGTACGGAGTACCAGGGGCCCGCGGCCACGGCCACGAAGTAGGTGGCGAGCGGCTGGGTGGGGGCGCAGGTCCACTTGCCGTCGCCCTGGTGGGTAGCGACGCCGTTGCCGAGGACGGTCCAGCCCTCGGGGGCGGTGACGGAGAGCTCGAAGACGGCCTTGAGGTCGGGCTGGTCGAAGGCGGCGAAGACGCGCTGGACGTCCTCCATGAACAGCTGGGTGTAGAGGTAGACCGCGCCGTCGGTGGGGTCGGTGAAGCGGTGCATGCCCTCGCCGGTGCGGGAGTAGCGCATCTGGGCATCGACGTGCAGCTCGTGCTCCCCGGCGCTCAGGCCGGTGAGCGCGAGCCGGTTCTCGAGGAGTGACTCGGGGTCTACGGGCTGTCCGTCGAGGGTGACGGAGCGCAGGACGGCGGGCTTGAGCTCGACGAAGGTGTCCCCGGTGGCGCGGGCCGTGAAGTGGATGACGGTCCGGGAGTCGAAGGTCTCTTCCCCGCCGGTGAGATCGAGGTCGATCGTGTACCGGTGGACGTCGAGGAGCTGGGCTCGGGTCTGCGCTTCGTCGCGCGTCAGTACGGGCATGGGGCCATGCTGCCTGATGGGGGCCGTCCCGCACACGGGGTATCGGGTTCGCTGTCAGCGCACGGGACGGCTGGGACTGAGGAGTCGGACGCGTGGGCGGACGGGTCGCGCTGCTCAGCCCGTACATACGCCACCAGGCCGACGAGGGGGCTGCCTGTTGGCACGCGGCGCGACGCACGGGGCCGTGCACCGGCAGCGCCCACGCCATGGAAGCCGACCGCGGAACTCCTCGTACGGCAGCGCATGGTGCCAGGCCGCGTCCGCCCTTGGCAGGCGCGTACGGCCTGTTCCCGATCGGTCGTCAGCTCCATGCGCCGGTTGGCGTCGTCCCAGTTGCAGCGGACCAGGATGCGGGAGTCGAACAGCCAGAAGTCGAAGTCCGGCAGGCCAAGCCGGACCGCGTCCGACCGGAGCATGTATCGGATGTCCTCGCCCGCGGCCAGGTTGTCCGGGGTGGTGGCCAATAGTGCGCAAGAACCTCGGGGCCGGTGACGGTGCAGCCCTGCAGGGAACTCGCCGGCCTCGGTGGCCTCGTACAGGGTGGGGCATTCGCCGGTCTTGGAGTTGGTGCCGAGCATCCGCAGCCTGCGGGCCATGCAGGTTCGATCAGGGACCTCGGAGGCTTACTCCCCCGGGCCTCCTTCGCCGTTGAGAGGCCCATCCGCGATCCGCTCATGGTGGCGGATCACCTCGGCGATGATGAAGTTCAGCAGTTTCTCCGCGAAGGCGGGGTCCAGCTTCGCGTTCTCGGCGAGCTGTCTCAGCCGCTCGATCTGGCGGGACTCACGCTCCGGGTCGGCCGGCGGCAGATGGTGCTGGGCCTTGAGGTGGCCGACCTGCTGAGTGCATTTGAAGCGCTCGGCGAGCATGTGGACGACCGCCGCGTCGATGTTGTCGATGCTCTCGCGCAGCCGGTTCAGTTCGGCGCGTACGCCCTCGTCGATGTCCCTCGTGGTCATGGTCATCGAGCTTACGTCGCCCGGCGTGGGCCGATCACGTGGCGATCACCTGGTGGTCACCCCATGATCAGGTGGTGATCGTCGGCGGGTGCTCGGGGTCCGGGATCTGGTTGCTCCAGCCGCCGGGGACGGTGCGGCCCTGCTGCTCGCGGAAGCGGATGGGCGCGATGCCGACGCGGCGGGTGAAGAGGCGGGAGAAGTACGCCGGGTCCTCGTAGCCGACCCGTCGGGCGATCGCGGCGACCGGGAGTTCGGTGGCGGCGAGGAGTTCCTTGGCCCGGCCGAGGCGGATGCCGAGGAGGTAGTCCTTGGGGCTGCATCCCGCGCCGCGGCGCACGGCGGTGCGCAGTTCGGCGGGGGTCATTCCGTGCCGGGCGGCGTGCTCGGCGACGGAGAGCGGCCGGAAGGCGTCGCGGGCCAGCGCGGTGAGCACCGGATCGCCCTCGGCGGTGGTGTCGGCGCGGGCGCGGCGCAGGGCCACGAGCAGTTCGTGGACGGCGGCGCCGGTCTCGACCTCCAGGAGGGGGTTGCCGCGGCGCGCGGCCCGGGCGATGCGGCCGACGGCGGCACGGGCGCCCGCGGTGTCGCAGAGGGGGACGACGGGCCGGTCGGGCTCTATGTAGCCCAGTTCGGTGTAGGTGGCCGTGGCGGGCCCGGTGAAGTCGACGAAGCTCTCGTCCCAGCCGCCGACCGGATCGGGGCCGTAGTGGTGCGGGACGCCGGGGGTGAGCCAGAGCAGCGCGGGCGCTGTGATGGTAGTGCGCCGCCCGTCGGGGGCGCGGAACCAGCCGCTGCCCGCGCTGATCACGACGGCGACGTGATGGTCCAGGGTGCGGGGTCCGACGGTGGGCAGGACGCCGTGCTGGAGGCCGACGCCGAGGCACGCCAGGCCGAGGCGGTGATGGACGGGGCTCGGGGTGAAGTAGCGCATCCAGGTGTGGTACATCCGCTTGCCGCCCCTTCCCCGGGCTCCGGGTGCCTGCGTTGCGTCCAAACAGCGCCGATCTTTGTCCATGGACCGGCTCGCCGCCAGGGGGCGATGGTTGGTCGCGGTACGGGACCAGGTGAGGGGCGATACATGGCTGAGTTCACGGTGGGTGATACGGACTTCCTGATGGACGGGCGGCCCGTGCGGCTGTTGTCGGGCGCGCTGCACTACTTCCGGGTGCACGAGGAGCAGTGGGACCACCGGCTGGCGATGCTGCGGGCCATGGGTCTCAACTGCGTCGAGACATACGTCCCCTGGAACCTTCACGAGCCGGAGCCCGGCCGGTACGCCGACGCGGACGCGCTGGGCCGGTTCCTGGACGCCGCGCACCGGGCGGGGCTGTGGGCGATCGTGCGGCCGGGTCCGTACATCTGTGCCGAGTGGGAGAACGGCGGGCTGCCGCACTGGCTGACCGGGAGGCTCGGACGGCGTGTGCGTACCGAGGACGCCGAGTATCTGGGGCATGTGGAGCGCTGGTTCACCCGGCTCCTGCCGCAGGTCGTGGAGCGGCAGATCACGCTGGGCGGCCCGGTGATCATGGTGCAGGTCGAGAACGAGTACGGCAGCTACGGCACCGACCAGAGCTATCTGCGCCATCTCGTGGACCTGCTGGGGGGCTGCGGGGTGAGTGTGCCGCTGTGCACGTCCGACGGGCCCGAGGACCATATGCTCACCGGTGGCTCGATGCCGGGTGTGCTCGCGACGGTGAACTTCGGGTCCGGGGCCCGGGAGGCCTTCGGCACACTGCGCCGCCACCGGCCGGCCGGTCCGCTGATGTGCATGGAGTTCTGGTGCGGCTGGTTCGATCACTGGGGCGAGGACCATGTCGAACGCAGGCCCGCGGACACGGCGGCCGCGCTGCGGGAGATCCTCGACGCGGGCGCGTCGGTCAATGTGTACATGGCGCACGGCGGAACGAACTTCGCGGGCTGGGCGGGGGCGAACCGTACGGGCGATCTCCAGGATCTCGAACTGGAGCCGACCGTCACCTCCTACGACTACGACGCGCCGATCGACGAGGCCGGGCGTCCTACGGAGAAGTTCTTCAGGCTCCGGGAGATCCTTGCGCGCCATCACGACGGGCCGCTGCCCGAACTGCCGCCCGAGCCCGCCGTCCTGGGCGCGCGGCTGCGGGCGGACCTGCGCGGGTGGGCGCCGCTCGCTGATGTGCTGGAGGCGCTCGGCGACGACGAGGTGGAGGCTCCCGTGCCGCCCACGTTCGAGGAACTGGGCGTGGACCGCGGTCTGGTCCGCTACCGGGTGGCTGTTCCGGGCCCGCGCCGGCCGAATCCGCTGAGCGTCGCGGGCCTGCGGGACCGGGCCGTCGTGTACGTCGACGGGGTCGCGGCGGGCGTACTGAGCGGCGAGTACGAGGCCCTCGCGGAGCCGGTGGCCGGGCCCGCGTCGGTCGAGCTGTGGGTGGAGTCGCTGGGTCGGGTCAACTACGGGCCGCGGACGGGAGAATCCAAGGGCATCACGGGCGGGGTGCTGCACGAGAGGCAGTATCTGCACGGTGTACGTGCGCGGGGGCTGCGGCTGGCCGCGTTCGAGCCGGCGGCGGTGGAGAAGGTGCCCTTCCGGGCGCCCGAGGGCGGGGCGGCGGGCCTGTACCGGGGCTCGTTCGAGGCGGCCGCGGCGGGGGATGCGCGGCTTGAACTCCCCGGCTGGACGCGGGGGTTCGTGTGGGTGAACGGCTTCTGCCTGGGGCGGTACTGGGCGGTGGGCCCCCAGCGGTCGCTCTTCGTGCCGGGGCCGGTGGTGCGGGAGGGTGACAACGAGGTCTGGGTGCTGGAGGTGGAGGGGGCGGGAGGTTCGTTGTGGCTGGGCTGATTCCTCACCGTGAAGGGGCAGGTCAGCCTGTGGAGGACCAGGTGCCGGACCAGTGCGCCCGGCACCTGCCCCACTCTCACCTACTAAAGCTTGGCCGCCGCGGACTTGATGGCCGCCGCGAAGGTGGACACCTCGGTGTAGACACCCGGGTAGTCGGGCCGCGCGCAGCCCTCGCCCCAGCTGACGATGCCGACCTGGATCCACGCGTTGTTGTTGTCCTTGCGGAACATCGGGCCGCCGGAGTCACCCTGGCAGGTGTCGACGCCGCCCTGCTGGAACCCGGCGCAGATCTCCTCGCCGGCCACGAGCTCGGGGTACGCCTGCTTGCAGCTTGCGTCGGAGACGAAGGGCACCTGGGCCTTGCGGAGGTAGCGCTGCTGGCCGCCGCCCTCGCGGGCCGCTCCCCAGCCGGCGACCGTGAAGGTGCCGTTGTCGTAGGCCTTGGTGTCTGCGATCTTGAGGGTGGGCAGGTCGATCGGCTTGGCGAGCTTGATCAGCGCCCAGTCCTTGCCCGTGCCGTTGTAGCCGGGAGCCTGGAGGACCTTGGTCGACTTGACCTTGATGGCGCGGGAGCTCTGCAGGTCGACGACGCCCGCGGTCGCGGTGATGCCGGTGTTGTTGCCGGAGCCGCTCACACAGTGCGCGGCCGTGAGCACGATCTGCTTGGTGTAGAGCGCGCCGCCGCAGCCCATGGAGAGCCGGACCATGAACGGGAACTCGCCCTGGGCGGCGCGGGTGCCGCCGACGACAGGAGGCGTGGCGGCCGAGGCGGAGGTGGGCTGGAGGCTGATCGCGGCGAGGACGACGGCGCCTGCGGCGGCGCATCTCTGGAGCGCGCGAACGATGTTCTTCTTCAACTGACTGCCTTTCGTGGGGGGTTGAGATGTACGCCCGCACGGATCCAGGCAGCATTGCGGCACGCTGACATGGGCCCGACAAAGCGTGGTCCGGATTATGGGGAATGGATCATCCGGGCCACAAGGAACACTTTTCGGCCAGCCTCACGGGCGGGGATTCGCCCCGGCCTGCCCGTAGAGTTGAAAGCGGCCGACCGTGGTGCATGGGGGGTACGGGACGTGGTGGCGAAGGACAGCGAGGTCGTACGCGGCTACCCGCACCTCGACACCGTGCGGGCGGCGATCACCGCTCTGTACAAGCGGATCTCGCCCGACGGTGTGCACTCCTACGCGCCCAGCGTGCTGCCGGCCGACGTCGCCTTCGCCGACCACGACGATCTCCACCTCGGCGCCCAGCGGGTCGCCCATGCCCTGGTCCAGCATCTGCGGCTGCCTGACGCCCGGATGGTCGTGAGCTTCCGCGAGATGCACCATGCAGCGAGCGTCGAACTCGTCGGAGGGCCGGAGTACTTCATCGAGCTCAACGACCGCTTCCGCACGCATCGCAGGGACATCGGGGCGGCTCTCGCCCACGAGATCATGCATGTGCTGCTGCACCGGCTCGACCTGTCCTTCCCCGGCACGCGCGACAACGAGATCCTCACCGACACCGCGACCACCTACCTCGGCGCGGGCTGGCTGCTGCTCGACGCCTTCCGGGAGGACGGCGTCTCCAGCCAGAAGCTGGGCTATCTCACGCCCGAGGAGTTCGGGTACGTCCTGGCCAAGCGGGCGCTCGCCTTCGGCGAGGACCCCTCGCCCTGGTTCACCAGTCCGCAGGGTTACACCGCGTACACCAAGGGCCGCGTGATGGCCCTGCACGACGCCCAGCAGCCACCGCTGACCACGGCCGGCCGGATGGGCCGCCACCGCTATGCCAAGGAACGCCGCCACGCCCTGGAGCAGCAAGGGCGGTCCGCCGCAAACCCGCGGGAGGCCGAGTCGTCCGCGTACGCCTTCGAGCACCGGCCGGACGGGCTGTGCGTCTCCTTCCCCTGCCCCACCTGCCACCAGCGCATCCGCGTCCCCGTACGCGGGCGGGTACGGGCCCGCTGCGGGCTGTGCCGCACCGTTCTCGAATGCGACACCTGACCGACCTTCCGTAGGCTCGAAATATGACGAAAGAGCCGGCGGCGGGCGCCCGCGAGATGTTCGAAGCGGTGTACAGCGGCGCGCAGGACTCCGTCGTGGCACTGCTGCGGGCCAAAGTCCCCCCGGACGTCACCGACGACGAGGGGCAGACTCCGCTCTACCGGGCGGCGGTGAGCGACGAAGCGGGCATCGTGCGGCTGCTGCTGGCCGCGGGCGCCGACCCCGGACGGGGCTCGGGCCCCGAAGGCGGGGATCTGCCGCTGTGCGGGGCAGCGGTCGGCGGACACACCGACGTGGTACGGGCGCTGCTGGCCGCGGGCGCCCGCCCCGACCAGCCGGAGGCGTACGGCTTCACGGCACTGCGCTGGGCGGTGACGCTGGGCCACGCCGCGACGGCGGAGGCTCTGCTGGAGTACGGCGCCGACCCCGATCTCGAGGGACCCGGCGGCGAGAGGCCGCTGGTGATCGCCGCCCGCCGCGGTTCCCCCTCGACCGTGCGGGCCCTGCTGCGGCACGGCGCCAAGGCGAAGGAGGCGGCGCTCGCGGAGGCCCGGCGGTGGCTCGCCCGCGATGTGGAGAGCGAGCTGCGCGAGGGGCTGCTCAGGGCGTACGGGAACGGCGGGGAGTACGAGACGGTCGCCCGCCGGATCGAGGAGGACGGCGGGGTGACCGTCGTCGTCGAGCTGCTCCGGGACGGCGAACCGAGGGCGGGCAGTGAGCAGCAGACCGGCCACGCGGCCATCGTCACGCTGCTCGAAGGGCAGCTGGAGATCCAGACTCCGTACGCTCAGCTGGCCGAGCGGGCCCTGCGCTGCGGTGATCCCGAACAGGACGACTGGGTCGAGTCGGTGATGGCGCTGTGGGGCCGCGGCGACGAGGAGACCTTCCAGGCGGCGGCCGCGTGGTGTGCGAGCGACGACCCGATGCGCCAGGCGTTCGCGGCGGACGTGCTGGCTCAACTGGGCTTCGGGGACGAGAACGTGCGCCCGTTCGCCGCCCGCTCGCTGCCGCTGCTGCGCGAACTGTCCAGGGAGGCCCGGGAGCCGGAGCTGATCCAGGCGGTCGTGCTCGGGCTCGGTCACCACGGGGATCCGGCCGCGCTTCCGGAGATCCTCCGCCATGCCGGGCATCCGGACGCCGAGGTGCGCAACCAGGTGGCCCTCTCACTGTTCGGGCTCGTCCCGGGCGATCACGCCGAGGGCATCGGAACGCTGATCACGCTGAGCCGGGACGCCGACCCCCATGTCAGGGACTGGGCGACGACGGCGCTCGCGGACGTGGAAGCCGATACGCGCGAGATCCGGGAGGCGCTGGCGGCGCGGCTGACGGACAGCGATGCGGACACGGCGGCCGAGGCGGCCCGGGGACTGGCGATCCGTCAGGATCCGCGCGCGGAGGCGACCTTGGCGCGCATCCTCGCCGATGCGGACCCGGACGGGTACGCGCGCGAGGCGGCCACGGAAGCGGTACGGCACATACATGACGACATACTCAGGCGGCGGCTGGAGCAGACCGCACCGCGCTACCGCTGATCGTGCTCGTCGCAGAGCTCACATCAGGCGCAGGGCCCCGGGCGCCCGCTCCTCCATGATCTCCACCAGCCAGTCGAAGACGGTCGTGCCGATGCCGTCCTTCGCCCGGTCCAACTGCTCCTGGACCGTGGTCCTGTTCGCCGGGTGGCACCGCGCCAGCCGCAGCTGAAGCTGTCGTACGGTTTCCTCCCGCCCCAGCGCCGCACGGGAGCGTTCGTGGTCGTGCCACTCGATGACGAAGTCGCCGTCGTCCGGTGTTCCCATGCCGCCGCTGAGACAGTCCGCGAAGGAGTCGAGATTGCGGCCGAAGTAGCCGCCGGGCCCGTTCACGGCTTCGCCGATCACTCGCCAGAAGGCGGCGAGGCCGGTGACCTCCGCCCCGTCGATCACATAGGTCCTGGTCACGGGGCGGAGGATACCGGGTCAGCAGCTGTAGTTGACGAGGTCGAACGAGGCGTAGTGGTTGGCGGTGTAGTAGTCCTCCTTGGCCGAGCTGCCCGTGACGATGCGGCGGGCGCCGCGGTTCGGGGAGCCCGGGGTGATGACGGTGTACTCGTGGTAGTAGCCGGAGGAGTGCGAGGGCAGGACCTCTTCGCGGTTCGAGAAGACGGTGCCGTCCTGGTCGTACGGGAACGGCCCGCCCTGCTTGATCAGGTCGAGGGTGTCGTGCGCCTGGGAGGGGAGGTCGGAGTAGCAGATGTCACCGACGGCGGCCGCGGTCGTGGGGGCGACCGTGGGGGTGGCCGTGGCCTGTCCACCGATAAGAAGGGTGGAGGCGAGGGCAGCGATGCCACCGAGGGTGGCGATTCGTGGGGGGATTCGCATACGCACTATTGATGCGCGTAGACCTTGACGCGTCAACGCCAACTGGGCTGAATTTTCCGGGAGTTAACCGGGCAATGAGCCGGTGGACGCCCGTCTTCACATTCTGTCCGCGCGGCTACCGCACGCCGTACACAGGTCCCGGAGGCTCGGCGTCCGCCAGCAGCTTCAGCGCGGCTTCGCCCGCTTCGGCAGGACTCCAGCGCGCTCTGTTGTCGGCCGTGGGGCCCGGCCGCCAGCCCTCCATGACGGTGATACGGCCCGCCTCGGCCTCGAAGACACGGCCGGTCACGCCCGTACTGGCCGCAGAGCCGAGCCAGACGACGAGCGGCGAGACATCCTCGGGCAGGGCGGAAAGACCGGCGAAGGTCTCCTCGGTCATCCTGGTCCGGGCCGCCGGCGCGATGGCGTTGACCTGGACTCCGTAGCGGCCCATCTCGGCCGCCGCGACCAGGGTCAGGCCGATGATCCCGGCCTTGGCCGCCGCGTAGTTGCCCTGGCCCACGCTGCCCAACAGCCCTGCCCCGGACGTGGTGTTGACGACGCGCGCCGCCACCGGACGACCCGACCGGGCCTCGGAGCGCCAGTGCGCGGCGGCGTGCTTGAGCGGCAGGAAGTGGCCCTTCACATGGACCCGCATCACGGCGTCCCAGTCGTCCTCGTCGAGGTTGACGAGCATCCGGTCGCGCAGGAAGCCCGCGTTGTTGACCAGGGTGTCGAGCCGTCCGTAGGTCCCCAGCGCGGCGTCGATCAAAGAGGCCGCGCCCTCACCCGTCGCGATGTCACCGCCGTGCGCGACGGCCTGGCCGCCGAGCGACCGGATCTCCTCGACGACGTTGCGGGCCGGTCCGCTCGATCCGCCCTGCCCGTCGAGGCCGACGCCCAGGTCGTTGACGACGACCTTGGCGCCTTCGGCGGCGAAGGCGAGCGCGTGCGCCCGGCCGAGTCCGCGCCCCGCACCCGTCACGATCACCACTCGCCCGTCGCAGATGTTCTTGCCGGGGGTCCGGGGATTGTCCCCCGGGATGGCACTGCCAGTCATCTCATGTCTCCTTGTTGACAGTTGCGGCATCGAGGAAGGCGGGGCGCTCCCCGCCGCCGTGCACCAGAAGTGAGGCGCCGCTGATGTACGCCGCCCGCTGCGACGCGAGGAACACCGCCGCGTCACCGACCTCCGAGGGTTCGGCCAGCCGCCCCAGCGGAATGGTCCGGCCGACCGCGGCGATGCCCTCCTCGTCCCCGTAGTGCAGATGGGACAGTTCGGTGCGGACCATGCCGAGGACCAGGGTGTTCACCCGCACCTCGGGGGCCCACTCCACGGCCATGGAACGGGCCAGGCTCACCAGTCCGGCTTTCGCCGCCCCGTACGCGGCCGTGCCGGGCGAGGGGCGTCCACCGCTGACGCTGCCGATCATCACGATCGAGCCGCGGTTGGTCCGCAGGTGTCCGTGGGCCGCGAGCGAGGCGGTCAGCGGTGCGGTGAGGTTGAGCTCGATCACGCGGGCGTGCCGGTCCGCGTCCGCTTCCCCGAGGAGGCGGTACGGCGTGCCACCCGCGTTGTTGACAAGGGTGTCCAGCCGGCCGTGCCGGACCACGACCCCGTCGAAGAACGTCGCCACGGCCGCCGGATCGCGCAGGTCGAGGGGGACGAACTCGGCCCCGGAGAGGGGCACTTCCGGCGGTCGCCGGGCACAGACCACCACCTTCGCGCCCGCCCGCAGGAACGCGCGGGCGATTCCGGCGCCGACACCGCGCGTGCCGCCGGTGACGACAGCCACCCTCCCGTCCAGCTCCATCGGCTGCTACCTTCCTCACCTAACAAATGTTTGGTGGAAAGGTAGCTGATTCCGCTCATGGGTGTCTCCACCGCACGCCCCCAGAAGGGCATCTGTACCGTCACGGTCGACTTCCCACCCGTCAACGCCCTTCCCGTACAGGGCTGGTACGACCTCGCCGACGCCCTGCGCGCGGCGGGCCGGGACCCCGAGGTCCGCTGCGTCGTCCTGGCCGCCGCGGGCCGCGGCTTCAACGCGGGCGTCGACATCAAGGAGATACAGCGCGACAGCGGACACTCCGCCCTCATCGGCGCCAACCGCGGCTGTTACGAGGCCTTCGCCGCCGTCTACGAGTGCGAGGTGCCCGTCGTCGCGGCCGTGGACGGCTACTGCCTGGGCGGCGGTGTCGGCCTCGCCGGCAACGCGGACGCGATCGTCGCAAGTGACGACGCCGTCTTCGGACTGCCGGAGCTGGACCGGGGCGCACTCGGCGCGGCCACCCATCTCGCCCGGCTCGTCCCCCAGCATCTGATGCGCGCGCTGTACTACACCTCGCGCACCGCGACCGCGCAGGAACTGCACGCCCACGGCTCGGTCTGGAAGGTCGTCCCGCGCGGCGAAGTGGCGGACGCCGCCCTGGAGCTGGCCCGGGAGATCGCACGGAAGGACGGCCTGCTCATCCGGCTGGCCAAAGCCGCCATCAACGGCATCGACCCCGTCGACGTACGCCGCAGCTACCGCTTCGAGCAGGGCTTCACCTTCGAGGCCAACCTCAGCGGGGTCGCCGGCCGCGTCCGCGACACCTTCGGCGCAGCGACCCACAAGGAGGATGGAGCGTGACCGACAAGACGATGACGCCCGACGACGTCGCCTCCCGCCTCCGCAGCGGGATGACGATCGGCATCGGCGGCTGGGGCTCGCGCCGTAAGCCCATGGCACTGGTGCGAGCGCTGCTCCGTACGGAGATCACTGATCTCACCGTCGTCTCCTACGGTGGCCCCGACATCGGCCTCCTCGCCGCCGCAGGCCGCATCCGCAGACTCGTCACGCCCTTCGTCACCCTCGACTCGATCCCGCTCGAACCGCACTACCGCGCCGCCCGCGAACGCGGCGACTTCGCCCTCACCGAGATCGACGAGGCGATGTTCATGTGGGGCCTGCACGCCGCCGCCAACCGGCTGCCCTTCCTCCCCGTCCGCGCGGGCCTCGGCTCGGACGTGATGCGGGTCAACCCCGAGCTGCGCACGGTCACTTCGCCGTACGAGGACGGCGAGGAGTTCGTGGCCGTACCGGCCCTGCGGACGGACGCCGCGCTGGTCCACCTCAACCGTGCCGACCGGCTCGGCAACGGCCAGTACCTGGGCCCCGACCCCTACTTCGACGATCTGTTCTGCGAGGCCGCCGACACCGCGTATCTCTCCTGCCAGCAGCTGGTCGAGACCGCCGAGCTGACCGAGGCCGCCGCCCCTCAGACCCTGCTGGTCAAACGGCACTCGGTCACCGGAGTGGTCGAGACGCCGAACGGCGCGCACTTCACCTCCTGCGTCCCCGACCACGGCCGCGACGAGCCGTTCCAGAAGCTGTATGCGACCACCCCCTGGACGGAGTTCGCCCAGCGGTTCCTGTCCGGCACGAGCGAGCACGACTACCAGGTGGCCGTCCGGCTCTGGCACAAGGAGCAGCAGTGATCAGTCGTTCCGAATACTGCGTGATCGCCTGCGCCGAGGCCTGGCGGAACAACGGCGAGGTGCTGGCCAGCCCGATGGGGCTGATCCCGTCCGTCGGCGCCCGGCTGGCCGCACGGACCTTCTCCCCCGACCTCCTGATGACGGACGGCGAGGCGATGCTCGTCGGCCCGGACGGGACGACGGAGGGCTGGCTGCCCTACCGGCAGCACCTCGCGCTGGTGACCGGCGGCAAGCGGCACGTGATGATGGGCGCGAGCCAGATCGACCGCTACGGAAACCAGAACATCTCCTGCATCGGAGCGTGGGAGCGGCCCACGCGCCAGCTCCTCGGCGTGCGCGGAGCGCCCGTCAACACCCTGAATAATCCGGTGAGTTACTGGGTGCCCCGGCACTCCCCGCGGGTCTTCGTCGAACGCGTCGACATGGTCTGCGGCGTCGGCTACGACCGTGCGGCCGGTGCGCGCCACCACCGCATCCCGCGGGTGGTCAGCGACCTCGGCGTCTTCGACTTCGAGACCGATGACCGCTCGATGCGGCTCGCGTCCGTGCACCCGGGTGTCACGGTGGAACGGATCCAGGAAGCCACCGGCTTCGCGCTCACGATCCCCGACCGTGTCCCGTACACGCGGGAGCCGACCGCCGCCGAACTGCGCCTGATCCGTGAGGTGATCGACCCGAAGGCTCTGCGCGAGCGCGAGGTCAGGGCCTGATGGAGACGGCCCTGACAAAACTCACCGGCATCAGGCACCCCATCGTGCAGACCGGCATGGGCTGGGTGGCGGGCCCGCGCCTGGTCTCGGCGACGGCCCGTGCGGGCGCGCTCGGCATCCTCGCCTCGGCGACGATGACCGTCGACGAGCTGCGCCGGTCCGTGCGCGAGGTCGCCTCCAGGACGGACGCGCCCTTCGGCGTCAATCTGCGGGCGGACGCGGGCGATGCGCGCGATCGCGTACGGATCATCATCGACGAGGGGGTCCGTGTCGCCTCCTTCGCCCTTGCGCCGTCCCGCGACCTGATCGCCGAGCTGAAGGACGCGGGGGTGATCGTGATCCCCTCGATCGGAGCGCGGAGGCATGCCGAGAAGGTGGCGGCGTGGGGCGCGGACGCGGTGATCGTCCAGGGCGGCGAGGGCGGGGGCCATACCGGTGACGTGGCAACGACCGTCCTGCTCCCGCAGGTTGTCGACGCCGTCGGCATCCCGGTCGTCGCGGCGGGCGGCTTCCACGACGGACGCGGCCTGGTCGCGGCGCTTGCCTACGGGGCGGCGGGCATCGCGATGGGCACGCGCTTCCTGCTCACGTCGGACTCGACGGTGCCGGACGCCGTCAAGGCGAAGTACCTGGCCGCGACGGTCAGGGACGTCACCGTCACCACCGCGGTGGACGGTCTGCCGCACCGGATGCTCCGGAGCGAACTCGTCGACGCCCTGGAAGGTGCCGGCCGTACGCGAGCACTGGCACAGGCTGTGCGCAGGGCCGCCGGCTTCAGGAAGATCTCGGGCCTGTCATGGTCGCGGATGATCCGCGACGGCCTGGCCATGAAGCACGGCAAGGACCTGACCTGGAGCCAGGTCCTGCTGGCCGCGAACACCCCGATGCTGCTGAGGGCCTCGATGGTCGAGGGCCGCACGGATCTGGGCGTGATGGCGTCGGGGCAGGTCGCAGGGCTGATCGAGGACTTGCCGAGCTGCGAGGAGCTGGTGGGGCGGGTGATGTCGGAGGCGGGTCGGGTACTGGGCGCGCTGCCGCGGGCCTGACTGGGGCTCCGCCCCGGACCCCGCGCCTCGAACTCCCCCAGACTTCGTCCACGGCTCAAGGCCGTACCGGAGGTCTGGGGGGCTTGCCCCCAGTCACGGGATGGAGGTACCTCCCACGGCCGCCGGGCCGTAGGAGGAGGGCGGGGTGAGGGAAAAGCACACCCCGCCGCACCGGTTAGGCCGCCGTCCGCCGCCCACCCTGCGCGCCGCCCCGCGTCGGGCGACCCCCCTGGCGGGCCTGGCCACCCTGACCGCCACCGGCACCCTGGCCGCCACCACCGCGCCGCCCACGGCTGCGGCCGCCGCCACTGCCCTGCGCACCCTGCCCCGGCGTCTGCGCCCGCCGCCGCTGCGGCCGCTGCTGCTGCACGACCGGCTGCGGCACCTCGATGGTGACCGCGACGCCGGACGGCTCGCGCGCGCCGGTGATGCGGCTGAGCTCCTCGTCGCTGGACTTGACCCGGGCCGAGCGCGGACTGATGCCCGCGTCCGCCATCAGGCGGGTCATCTCGCGCCGCTGCTCGGGCAGCACCAGCGTGACGACACTGCCGGACTCGCCCGCCCGCGCGGTACGCCCGCCGCGGTGCAGGTAGTCCTTGTGGTCCACGGGCGGGTCGACGTTCACGACCAGGTCAAGGTCGTCGACATGGATGCCGCGGGCGGCCACGTTGGTCGCGACCAGGGCGGTGACCTGCCCGTTCTTGAACTGGTCGAGGGTGCGGTTGCGCTGCGGCTGCGAGCGGCCGCCGTGCAGGGCGGCGGCCCGTACGCCACTGGCGAGGAGCCGCTTGGCGAAGCGGTCGGCGGAGCGCTTGGTGTCGACGAAGAGGATCACCCTGCCGTCACGGGCGGCGATGCGCACGGCGACTGCCTTCTTGTCGGTCTCGTCCGCGACGTGCAGCACATGGTGCTCCATCGTGGTGACGGCGCCGGCGGACGGGTCGACGGAGTGCACGACGGGATCCGTGAGGAACATCCGTACGAGCCGGTCGATGTTCTTGTCCAGCGTCGCCGAGAACAGCATCCGCTGACCGCCCGCCTCGACCTGCTTGAGCAGCGCCGTGACCTGCGGCATGAAGCCCATGTCGGCCATCTGGTCGGCCTCGTCCAGGACGGTGATCGCCACCTGGTCGAGTACGCAGTCACCGCGCTCTATGAGGTCCTTGAGCCGCCCCGGCGTGGCCACCAGCACTTCGGCGCCGCGTCGCAGCGCGCCCGACTGCTTGGTGATCGACAGGCCGCCGACGACGGTGGCGATGCGAAGCTGCACGGAGGTCGCGTACGGGGCCAGCGCGTCGGTGACCTGCTGTGCGAGCTCACGCGTCGGTACGAGTACGAGCGCCAGCGGTGCCTTGGACTCGGCGCGCCGTCCCGCGGTACGGGCGAGCAGCGCGAGCCCGAAAGCGAGGGTCTTGCCGGAGCCGGTGCGCCCGCGGCCGAGGATGTCGCGTCCTGCAAGCGAGTTCGGCAGGGTCGCGGCCTGGATCGGGAAGGGCTCGGTCACGCCCTGGGCCACAAGGGTCTTCATCAGGGCGGCCGGCATGTCCAGCTCGTCGAACGCCTCGACGGCGGGCAGCGCGGGGGTGATGGTTTCCGGCAGTGTGAATTCCTGCGGAGGCGCCACCTTGCGGGCGGGAGCCTTGCCGGAGCCCTTCGCCGGGCCCTTGGAGCGGGAATTGACCGGGCGCTTTCGCGTCGTCGGGCCGGCCGGGCGTTCGGAGCGAGTCATGCGGATATTGCCCTCCTGGGCATGTGGGACAGCACACAAGCCGGGGCCCGCACCTTGAAGGTGCGGGCCCCGGCTGCGAGATACGCGTCAGGCAATTAGGCCGGGACGATGTTCTCCGCCTGCGGGCCCTTCTGGCCCTGCGTGACGTCGAAGGAGACCTTCTGGCCCTCCTGCAGCTCACGGAAGCCAGAGGTGGCGATGTTGGAGTAGTGGGCGAAGACGTCGGCGCCGCCGCCGTCCTGCTCGATGAAGCCGAAGCCCTTTTCCGAGTTGAACCACTTCACGGTTCCAGTAGCCATGTCATTCTCCTAAAACAGGGGCAAGCCGGAAACTCACACCTCGTGAATTTCCCGTCGCTAGCATTGACCCCCATCCGGAGAAGCCGGAAACAATAATGTGCGCCTGAGGAAGCATTCCCGTCAGGCGCACACAAAGTTCATGGGTACCAAAACTGCAACGCCCTCACCGTAGCATGTCCGCCCCCGAAAGGCTCGCGTTCACAGCCGTTCGATGATCGTGACGTTGGCCTGGCCTCCCCCTTCACACATCGTTTGCAGCCCGTACCGCCCCTGCGTCCGCTCCAGTTCATGGAGCAGCGTGGTCATCAGCTTCACGCCTGTGGCGCCCAGTGGATGGCCGAGCGCGATGGCCCCGCCGTTGACGTTGACCTTGCCGGGGTCGGCACCGGTCTCCTTCAGCCAGGCGAGGACCACGGGCGCGAAGGCCTCGTTGATCTCGACCAGGTCGATGTCGTCGATCGACATGCCGGCCTTCTTCAGCGCGTATGCGGTGGCCGGGATGGGGGCCGAAAGCATCCGGATGGGGTCCTCGCCCCGCACGGACAGGTGATGGATACGCGCCCGCGGCCGCAGTCCGTGCCCGGCGACGGCACGCTCGCTCGCGATCAGCAGGGCCGCCGCGCCGTCCGAGACCTGGGAGGAGCATGCCGCCGTGATGGTGCCGCCCTCGAGGACCGGCCTGAGAGCCGCCATCTTCTCCAGGGTGGTGTCGCGGCGCGGGCCCTCGTCGACGGTGACCTCTCCGTACGCCACGAGTTCCCGCTCGAATCGGCCCTCGTCGATCGCCCGGACAGCCCGCTGGTGGGAGGTGAGCGCGAACTCCTCCATGGCGCGGCGCGAGATCCCCCACTTCTCGGCGATCAGCTGCGCGCCGTGGAACTGGTTGACGGGCCGGGCGTCGTACCGGGCGCGCCAGCCCTCGCTGCCCGCGAAGGGGCCCTCGGTCAGTCCGAGCGGCTCGGCCGCCTGCCGGGACGCGAACGCGATCGGGATCTGCGTCATGTTCTGGACGCCGCCTGCGACGACCAGGTCCTGGGTGCCGGAGAGCACGCCCTGCGCGGCGAAGTGCACGGCCTGCTGGGACGAGCCGCACTGGCGGTCGATCGTCACGCCCGGCACCTCCTCGGGCAGCCCCGCCGCCAGCCATGCCGTACGGGCGATGTCACCGGCCTGCGGGCCCACCGTGTCCAGGCAGCCGAAGACGACGTCCTCGACGGCGGTGGGGTCGACTCCGGAGCGCTCGACCAGGGCCCGCAGCACGTGCGCACCCAGATCCGCCGGGTGGACACCGGACAGTCCGCCCTTGCGCCTGCCCACCGGTGTGCGTACCGCTTCGACTATGTAGGCCTCGGCCATGACTGCTCCCCTCGGTTCATCTGCGTACGGCGATACCGTCCAGCACCATCGACAGGTACTGGCGGGCGATCTCCTCCGGGCTGTGCTGTCCACCGGGCCGGTACCAGGACGCGGCGACCCAGACGGTGTCGCGTACGAACCGGTAGGTGAGCCGGACGTCCAGGTCGGCGCGGAAGACCTGGTCCGCGACCCCGCGCTCCAGGGTGCCGAGCCATGCCTTCTCGAACTTCTGCTGCGAGTCGGTGAGGTAGTGGAAACGGGGCTGAGCGGCGAGGTGCCTGGACTCCTTCTGGTAGATCGCGACGGCGGCGCGGTGCCGGTCGATCTCCCGGAAGGACTCGGTGACGAGCGCCTCGATGGTCTCCCTGGGCCCGAGCCCGGCGGCGAGCACGGTGTCGTATCCCTGCCACAGCTCGTCCAGGAAGGTGGAGAGGATCTCATCGAGCATCGATTCCTTGGAATCGAAGTGGTAGTAGAGGCTGCCGGCGAGCATTCCCGCCTGGTCCGCGATCTTGCGGACGGTGGTGGCGTTGTAGCCCTGCGCGGCGAACACCTCGGCGGCGGTGTCGAGGAGTTCGCGGCGGCGCTCGGGCGAGGCGGTCACCTGGGTCTTCTTCTTGCTGTCAGTCGGCACGTGCCCATTGTGGTCCTAGGGGGTGTCTTTTGGATCAGGCCGGATCAGTGAGCGGCCCGCTGCGGAGCGGCTGATGTCACTGCGGCGCGTGCAGTTGCAAGGCGGAGGATGGGGGTCCCCCCGCCGAAGGCAGGGGGAGAGCCACTGCGGAGCATTGGCGACTGACGCAACGCAGCGTGGGGGCACCTCCCGTGCCCGAAGGGCGACGGGGGAGTGCGTGCCAGGGCACGCGAGCCCGGCAAGATCCGAAAGACACCCCCTACGCGCGCTGACTGCTGACGGAGAGGACCTCGCCGGTCAGGTACGAGGAGTAGGCGCTGGCCAGGAAGACGATGGTGTTGGCGATCTCCCACGGCTCGGCGTACCGCCCGAATGCCTCCTTGGCCGTCAGCTCCTCCAGCAGCCCGGCCGAGGTGACCTTCACCAGGTGCGGGTGCATGGCGAGGCTGGGGGCCACGGCGTTGACGCGTACGCCGTATTCCGCCGCCTCGATCGCCGCGCAGCGCGTGAGCGCCATGACTCCGGCCTTGGCGGCGGCGTAGTGGGCCTGGCCGGCCTGGGCGCGCCAGCCGACGACGGATGAGTTGTTGACGATCACACCGCGGCGGCCGGTGTCGCGGAAGGAGCGCAGGGCGGCGCGGGTGCAGCGGAACGTGCCGCCCAGTGTGACGTCGAGGACCGTGCCCCACTGCTCGTCGCTCATGTCGACCAGTGCGGCGGTCCCGCCGAGCCCGGCGTTGTTGACGACGATGTCCAGGCCGCCGTGCTCCTCCGCGGCCTTGCAGAACAGCGCCCGGACCTGGGACTCGTCGGTGACGTCGCAGGGCAGTGACGCCACCGCGCCGGCGCCGAACTCCCCGGCCAGCGCCTCCTCGCTCTCCTTCAGCCTGCGCGTGTGCGCGTCGCTGATGACGATGCGCGCGCCCTCCTCCAGGAATCTGCGGGCGGTGGCGCCGCCGATACCGGCGCCTGCCGCGGCGGTGATCACGGCGGTACGGCCGTTCAGCAGGCCATGACCCGGTACGTACTGCGCCCTGTTGTCCGTCACGGCAGCACGTTAACCTACCAAACACTTGTTAGGGAAGGATGGGTGAATGGACCTGCATCGCTCCGCCGGCGAGGAAGCCTTCCGCGCCGAGGCCCGCGCCTGGCTCACCGCGAACGTGCCCGCCGAGCCGCTGCCCTCCCTGGAGACCGAGGAGGGCTTCGCGGCGCACCGCGCATGGGAGGCGCGGCTGTCCGCGGACCGCTGGTCGGTCGTCTCCTGGCCACGGCGGTACGGCGGCCGGGGCGTCGACCTCTTCCACTGGCTCCTCTTCGAGGAGGAGTACTACGCGGCGGGAGCGCCGGGGCGGGTCTCGCAGAACGGAATCAATCTCCTGGCGCCCACCCTCTTCGACCACGCCACCGAGGGGCAGCGCGCCCGCGTGCTGCCCGCGATGGCGAGCGGCGAGGTCATCTGGGCGCAGGCATGGTCGGAGCCCGAGTCCGGTTCCGATCTCGCATCGCTGACGTCGCGTGCGGTGCGCACGGACGGCGGCTGGCTGCTGAGCGGGCAGAAGACCTGGTCGTCGCGGGCCGCGTTCGCCGACCGGGCCTTCGGCATCTTCCGTACCGACCCCGATGCCCCGAAGCCGCATCAGGGCCTGACGTATCTGATGTTCGACCTCTCGGCGCCGGGCGTGACCGTGCGGCCCATCGGCCGCATCGACGGCAGGCCCGCCTTCGCCGAGCTCTTCCTCGACGGCGTCTTCGTCCCCGACGAGGACGTGATCGGTGAGCCGGGGCAGGGCTGGCGGATCGCGATGTCCACGACGGGCAACGAGCGGGGCCTCACCCTGCGCTCCCCCGGCCGTTTCCTCGCCGCGGCGGACCGTCTCGGGCGGCAGTGGCGCTCGTCGGGCGATCCGGCCGACTCCGCGCTGCGCGACCGGGTGGCGGACGCGGTGATCGGCGCGCGGGCGTATCAGCTCTTCACCTACGCGAGCGCCTCGCGCTTCGCCTCGGGCGCGAGCATCGGCGCGGAGTCCAGCCTGAACAAGGTCTTCTGGTCGCAGTACGACATCGCCCTGCACGAGACGGCTCTCGATCTGCTGGGCGCGGACGGGGAGTTGGCGGACGGCGAATGGGCCGAGGGGTATGTCTTCGCGCTGGCCGGCCCCATCTACGCCGGTACGAACGAGATCCAGCGCGACATCATCGCCGAGCGTTTGCTCGGCCTTCCGAAGGGCCGCCGCTGATGCGTTTCCTGCTCACCGATGAACAGCGGGCGTTCGGGGACTCGCTGGACGCGATGCTGACGTCGGCGAACGCTCCGGCGGCCGCCCGCGCCTGGGCCGCGGGAGACCCCGCTCCGGGTCTGGCGCTGTGGTCGCGCCTCGCCGAGGCGGGGGTGTTCGCGCTCGCCGCGCCGGAGGCGTACGAGGGGGTGGGGCCGCTGCCGGTCGAACTGGTGGTGGCTTTCGCCGCGTTGGGCCGGCATGCGGTGCCCGGCCCGGTGGTGGAGACGGTCGCGGCCGCGGCGCTGCTGACCCGGCTGGCGGATTCGGGGGAGGCGGGCCCGGCGAAGCGTCTGCTGCCGGGGCTTGTGACGGGCGAGTCGACGGCGACGCTGGCGATACGGGGACGGGGACCGTACGCGCTGGACGCGGATGTGGCAGGTATGACTCTGGTGGTTTCGGAGGCCGGCGCCGCGCCCGGGCCCGGAGCGGGCCCGGCCTCCTCTTTGCGTATCGCTCCCGGGCACGGCCCTGTGCGCGTGTCCGCCGATCCCGCCCGTCGGCTGGCCGTGCCCGCGGCAGGGGGCGAGGTCGTCGCCGACGGTGTCGAGGTCGCCCGGGCAGCCGCGTACGCCGGGGACGTCGCGCGACTGGTCACCGCGGCGCAGGCGCTCGGCGTCGGGCTCGCCCTACTCGACCGGACCGTCGCGTATGTCAAACAGCGCACACAGTTCGGCGTCCCCGTCGGCTCCTTCCAGGCCGTCAAGCACCGGCTGGCGGACACCCTGATAGGGCTCGAATTCGCCCGGCCGCTGCTGTACGGGGCCGCCCTGTCCATGGCTACCGCCGATATCGCCGCCGCGAAGGTCACCGCAGGCGAGGCGGCGTACGCAGCCGCTCGTGCAGCACTCCAGCTGCACGGCGCGGTCGGCTACACCGACGAGTTCGACCTCTCGCTCTGGCTGCGCAAGGCCCGTCCACTGCGCGACGCCTGGGGCACGCCCGCCCACTGCCGCGCGCGGGTACTCGCGGGCTGAGGGGGATTCACCTGCGCGCACCGGCTCGGGGACACCGCTCAGCCGCTGCGCAGGGTGACGACCGCCGCGTGCCCCTCCGTGTGCAGTGATCCCGGCGACTGGGTCAGCACCGCCGCGTCGTACGGACCGAGTGTCACGTGCGCCTCCTTGAGGACCGATGGCCCGTCCAGCGCGACGATCACGACCGTCGAGCCCGGCTCCACCGCGACCAGCAGTCCTCCGCGCACCACCGAGGTCAGGCAGGCCGTACGGCCCCTGCGGTGCATGACGTTGAAGTTGACGACGGTCCGGCCGTCGACGAGGCGGCCGTCGGTCTCCACATCGCCGGGGAACCGGTAGGGCCGGTAGCGCTCGTCGGCCACGGTGCGCTGTCCGCCGACCGCGAGGTCCATGCCCGCGCCCTCGACGACGGTCAGGATCCGGTCCACGCCGGGGAAGACGGAGAACGGACCGTCCGTTCCGACGTCCGCGAGGCTGATCCGCCAGTCGAAGTCGTCCGTCCCGGCGCCCTCGGGCGACACGGCGATCTCGCGGGTGACGCCGCCGCCGTTCTTCCACGGCACGGCCTTGCGGTCCGCGGCGCGCAGCACCCGTAGCGTCATCGCACGATGCCTTGCGCGCGTGCGGCGGCCAGCCAGAGCGGGAATTCGGAGACCAGCCGGTCGTACAGCTCGGAGTCGGGGACCTGGCGCGGATCGAGTCCGGCATGGAAGAAGCCCGCGTTGTCGACAACGCGCTTGGCGGGGACGGCGAGTTCGTCGAGCTTGTGCAGGAAGTCGAACTGCGAGCTGCGCTTGTTGCCGAAACCGATGAACTGCCAGAACAGCGGCAGCTTCGCCGCCTTGCACAGATAGCGCTCCGCCGCGTGCTTGCTGATCGGGCCGCCGTCCGTCTGGAAGACGACGAGCGCGGGGGCGGTCGAGCCGCTGTCGATGTAGTGGTCTATGACCGCGTCCATGGCCAGGTGGTAACTGGTCTTGCCCATGTGGCCGAGGCCCGCCACGATCTCGTCGACCCGGCCGCGGTGGTTGTCGAGGGCGATGTCCGTGACCGCGTCGATGTCGGTGGAGAAGAAGACGACCGGCACACAGCCGTCGTCGTCCAGGTTGGCCGCAAGACCGAGCACACGGTCGGCGAGCGCCTGCACGCTGCCGTCCTTGTAGTACTCCTTCATGGAGCCGGAGTAGTCCAGCACCAGATAGACCGCGGCGCGCCCGCCGCCGAGGCCGTGCTTCTGGAGCGATACGCCCGCGCTCTTGTAGAGGCTGACGAGCGCCGGCGCCCGCTCCTCGATCTTACGGAGGCTGATGGCCGGTCCTGCGGTGGTGGGCGCTGCGGCCATGAAGCGGCTCCGTTCGACGGCTGTGACGGTGTGCCGAGATTACCTTCACCCGGAACGACCCGTCCGAACGCACCGTGGCGCCCGCCCCATGTCCGGTCGGGGACAGGGCGGACGCCACGATCAGTTCCGTACGCCTTTGTACGGGACGGCTGTTGAGGCCGGGCTCAGACCGTCAGCGCACGGTCCGTCGGACGGATGGGAGCCGGAAGCTCACTCGCGCCCGTCAGATAGCGATCCACACCACGCGCCGCCGAGCGGCCCTCGGCAATCGCCCACACGATCAGCGACTGGCCGCGGCCCGCGTCGCCCGCGACGAACACGCCGTCGACGTTCGTCGCGAAGTCCGCGTCCCGCGCCACGTTGCCCCGCTCGTCGAGCTCCAGGCCGAACTGCTCGACCAGGCCGTTCGCCTGGTCCGTGCCCGTGAAGCCCATCGCCAGCGTGACCAGCTGCGCCGGGATCCTGCGCTCCGTGCCCGGCTTCTGGGTCAGCTTGCCGTCGACGAACTCCACCTCGATGAGGTGCAGGAACTGGACGTTGCCGTCCTCGTCGCCCTCGAAGTGCGTCGTCGAGACGGAGTAGACCCGCTCGCCGCCCTCCTCGTGCGCGGAGGTGACCTTGTAGAGCATCGGGAACGTCGGCCAGGGCTGATTGGTGTTCCGCTCGTCGCCCGGCCGCGGCATGATCTCCAGCTGGGTGACCGAGGCCGCGCCCTGGCGGTGGGCCGTGCCCACGCAGTCCGCGCCCGTGTCGCCGCCGCCGATGACCACGACGTGCTTGCCTTCCGCGGTGATCGGAGGAGCCACGAAGTCGCCCTCCTGCACCTTGTTGGCGAGCGGCAGGTACTCCATCGCGAAGTGGATGCCGCTGAGTTCACGGCCCGGCACGGGCAGGTCGCGAGAGACGGTCGCGCCGGCGGCGATGACCACCGCGTCGTAGCGCCGCCGCAGCTTCGCCGCATCGATGTCGCGGCCGATCTCGACCTCGGTACGGAACTTGGTGCCCTCCGCGCGCATCTGCTCGATGCGGCGGTTGATGTGCACCTTCTCCATCTTGAACTCGGGGATGCCGTACCGCAGCAGTCCGCCGATGCGGTCCGCGCGCTCGTACACGGCGACGGTGTGGCCGGCCCGGGTCAGCTGCTGGGCGGCGGCCAGGCCCGCCGGGCCGGAGCCGATGACCGCGACCGTCTTGCCGGAGAGGCGGTCAGGCGCCTGCGGCCTGACGTCGCCCGTGTCCCATGCCTTGTCGATGATGGAGACTTCGACGTTCTTGATGGTGACGGCGGGCTGGTTGATGCCGAGGACGCAGGCCGACTCGCAGGGAGCGGGGCACAGGCGGCCGGTGAACTCCGGGAAGTTGTTCGTGGCGTGCAGCCGCTCGGACGCCGCCTGCCAGTCCTCGCGGTAGGCGTAGTCGTTCCACTCGGGGATCAGGTTCCCGAGCGGACAGCCGTTGTGGCAGAACGGAATGCCGCAGTCCATGCAGCGCCCGGCCTGCTTGCTGATGATCGGCAGCAGCGAGCCCGGAACGTAGACCTCGTTCCAGTCCTTCAGCCGCTCGCCCACCGGACGGGTCCTGGCGATCTCACGGCCGGTGGTCAGGAAGCCCTTGGGGTCAGCCATTGGTCGCCGCCTCCATCATCTTCTCGGTGGTCTCCTGCTCGGAGAGACCGGCGAGCTCAGCGGCGTCCTTGGCGGCGAGCACTGCCTTGTACGTGGTCGGGATGATCTTGCTGAAGCGGTCCACCGCGACGGACCACTCGGCCAGCAGCTTCGACGCGACCGTCGAGCCGGTCTCCTCCTCGTGGCGGCGCACGACATCGTGCAGCCACTGCTTGTCGGAGTCGGTGAGCGGCTCGATCGCCGAGAGGTTCCCGGAGTTGACGCTGTCGCGGTCGAGGTCGATGACGTAGGCGACACCGCCGGACATGCCGGCCGCGAAGTTGCGTCCCGTCTCGCCGAGGACCACCGCGTGACCGCCGGTCATGTACTCGCAGCCGTGGTCGCCCACGCCCTCCGAGACGACCGTGGCGCCGGAGTTGCGGACGCAGAAGCGCTCGCCGGTGCGGCCGCGCAGGAACAGCTCGCCGCCGGTCGCGCCGTAGGCGATGGTGTTGCCCGCGATCGTGGAGTACTCGGCGAGGTGGTCGGCCCCCCGGTCCGGGCGGACGACGACGCGGCCGCCGGAGAGGCCCTTGCCGACGTAGTCGTTGGCGTCGCCCTCCAGCCGCAGTGTCACACCGCGCGGGAGGAACGCTCCGAAGGACTGCCCGGCCGAGCCGGTGAAGGTGATGTCGATGGTGTCGTCGGGCAGGCCCGCACCGCCGAACTTCCGCGTCACTTCGTAGCCGAGCATGGTGCCGACGGTCCGGTTGATGTTGCGGATGGAGATCTGAGCACGGACCGGCTGGGCGGCCTCGGCGCCGGGCGCGTTCAGCGCCTCGGCGGCGAGCTCGATCAGCTCGTTGTCGAGGGCCTTCTCCAGACCGTGGTCCTGCTCGATCAGCTGGTGGCGCACTGCGCCGTCCGGCAGTTCGGGGACGTAGAAGAGGGGCTCGAGGTCGAGTCCCTGCGCCTTCCAGTGGTCCACGGCCCGGTCCGTGTCGAGCAGCTCGGCGTGGCCGACGGCCTCCTCGATCGTACGGAAGCCCAGCTCGGCGAGGAGCTCGCGGACCTCCTGGGCGATGAACTCGAAGAAGTTGACGACGTACTCGGCCTTGCCGGAGAAGCGGTCGCGCAGCACCGGGTTCTGGGTGGCGATGCCGACCGGGCAGGTGTCCAGATGGCAGACGCGCATCATGACGCAGCCGGAGACGACGAGCGGCGCGGTCGCGAAACCGAACTCCTCGGCGCCGAGCAGCGCGGCGATGACGACGTCGCGGCCCGTCTTCAGCTGGCCGTCGGTCTGCACGACGATGCGGTCGCGCAGGCCGTTGAGCAGCAGCGTCTGCTGGGTCTCGGCGAGGCCGAGCTCCCAGGGACCACCCGCGTGCTTCAGCGAGGTCAGCGGCGAGGCGCCGGTACCGCCGTCGTGGCCGGAGATGAGGACGACGTCCGCGTGCGCCTTCGAGACACCCGCGGCGACCGTGCCGACACCGACCTCCGACACCAGCTTCACGTGGATACGCGCGAGCGGGTTGGCGTTCTTGAGGTCGTGGATCAGCTGAGCCAGGTCCTCGATGGAGTAGATGTCGTGGTGCGGCGGCGGCGAGATCAGACCGACGCCCGGGGTGGAGTGCCGGGTCTTGGCGACCCACGGGTAGACCTTGTGGCCGGGCAGCTGGCCGCCCTCGCCGGGCTTGGCGCCCTGCGCCATCTTGATCTGGATGTCGTCCGCGTTGACCAGGTACTCGGAGGTCACACCGAAGCGGCCGGAGGCGACCTGCTTGATGGAGGAGCGGCGCTCCGGGTCGTACAGACGGTCCGCGTCCTCGCCGCCCTCACCGGTGTTGGACTTGCCGCCCAGCTGGTTCATGGCGATGGCGAGGGTCTCGTGCGCCTCGCGAGAGATCGATCCGTAACTCATCGCGCCGGTGGAGAAGCGCCTGACGATCTCGCTGACCGGCTCGACCTCGTCGACCGGGATCGGCTGCCGGGCCTCGGACTTGAAGCCGAAGAGGCCGCGCAGCGTCATCAGCCGCTCGGACTGCTCGTTCACGCGGTCCGTGTACTTCTTGAAGATGTCGTACCGCTTGGTGCGCGTGGCGTGCTGAAGCCGGAAGACCGTCTCCGGGTCGAACAGGTGCGGCTCGCCCTCACGGCGCCACTGGTACTCACCGCCGATCTCCAGCGCGCGGTGGGACGCGGCGATACCGGAGGCCGGGTAGGCCTTGGCGTGCCGGGCCGCGACCTCCTTGGCGACGACCTCGAGACCGGCGCCGCCGATCTTCGTGGCGGTGCCGTTGAAGTACTTCTCGACGAATGCCTCGTCCAGGCCGACGGCCTCGAAGACCTGCGCGCCGCGGTAGGAGGCGACCGTGGAGATGCCCATCTTGGACATGACCTTCAGGACGCCCTTGCCCAGCGCGTAGATCAGGTTGCGGATGGCCTGCTCGGGCTCCAGGCCCTCGATGAAGGTACCGGCGCGGACCAGGTCCTCGACCGACTCCATCGCGAGGTACGGGTTGACGGCGGCAGCGCCGTATCCGATGAGGAGCGCGACATGGTGCACCTCACGGACGTCACCGGCCTCGACCAGCAGCCCCACCTGGGTGCGCTGCTTGGTGCGGATGAGGTGATGGTGCACGGCCGAGGTGAGCAGCAGCGAAGGGATCGGCGCGTGCTCGGCGTCGGAGTGCCGGTCGGACAGGACGATCAGGCGGGCGCCGTCCTCGATGGCCGCGTCGGCCTCGGCGCAGATCGCCTCGATACGGGCCGCGAGGGCGTCGCCGCCGCCGCTCACGCGGTAGAGGCCGGACAGCGTCGCGGCGGTCATGCCGGGCATGTCGCCGTCGGCGTTGATGTGGATGAGCTTGGCCAGCTCGTCGTTGTCGATCACCGGGAAGGGCAGGGTGACACTGCGGCAGGAGGCCGCGGTCGGCTCCAGCAGATTGCCCTGCGGGCCCAGCGAGGAGTGCAGCGAGGTGACGAGCTCCTCGCGGATGGCGTCCAGCGGCGGGTTGGTGACCTGCGCGAACAGCTGGGTGAAGTAGTCGAAGAGCAGTCGAGGGCGCTCGGACAGGGCCGCGATCGGAGAGTCCGTGCCCATGGAGCCGAGCGGCTCGCCGCCGGTCCTGGCCATCGGCGCGAGGATGACCCGCAGCTCCTCCTCGGTGTAACCGAAGGTCTGCTGGCGGCGGGTGACCGATGCGTGGGTGTGGACGATGTGCTCGCGCTCGGGCAGGTCCTCGAGCTCGATCTCACCGGCCTCCAGCCACTCGCGGTACGGCTTCTCGGCGGCGAGCGAGGACTTGATCTCGTCGTCCTCGATGATGCGGTGCTCGGCGGTGTCGACGAGGAACATCTTGCCGGGCTGGAGGCGGCCCTTGCGGACGACCTTGGCGGGGTCGATGTCCAGGACGCCGACCTCGGAGGAGAGGACCACGAGCCCGTCGTCGGTGACCCAGTAGCGGCCGGGACGAAGTCCGTTGCGGTCCAGGACCGCGCCGACCTGGATGCCGTCGGTGAACGTGACACAGGCCGGGCCGTCCCAGGGCTCCATCATCGTGGAGTGGTACTGGTAGAAGGCGCGACGGGCCGGGTCCATGGAGTCGTGGTTCTCCCACGCCTCGGGGACCATCATCAGCACGGAGTGGGGCAGCGAACGGCCACCGAGGTGAAGGAGCTCGAGCACCTCGTCGAAGGACGCGGAGTCGGAGGCGTCCGGCGTGCAGACCGGGAAGATCCGCTCCAGCTTCTGCGAACCGAAGAGGTCCGAGACGAGCTGCGACTCACGGGCGCGCATCCAGTTGCGGTTGCCCTTGACCGTGTTGATCTCGCCGTTGTGCGCGACGAAGCGGTACGGGTGGGCCAGCGGCCAGCTCGGGAAGGTGTTCGTCGAGAACCGCGAGTGGACAAGTGCGACGGCCGTGGCGCAGCGCCGGTCGGAGAGGTCCGGGAAGAAGGGCTCCAGCTGCCCCGTCGTGAGCATTCCCTTGTAGACGATCGTCCGGGCGGAGAGCGAGGGGAAGTAGACCCCGGCCTCGCGCTCGGCGCGCTTGCGGAGCACGAAGGCCTTGCGGTCGAGCTCGATGCCCTTGCTGCCGACCCCGTCGGCCACGAAGAGCTGACGGAAGGCGGGCATGGTGGCACGGGCGCCGCTGCCGAGGAGGTCAGGGGTGACGGGGACCTCGCGCCAGCCGAGGACGTTCAGGTCCTCTTCGGCGGCGATCGTCTCAATGCGTGAGACAGCGTCCTCGCTGTTCTCGGCGGGGAGGAAGGCGATACCGACGGCGTAGGAGCCGGCCTCGGGGAGCTCGAAGCCGGCCGCCTCGCGGAGGAAGGCGTCCGGGACCTGGAGCAGGATTCCCGCACCGTCGCCGGAGTCCGGCTCCGAGCCGGTGGCGCCGCGGTGCTCAAGATTCCGCAGGACGGTCAGCGCCTGTTCGACCAGCTCATGGCTGGCAACACCGGTGAGGGTGGCCACGAACCCGACGCCGCATGCGTCGTGTTCGTTACGGGGGTCGTACATCCCCTGAGGGGCGGGGCGACCGTCCATGGGCGACCAGGCGTCGGAACGCATCGGCTCTCCCGTCGTCGTCGTGGCATGTTCACTGCCGAGGGACGACGTTGGCCCTCTGCGAAATTTCGTGCAGATTACATGATGGAGTGCTTCTCAGAAAGCGGATAGGTCATTCCAACATGCGGACACCGCCCGAGGCGGTGGAGGTGAGTCACACAAACAGATCGTTGTCAGTGGACCCGTCGCAGAGCAGGCTTCATTGCCCGCCGCGTCTACGGCTCATGCCCGGTGGTCACGGGCTCGAAACCGCGAAGTAACGGCTACTTATGTAGCGCCTTGCATAGTGTCGCACCTGGCGCGGTTTTCGTAGAGGGCGTACGTCACAACTTTCGGCCCGCGGGCGCGGGGGCGCACGCGGGCCGGCAGTCCGGACGCGTCAGACTGCCGCACCGAAGAGCGTGCCGAGTCCGTAGGTGAGGGCAGCGGCCGCGCCGCCCAGGACCAGCTGGCGCACTCCGCTGTACCACCAGCTGCGCGCGGTGACCCGGGCGACAAGGGCGCCGCAGGCGAAGAGCCCGACGAGGGCGAGCAGCACCGCGGGCCACAGAGCACTCGCGCCGAGCAGGTAGGGCAGTACGGGCAGCAGCGCGCCCAGTGCGAACGAACCGAACGACGAGACGGCGGCAACGGTCGGCGACGGGAGGTCGTCCGGGTCGATGCCGAGCTCCTCGCGGGCGTGGATCTCCAGCGCCTGCTCCGGATCCCTGGAGAGCTGCATCGCCACCTCGCGGGCGAGCGCGGGCTCGACGCCACGGGCGACGTAGAGGGCGGCCAGCTCCTCCATCTCGTCGACGGGGTGCCCCTGCAACTCCCGCCGCTCGACGTCGAGTTCGGCCTCCACCAGCTCGCGCTGCGAGGCAACGGACGTGTACTCGCCCGCGGCCATGGAGAACGCGCCCGCCGCGAGACCGGCGAGACCGGTGATGACGATGGTCTGCTGGGACACGGCGCCGCCGGCCACACCGGTCATGAGGGCGAGGTTGGACACGAGTCCGTCCATCGCACCGAAGACCGCGGGCCGCAGCCAGCCGCCGTTGACATCACGGTGGGTGTGGTTGTCCCGGTGCGCCACGTGAAGCGCGGCTTCGGTTTCGATGATGGACACAGCTCTCCCCTTTTCCGGCAGCGGACCCGATGGTCCGCGCCCCCTCCGACCCCCTCGAAACTACGCACGTTGTAAGGGCCGCGCCAGCAAGGCAGGCCGTACTTACCTGGGGGCGAGCGGGTGACGTCGAGCGGGTGACAGGCTTGGTTCTCAGACTCGTTGCCCGCCGCGCGTGGCACAGATGCAAGAACAGGCTCGGTGCGCGCGAAAGGGGCCCGCCCCATGGAGTTGATTGCATGCAATCCCGTTGATCCGGCCGAGAACGCCTCGCTTCTGCGCGATCGGGCCTGTGGCGCACTGCTCGGCCTCGCGGTGGGCGACGCACTCGGGGCTCCTGCCGAGAACATGCGGCCGTCCGAGATCCGCCTCAGATGGGGTCGTATCGAGGGCTTCGTGAGCGACGACCCGGCGGGCACGGACGACACGGAGTACGCGATCTTCTCGGGCCTGCTGCTGGCGCGGCACGGCTCGGCTCTGACCGTCGCGCATGTCGAGAACGCGTGGCACCACTGGATCGCGGACCTGGACGAAGGCCCGTTCCGGGGTGCGGGTTTCAGTGAACGCGGCACTCTGGAGAATCTCAGGCGCGGGCTCGCCGCCCCCATCTCGGCCCAGCACCGCCACGCATGGAGCGACGGCCTGGCGATGCGGGCGGCGCCGTTCGGGGTCTTCGCGGCGGGCCACCCGGCGGAGGCGGCGCGACTGGTCGCGATCGACGGCAGCGTCAGCCACGACGGCGAGGGCATCTACGGCGGCCAGGCGGTGGCGGCGGGTGTGGCGGCCGCGATGGCGGGCGGCGGCCCGGCCTCGGTGATCGGCGCCGCACTGTCCGTCGTTCCCATGGACTCCTGGACGGCCCGCTCCCTGCGCCGCGCTGTGGTGGCGGCCCAGCGCACCCACGCGGACACCCTGGCGATGGAACGCTCCGTCCGTTCGGCGGTGGTGATCGGCGGCTACCCGTGGACGGACCTGGCCCCGGAGGCGGTGGGCCTGGCCTTCGGCGCGTTCGCGGCGGCGCGCGGCGACTTCCGTACGTCGGTCCTGACGGCGGTCAACATGGGCCGCGACGCGGACACGACGGCAGCGGTGGCAGGCGCCCTCGCAGGCGCCCTGTCGGGAGCGTCGGCGATCCCCACGACGTGGTCCTCGGCGATCGGCCCGGTCCGCGGCAGCTGCCTCCCGTCGATGAGGGGCTACCACGTCCTGGACATCGCGGAGCTGCTGACCCCGGACGACGACGCCCAGGTGACGCGATGACGCCGGCAGGGGGGACACCGGCCGGGCCCGCAGTGTCGGCCCCCGACGGACTGCCGGGCGCCACCGCGGCCGCTGCGCGCGTCACGGACTGCGGCCCGACCGGCCCGGCCGATCCGGGGTGCGGCGCTGCGGGCGGAACGACCGTGACGGCCGGTACGCGGGGCTCACATGAGGCGCCGCGCGACACGGCGGCCGGGACGGACGGCAGCTCCGGCGATACGACAGCCCTGCGCGACACGGCGGCCGGGACGGGCCGCTCCGGCGGTACGACGGCCACAGCGGGGCCGCGTGGCGGGACCGAAGCCGCGGACGGTTCGCGCGGAGCGCCGGTCGTCACCGCGGGCCGCACACCTGCCCCGGAAGCACTCCGCCCGGGCGCGGCCCCGGCGGAGCCCGCGGGCACCGCAGCCCGCACGTCCGGAGCACCGAGCAGCGCGCAGGGCCACCCGTCGGCGCCCCCGGCGGCGGCCCTCGCAGGTGCGCACGGCTCATGCGGAACCGCGGGCGCTCGCCGGGGGACCGTGGGCCTGCCCACCCGCGCGGCCCAGCGAAAGCGCCCGGCCCGGCCCATCGAAGGGCTGCTCATCGGGCTCGCCGCCGGGGACGCCGCCGGGTGGCCCGCCGCGCGGCATCGGGCCGCGCGGATGCCCGAGTGGACCCGGCGGCTCACCCGTGAGCTCGACACCTTCGCCGAGCAGAACGCCACCACCACCCTCCCCGTCCCCATCGCCCTGAACCAGCCACCCGAACCCCTCCGTCTCGGCCCCTCCGACGACGCCGAATGGGCCGCCTTCGCCGCCGAGACGGTACTCACCGCCGCCGGGGATCTCTTCGCCGGGCTCGGCCCCGGCCGGCGTATGCGGGCCGCGGTCGATCTCGCCTGGAACTCGCTCGCCAGCGAGGTCGCCGCGGCCGCCGACCGCGCTCCCGAGGTCGAGTCCGCCGTGCTCCCCCTCCGCGCCCGTATCTCCGTACGCGCCGGTCTCGGCAATCTCGCCACCGGACTGCGCCCGCCCGCCACCGGCCACGACAACCCGCACTATTTCGACGACGCCGCCTGCGTACGCGGCGCGGTTCTCGCCGTCGTCCACCCCGGCGACCCGGCCGCCGCCGCCGAACTCGCCGAGTTCGACGCCCGCTACAGCCAGGACGGCGACGGAGTTCACGGCTCCCGGGCCATGGCCGCGGCGGTCGCCGCCGCGCTTGGCGGGGCGGGTGTCGACGCCGCCGTCGACGCCGCACTCGCCGAGCTCCCCGACGCCACCGAGATCGGCCGCAACGCCCACCACGCCGTCAAGCTCGCCCGCGACTCTGCGGGCGCCTTCGAACTCGTGCCCCTGCTGGAGCACCAGATCGTCGACCACGTCTACAGCTATGGCATCGCCGCCGCCGAGACCGTCCCCGTCGCCCTCGCTCTCGCCCTCGCCGCCCGCGGCCGGGTCGCCGAGGCCGTGCCGGCCGCCGCCTGTCTGTCGCGTGTCGCCGACTCCGCCCCGGCCCTCGTCGGCGCGCTGACCGGCGCACTCGGCGGCGGTGACTCCGTCCCCGTCACCTGGCGCGACGCCTGCCGCACGCTCGCCGGCTGCGCGCTGCCCCGCCTCGCCGGAACGGATCTCGTCGAACTCGCCGGGCTGCTCGCACACACGGAACTGACCGCCCCGGGTGGACAATTCCGACATGACGACGACACTCGCGACGCTGACACTCGATGACCGGATCACCGGCAGCCTGATCGGCGCGGCAGTCGGTGACGCAATCGGCGGCCCGGTCGAGGGCTACTCCCCCGAGCAGATCGTGGAGCGGCACGGCGGCCGCGTCCACGGCATCGTCGGCCCGTGGCACGGCGACGAATGGCGCACGGCCCGCCCCATCGCGCCCTATCACAAGGGCGACGGACACATCACCGACGACACCCTGATGACGCACGCTCTGGTCCGTGTGTACGCCACCGTCCGCGACCACCTCGACGCGTACGCCGTCGCCGACCATCTGGTCCCCGACCTGATCTCGACCCCCCGCTGGATCCCGGAGCTGGAGGCGGAGGCGCTGCCGCTGCACCGTGTATTCCTGGCCGAGAAGTGGATGGTGACCCGGCTCCACTACGGCCACAACGACCCGCGCGAGGCAGGCGTCGGCAACATCGTCAACTGCGGCGCGGCGATGTACATGGCCCCCGTCGGCCTGGTCAACGCGGCCCATCCGAACGCCGCCTACGCCGAGGCCGTCGACATCGCCGGCGCCCACCAGTCCTCCTACGGCCGCGAGGCGGCGGGCGTCTTCGCCGCGGCGGTCGCGGCGGCCTGTCTTCCCGACGCCACCCCCGCTACCGTGATCGACACCGTGCTCTCCCTCGCCAAGGACGGTACGCAGGCAGCGATCGAGGAGGTCGCGGAAGTTGCCGCGCAGTACTCGGACTTCGAAGCGGCGCTGGCTCCGCTGCGCGCCGCGGTCGCCCCCTTCGACACGGTCGGCGCGGACTACCGCTCCCCCTCCCTCGCCTCCCGCCGCCCCTCGCGGCTGCACTCCATCGAGGAGTTGCCCGTCGCCCTGGGCATGCTCATGGTCGGCAGTGGCGACTACCGCCATACGGTCCTAGGAGCCGTCAACTACGGGCGCGACTGTGACTCGATCGCCTCCATGGCCGGAGCGATCGCGGGCGCAATGAACGGGGAGTCCGCGGTGCCGAGCGACTGGGCGAAGACGGTGGCCGAGGCCAGCCGCATCGACCTGCACGCCCCGGCCCGGGAACTGGCCGTGGTCGCCCGGGAGATCTTCACCCGTGACCGCGAGCGCCGCCGGGCCCATGAGTCGGCGTTCGCCCGGCTGACGGACCTGCCATGACGGGCCTGCGCCTCACCTGGGTCCAGCCGGAGGACCTCGTCGGCCATGAACTGCGCCAGGCAGAGGAGGACGGCCGCGACGTGCGGGAGATCCGCAGCCGCTGGATCCGGGCGGGCGGCCCCCTGGCCCCACCCCGCGCCGGAGCGTCCCCCACCCCCGCACCCCCGCACCTGCGCGCCCGGGCCCATGAGTTCCTGGACGAACTGGCCCTGCTTCCTTCCCCGTTGACGGAGTACGAGCCAACACCCCTGACGCTGATCACCGCTGCCTGCCCCGCCTGGCCCGCCCCGCCCGCGACGCCCCCGGCCCCCAGCCGCCCGGACGCCCTCCATGCCGCCTGGCTCGGCCGCGCCGTCGGCTGTCTCCTCGGCAAGCCCGTCGAAAAGCTCCCCCTCCACGGCATCCGCGCCCTCGCCCGTGCCACCGGAAACTGGCCCCTCACCACCTGGTTCACCGCCAGGGGCCTCCCCCCTGAACTCGCCGCCGCCCACCCCTGGAACCGCCGTTCCGCCGCCACCTCGCTCGCCGAGAACATCGACGGCATGCCCGAGGACGACGACCTCAACTACCCCCTGCTGAACCTCCTTCTCCTCCAGCGCCACGGAAAGGCGTTCACCACCGCCGAACTCGCACAGCTGTGGCTCGACGAGCTCCCGGCCGGCCGCACCTTCACCGCCGAGCGCATCGCGTACCGCAATCTCCTCTCCGGCCTCGAACCCCCGCTCACCGCCGCCCGCCGCAACCCCTTCCGGGAGTGGATCGGCGCCGCCATCCGTGCCGACATCCACGGCTGGACGCACCCCGGCGACCCGGCGGCCGCCGCCGCGCAGGCCCACCGCGACGCGTCCCTGACCCACACCGCGAACGGCGTCTACGGCGCGATGTTCATCGCCGCCGCCCTTGCCACCGCGGCCGGCGGCACGGCCGATGTGCACGACGCCCTCGCCGCCGGACTCACCGTCGTTCCCCCACGCTCCCGCCTTTCGCGGGCGGTCCGGTTCGGCATCGACACCGCCCGCGACGAACCCGGCTTCGACACCGTCGTGGACCATCTGCATGCAGCACTCGGCCACTACCACTGGGTCCACGCCGTCCCCAACGCCGCCCTCCTCGCGGCGGCCCTCACCCACGCCGACGGCGACTTCACCGGCTCCATCTGCCGTGCCGTCTCGGGCGGATGGGACACCGACTCCAACGGCGCGACCGCAGGGTCCCTCTCGGGCCTGCTCGCCGGCCGCCCCGACGCCCTCCCCAGCCGCTGGACCGACCCGCTCAAGAACCGTCTCGCCACCTCCGTCGCCGGATTCGACGGCATCGGCTTCGACACCCTCGCCCACCTCACTCACCAGGAGGTACTCCGCCCATGACCGTCATCGCGGTGCTCGGCAGCACCAACATGGACCTGGTGGCCTACGTCGCCAACGCACCCAAGCGCGGGGAGACCGTCACGGGACGGGAGTTCCGCACGATCCCGGGCGGCAAGGGCGCCAACCAGGCAGTCGCAGCCGCCCGCGCCGGCGGCGATGTCGCGATGATCGGCGCCGTCGGCTCGGACGAGTTCGGCGGGCGCCTGCGGGGGACCCTCGTCTCCTCCGGCGTGGACACCGATCTCCTGCGCACGGCCGAGGGCCCCTCCGGCACCGCGCACATCGTCGTCGACGACGAGGGCGGCAATTCGATCGTCGTAATCCCCGGCGCGAACGGAACCGTCACCTCCCTCGCTCCCGGCGACGAAGCCCTCATCGCCACCGCCGACACGCTCCTGCTCCAGCTCGAACTCCCCCTCAGCGCCGTGCTCGACGGCGCCGAGGCCGCACGCCGCCACGGTGTACGGACCGTCCTCACCCCTTCCCCCGCCCAGCCCCTGCCTCCCGAACTGCTCGCCGCCACTGACCTGTTGGTGCCCAATGAGCACGAGGCGGCCACACTCGCCGGCGTCACCGACCCGCACGCCGCAGCCGAGGCCCTGCTGCGCCAGGTCCCCGCGGTGGTGATCACGCTCGGCTCGGCGGGCTGCCTGTACGCGAGCCGGGAGGCGACGCCCTTCACCGTCCCCGCACCCAAGGTCACCGCCGTGGACACCACCGGCGCCGGTGACACCTTCGTCGGCGCACTGGCCGTCGCGCTCGGCGAGGACAAACCCGTACAACAGGCCCTCGCCTGGGCATCCGCGGCCGCCGCCCTGTGCGTCCAGCGCCCGGGAGCCTCCACCTCCATGCCCTACCGCCCCGAGATCGACGCCTCATGACGGCACAGCCGACGCGCCCGGCTCCCTCTCCCCTCCAGGGGCTGCGCGTCCTCGACCTCGCCACTCTCTTCGCGGGCCCGCTCGCCGCCACCATGCTCGGCGACTTCGGCGCGGACGTCGTCAAGATCGAGCACCCCACTCGCCCCGACCCCTCCCGGGGACATGGCCCCGGCAAGGACGGAGTCGGCCTGTGGTGGAAGCTGCTAGGCCGCAACAAGCGCACCATCACCCTCGATCTGTCCTCCCCCGGCGGCCGCGCGACCCTCCTGCGCCTCGCGACCACCGCCGATGTGATCATCGAGAACTTCCGCCCCGGCACCCTGGAGAAGTGGCAGCTCGGCTGGGAGGAGCTGAGCAGTGCCAATCCCCGTCTCGTCCTCACCCGCGTCACCGGCTTCGGGCAGTTCGGCCCGTACTCGCACCGCCCGGGCTTCGGCACCCTCGCCGAGGCGATGAGCGGCTTCGCCTCCATCACGGGCGAGCCCGACGGGCCGCCCACCCTCCCTCCGTTCGGCCTCGCCGATTCGATCGCCGCGCTCGCCACCTCCTACGCCGTCATGACCACGCTCGCCGCCCGCACCGTCACGGGTCGTGGCCAGGTCGTCGACATGGCGATCATCGAACCGATTTTGACGGTCCTCGGCCCGCAGCCGCTCTGGTTCGACCAGCTCGGTTACGTACAGACCCGCACCGGCAACCGCTCCCTCAACAACGCCCCCCGCAACACCTACCGCACGGCCGACGGCTCCTGGCTGGCCGTCTCCACCTCCGCGCAGTCCATCGCCGAACGCGTCATGCATCTCGTGGGCCGCCCCGAGCTGATCGACGAGCCGTGGTTCGCCACCGGCAGCGGACGCGCGGAGCACTCCGAGGTACTCGACGAAGCGGTCGGCGGCTGGATCGCGCGGCGCACCCGCGCCGAAGCCATGGCCGCCTTCGAGAAGGCCGAAGCCGCGATCGCCCCGGTCTACGACGTCCGGGACGTCATGGACGACCCCCAGTACCAGGCGCTGGGCACCATCGCCGAGGTCCCCGACCCCGAACTGGGCCCCCTCCGTATGCAGAACGTCCTCTTCCGGCTCTCCGAGACCCCCGGCGCCATCCGCTGGGCGGGGCGGCCGCACGGCGCCGACACGGATGCCGTCCTCACCGAACTCGGCCTGTCCCGGGCCGATATCGCCGCACTCCGCACCCAGGGCGCCCTATGACCACCCCGCTCACCTATCTGTACGCCCCCGGGGACCGACCCGAAGTCGTGCACAAGGCACTCGCATCCGGCGCCGACGTGGTGATCGTCGACCTCGAGGACGCCGTCTCCCGCGACCGCAAGAAATACGCGCTGGCCGCCACCGCCGAACTCCTCGCTTCCCCCCAGACCCTTCCGGTCCATGTCCGCATCAACACCCCCCACGACATCGAGGCCCTCACCGCACTTCCGGGCCTCTGTGCTCTGCGTATTCCCAAGGTCGCACACGCCACTGACATCCGGCAGATCGCGGCCCTCGCCCCGGGCGTCCCCCTCTATCCGCTCCTCGAATCGGCGATCGCCATCGAGCACGCGTACGCGATCGCCACCGCCCACCCCGCGGTGCACGGCATCGCCATCGGCGAGGCCGACCTCCGCGCGGACCTGGGGGTACGTGACGGCACATCCCTCGACTGGCCGCGCACCCGCATCGTGGTCGCCGCCCGCGCGGCCGGTCTCGCGCCTCCGGCACAGTCCGTCTTCCCCGACATCCGCGACCTGGACGCCCTCTACGCCTCCTGCACCCACGGCCGCGCCCTGGGCTTCATGGGCCGGGCAGCCATCCACCCCCGCCAACTCCCCGTCATCGAGCGGGCGTTCCGCCCCACGCCGGAGGAGATCGAGGCGGCCGAGGAGATCGTCAAGGCGGCCGCAACGGACGAGGGCGCACTCGCCCTGCCCGACGGCCGCTTCGTCGACGCGGCGATCGTGGCGGCAGCGCGGCGGACGCTTGCCCTCTCGTGCCGCGAGGGCCCATGGAAGTGAGCTCCGAAAACGACAAGGCCGCCAGGACGTTCTCGTCCCGGCGGCCTTGTCGCGCGCTGTCCCCGCGGTCAGCTCTTCTTTGCCGACTCCGAGTCGGCGGAAGCCACGTCGCCGTCCGCGTCCGCCTCAGGCTTCTCGTCACCGTCCGCAGGATCGCCGTCCCCGGCCTCATCCACGGGAGCCTCGTCGCTCGGGGCGTCACCGGCGGCAGCGGGTGCCGCCTTCGCGGACCTGTCCGGCTCGACGACCTCCTCGCGCCCCGGCCGCACCCTCGCCGAGATCACGATGTACGTCACCGCCAGCACGAAGACGACGATCGCGGTCCACACATTGAGGCGCAGTCCCAGAACGTGGTGCGCCTCGTCGACGCGCATGTACTCGATCCAGGCCCGGCCCACGCAGTACGACGCGACATACAGCGCGAATGCCCGGCCGTGCCCCAGCTTGAAGCGGCGGTCGGCCCAGATGACCAGCAGCGCGACGCCGATGCACCACAGCGACTCGTACAGGAACGTCGGGTGGTACAGGCCCGCCTCGCGGTTCGTACCCTCAGTGATCTTGAGGGCCCAGGGCAGGTCGGTCTTCTTGCCGTACAGCTCCTGGTTGAACCAGTTGCCCCAGCGTCCGATCGCCTGCGCGAAGGCGACGGCGGGCGCGAGGGCGTCCGCCCAGGCCGGCAGCGGGATCCCGCGGCGGCGGCAGCCGATCCAGGCACCGATGGCGCCCAGGGCGATCGCCCCCCAGATGCCGAGGCCTCCCTGCCAGATCTTGAAGGCGTCGACCCAGTTCTCACCGTCGCTGAAGTACAGCTGGTAGTCGGTGATCACGTGGTAGAGCCGGCCGCCGACGAGACCGAAGGGCACCGCCCAGACGGCGATGTCGGCCACGGTGCCGGCTTTGCCGCCCCGGGCGATCCAGCGCCTGTTGCCGTACCAGACGGCGACGAAGACGCCGATGATGATGCAGAACGCGTAGCCGCGCAGCGGGAGCGGTCCGAGATGGATCACTCCGGTCGACGGGCTGGGAATGTAGGCAAGTTCCATGGCAGGACCGACGCTACCCTGCCGGGTGGGACGTACGGCAACCCACCCGGCAACGTCTGGATAACGGGCACTGCCCCGGCCGCGCGAGACCGTGGAGCACGCGAGCGCTCAGGAGGCGGGGGCGCTCGGGGTGGGTGTGGCCCGCTGGGTGCCCGGCTTCTTGCCCTTGTTCGCCTCGGCGACCCACTTCTTCAGGTTGGCCGGGGAGATCTGCTCGCCGTCCTTGTTCGGGAAGACCGTCTCCCCGTTGAGCAGCACGGTCGGCGTGCCGCGGAAGCCGCTCTTGGTGAATGCGGTGGCCGACTTCTGCACCCATGTGTCGTGCGTGCCGTCCTCCACGCAGGAGCGGAAGGCGGGGGTGTCGAGGCCGTCCGCCTTTCCCGCGAGCTCGATCAGCTTGCCGTTGTCGCCGAAGCCGTCCTCCGTCTCGGGCGGCTGGTTCTGGTAGAGGACGTCGTGGTACGGGGCGAACTTGTCGACGTCCTGCGCGCAGGCCGCCGCGTTCCCGGCGCGCAGCGAACCGCTGCCGCCCACGTTCCCGTCGATGATGGTGGCGAGGTGGTACTGGACCTTGAGCTGGCCTGTTGCCTCGAGGTCGTGGATCGTGTCCCGGAAGGCGTTCTCGAACTGGGCGCAGATCGGGCAGCGGAAGTCCTCCCAGACCGTGAGCGTCGAGGGGGCGTCGTTCGCGCCCACCGGGATGGCGAGCTGGTCCTTGCCCTGCACGCCCGCGGGCGCCTGGAGCGGACCGGCGTCGGAACCGCCGTCCTTCTTTCCCGCATTGGCCGCGATCACCCCGATCACGGCGGCGAGGCCGAGGACGCCCACCACCGCCGCCGAGACGATCAGCAGCCGTCGCCGCTTCTCACGCGCCTTCTCCTGCTCGCGTTCCTGCTGGATCCGCTCTCGCGCGGTCCGCTTCCGTTCCTGGTTCTTCTCGCTCACATTCCACAAACGAACCGGGGAGGCCGTGCACGCCTCCCCGGTCCCAGATCCACTCGTACGAGCTACGCGCCCCTGCGCACGCCCTTGGCGAGCTCTGCCGCCAGTTCCCGCACCGCGACCAGGCCCTCGGCCTCGTCGGGTGCGTCGAGGAGCCGCTTGACGAAAGCGGACCCGACGATGACGCCGTCGGCGAAGGAAGCGACTTCCGCGGCCTGCTCGGGGTTCGAGACGCCGAGGCCCACGCATACCGGCAGCTCCGTGGTGGCGCGGGTGCGCCGCACCAGGTCCTTAGCCTGTGCGCCCACGGACTCGCGGGTGCCGGTGACGCCCATCAGCGAGGCCGCGTACACAAAGCCGGAACCGGCCGCCGTGATCTTCGCGAGCCGGGCGTCCTTACTGCTGGGCGCGACGACGAAGACCGTGGCGAGGCCGTGCTTCTCGGCGTGCTCCCGCCATGTGCCTGCCTCCTCGACCGGCAGGTCCGGCAGGATGCAGCCCGCGCCGCCCGCCTCGGCGAGCTCGGTGGTGAAGCGCTCGATGCCGTACCGGTCGATCGGATTCCAGTACGTCATGACGAGGACGGGCTTGCCGCTGGCCTCGTGCGCCTCGCGGACCGTACGCATCACGTCGGCGATCTTGACGCCGCCGCGCAGCGCGATGTCGTCGGCGGTCTGGATGACGGGGCCGTCGAGGACGGGGTCGCTGTGCGGCAGCCCGACCTCGACAACGTCCGCGCCGCCGTCGAGGGCCGCCTTGACCGCCGCGATCCCGCCGTCGACCGTCGGGAAGCCGGCCGGGAGGTACGCGATGAGCGCGGCCCGGTTCTCGTTCCTGGCCTGTTCCAGGGTGTCGCTCAACAGCCGGACCTTGCCGCCGTTGAATGCAGCGCCGCTCACTTCGTGTCCCCCTCGCCGTCGTACAGCCCGAAGTAACGGGCGGCGGTGTCCATGTCCTTGTCGCCACGGCCGGACAGATTGACCAGGATCAGCCCGTTGCTGCCCAGCTCCTTGCCGAGTTCCAGCGCACCGGCCAGCGCGTGCGCCGACTCGATCGCCGGGATGATGCCCTCGGTACGCGACAGCAGCGAAAGCGACTGCATCGCCTCGTCGTCGGTCACCGCGCGGTACTCCGCGCGCCCGCTGTCCTTGAGGTAGGAGTGCTCCGGGCCGATGCCCGGGTAGTCGAGTCCGGCCGAGATCGAGTACGGCTCGGTGATCTGGCCCTCCTCGTCCTGCAGGACGTATGACCGCGAGCCGTGCAGGATGCCCGGCTCGCCCGCCGTCAGGGTGGCCGCGTGCTCCCCCGACTCGACGCCGTGGCCTGCGGGCTCGCAGCCGACGAGACGGACATCCGCGTCGGGGATGAAGGCGTGGAACAGGCCGATCGCGTTCGATCCGCCGCCGACGCAGGCGACGGCCGCGTCCGGCAGCCGACCCGCGCGCTCAAGGATCTGGCGCCGGGCCTCCACACCGATGACGCGGTGGAAGTCACGGACCATCGCGGGGAAGGGATGCGGGCCCGCGACCGTGCCGAAGAGGTAGTGCGTACGGTCCACATTGGCGACCCAGTCGCGGAACGCCTCGTTGATGGCGTCCTTCAGGGTCCTGCTGCCCGAGGTCACGGGGATGACCTCGGCGCCGAGCATCCGCATCCTGGCCACGTTGAGGGCCTGGCGGCGGGTGTCGATCTCGCCCATGTAGATCGTGCACTCGAGGCCGAAGAGGGCGCAGGCGGTCGCGGTGGCGACGCCGTGCTGGCCCGCGCCGGTCTCGGCGATGACGCGGGTCTTGCCCATCCGCTTGGTGAGCAGGGCCTGGCCGAGCACGTTATTGATCTTGTGCGAGCCGGTGTGGTTGAGGTCCTCCCGCTTGAGGAAGACCCGGGCTCCGCCGGCGTGCTCTGCGAACCGGGGCACCTCGGTCAGCGCGCTGGGACGGCCCGTGTAGTTGACCATCAGGTCGTTGAGTTCCGCGGCGAAGGCGGGGTCGGACTTGGCCTTGTCGTACTCGACGGCCACCTCGTCGACGGCGGCGACGAGGGCCTCGGGGATGAACTTGCCGCCGAAGGCGCCGAAGTAGCCCTCGGGGCTGGGGACGTGACCCTCCGGGTCCGGGATGAAGAAGTCGCTGGACATGGCGACGTGCTCCTTGTCAGGGCTGATGCCCCAAGTCTGGTGTGCAGGGACGCGGTGTGCGCGCGCGAGATTTCGGCCCGTCCGGCGTTCGTGGACATGCGGCCGGAGCCCGCATCCGGGGTCCGGGGGCGAAGCCCCGATTCGAGAAGGGGAAGGCGGGAAACCGCCTAGCGCGCGCAGCCCCCGCGCCATCGCATGCCGTTGACCTGGCCCGGCTCGGAACCGATCACGTACCGCACCCGACGGCCGTGGACCCGGCGGGCGGGTGCGCGGCAGCCGCGCGGCTTGCAGCCGCGGGCGAGCGGCGCGTGCGGGTCACGGGCGGGCAGTCCGGCGCGCACGCCGGCCAGCCCCGGGCGGCGGCCCGGGGTGGTGGTCGGTCGGCAGGCGCGGCGGACGGTCATCTCGGGTCAGCTCCGCCCGTGCCGCAGGGCGGGGTGGGCCCCGGCGGCGACCAGGTCGGCGACGGCCGACTTGGGGTCACGGCCGGTGACAAGGGACTCACCCACGAGAACGGCGTCGGCGCCGGCGTTGGCGTAGGCGATCAGGTCGTGCGGACCGCGCACACCGGACTCGGCGATCTTGACGATGCGCGCCGGGATCTCGGGGGCGACCCGCTCGAAGGTGGTGCGGTCGACCTGGAGCGTCTTCAGATCGCGGGCGTTGACACCGATGATCTTTGCTCCGGCCTCGACCGCGCGCTCCACCTCGTCCTCGTCGTGGACCTCGACCAGCGGGGTGAGCCCGATGGACTCGGCCCGCTCGATGAGCGAGACCAGGGCTTCCTGCTCCAGCGCGGCGACGATCAGCAGCACGAGGTCGGCGCCGTACGCCCTGGCCTCCCACAACTGGTACGCGGTGACGATGAAGTCCTTGCGCAGCAAGGGGATGTCGACCTTGGCCCGGACGGCTTCGAGGTCGGCGAGGGATCCTCCGAAGCGGCGCTGCTCGGTCAGTACGGAGATGATGGCCGCGCCGCCCGCCTCGTAGTCGGCGGCGAGTCCGGCCGGGTCGGCGATCGCGGCGAGCGCGCCCTTGGACGGGCTGGACCGCTTGACCTCGCAGATCACATGGACGCCCTCGCCGCGGAGTGCGGCGACGCCGTCCTTGGCCGCGGGAGCCTTGGCGGCGCGCTCCTTGAGCTCGTCGAGGCTGACGCGCGCCTGCCGCTCTGCGAGGTCCGCGCGCACGCCTTCGATGATCTCGTCGAGCACACTCACGCGAGCGGCCCCCTTCCGGGACGGTGATGGTTCAGGATCAGCCAAGTCGATGGTATCCGCAGCACGGCTCCGGGCTCACATCCGGTTGGCCTCTGTCCCACTACCTGGGACTTCGGTGAGCGCTCAGGGCGCAAGCACAGAGCCGAATGGAAGGTTCCGGACCACGCTGAAGATCAGCAGAACACCGCCGAGCGTCCACCACCAGACACCTGCGACGGCGATCCGCATGGGCTCGCCTCGTACGGCGCGTACCAGCCACGTCACCCACACCACGGCGAAGATTCCGTAGCCCGCGACGGCCATCGCGTTGGAGCCGAGCGCGCCGGTCAGATCGCCGTGGATGAAGGCGTGCGCGCTGCGCAGCCCGCCGCAGCCGGGGCAGTAGACACCGGTGATGCGCAGCAGTGGGCAGACCGGGTAGTGGCCCGGCTCGCCTGGATCGACCGTGCCGACGTACGCGAAGGCCGCGGCGACCCCGGCCAGGGTGGCCAGGGGCGTCACCAGGCGCCGCGTGAGCGGAGCCGGGGCGGGTGCGGGCCCGGCGGAAAAAGGCGAGGAAGGCATGGTGTCCACCCCGTGATTCTGCCCGTTCGTACGGGAAGGCGCAGCCCGGCCGTGCCGGGCTGCGCCTTCCTCGCTCAGCTGTGGTGTGCCCGTCTCAGGCGGAGGTCTGCGCGGCGGCAGGCTGCGCGGTGGCCGTGGCCTGCTGCGTCCCGGGCGCCACCTGCGCCCCGGTCTCCTTCGGCATGCCCAGACCCGCGGCCTTCATGGCGCCGCCGACGATGCCGCCGAGGAGAACGACGGCAATTCCGCCCCAGAAGCCGAGCGGATTGGCCGCCACCATGAAGACGCCTGCGATGCAGAAGCCGATGAACGAGATGGTGACACCGGTCCAGGCGGCCGGGGTGTGTCCGTGGCTGCTGCCCGCCATGAGTTTGCTCCTCGTCGATGATGCTCTGGGGTGACCTGTTGCGCTGCGGTGAGCCGTTGGGCTCGGTTCTCATTGTCCCGTACGCCACGGCATGCGATGACGTGGGGTGGCTCACGCCTCGCGTGTCGGGTCCTCGCCACGGTCCAGGGCCTTCCACAGGTCCTCGGGACGGTCCGGGTCCACGACCGCGGCCTTGCGGGGCCGGGGGGTGCCGTCGCGCTCGTAGCGGCCCGACATGGCCGGCCACTGCTTGCCGTACCGCAGGGCGAGCAGGCCCGCGAGCAGGATCAGCAGGCTGCCGGCCACGGCCACATAGGGCCAGGCGGTGTGGGTGAGGGCGTCGACCGTGGCAGCCGTGTCGCCGGTCGTCTTCGCCGCCTTCTCGTCGAGGGCCGCGCTGTCGGACGCCCCGAGGAAGGCGGCGAGCGCCGCGCCCGCGCCGCTGAGGGCGAGCAGGGCGGCGACCAGCAGCCGGCCGGCGCGACGGACGGCGAAGACCGCCACGAGGGCGGCCAGGCCGACGATGGCGAGGGCCGTCGGGACGCCGGTGACATCGCTGCCTTCGGCGTGGAGCGGCAGGGTGCCGCCGCCGACGGCGGCCCGGCCCTCGGCCCAGGTCCGGCCGGACGAGAGCAGCACGACGGTGGCGCCGACGGCGCCGAGGAGCAGGGCCACGGCGAGGCTGCGCCGGCTGCTGTCTGCGGCGGATGCGGCTGCGGCGCGGGGCTGGGGTACGGGTACAGCAGTCACATACCCCACTATCCCTTACCGCCCGTTCACCGAGTGAGGCGGTTCGCCGTATGGACGGCGCGGAGCACCGCCGCCGCCTTGTTGCGGCACTCGGTGTCCTCCCCCACCGGATCCGAGTCGGCCACGACACCGGCTCCGGCCTGCACGAATGCGGTGCCGTCGCGCAGCAGCGCGGTGCGGATGGCGATCGCGGTGTCGGAGTCGCCCGCGAAGTCGAGATAGCCGACGCAGCCGCCGTACAGTCCGCGGCGCGAGGGCTCCAGCTCGTCGATGATCTGCATCGCGCGGGGCTTGGGGGCACCGGAGAGCGTGCCCGCGGGGAAGCAGGCGGTCAGCACGTCGAAGGCGGTACGGCCCTCGGCGACACGGCCCGTCACGGTCGAGACGATGTGCATGACGTGGGAGTACCGCTCGATCGTCATGAAGTCGACGACTTCGACGCTGCCGGGCTCGCAGACCCGGCCCAGGTCGTTGCGGCCGAGGTCGACGAGCATCAGGTGCTCGGCGCGCTCCTTGGGGTCGGCCATCAGCTCGTCGGCGAGTGCCTGGTCCTCCTGCGGGGTCGCGCCGCGCGGCCGGGTCCCGGCGATCGGGTGGACCATGGCGTGCCCGTCCTCGACCTTGACCAGGGCCTCGGGGCTGGAGCCGACGACGTCGAAGCCGTCGAAGCGGAACAGGTACATGTACGGGCTGGGGTTGGTGGCCCGCAGGACCCGGTAGACGTCCAGCGCGCCGGCGCTGCACGGGGTTTCGAAGCGCTGGGAGGGCACGACCTGGAAGGCCTCGCCTGCCCGGATGCGCTCCTTGATGTCCTCGACGGCGTCCTGGTAGTCCTTGCCGCCCCAGGGCACGGTGAACACGGGCAGTTCGGAGGGCGGCAGCGCGGCGGGCGCGGAGGCGAGCGGCCGGGCGAGGTCTGCCTCCATGGCGTCGAGGCGGGCGACGGCGTCCGTGTATGCCTCGTCGACGCCGGTGTCGAGGTCGTTGTGGTTGATCGCGTTGGCGATCAGCAGGACGGTGCCGTCCCAGTGATCGAGTACGGCCAGGTCCGAGGTGAGCAGCATGGTCAGCTCGGGGAGCTTCAGGTCGTCGCGCTCGCCGGGGCCGATCTTCTCCAGCCTGCGGACGATGTCGTATCCGAGATAGCCGACCATGCCGCCGGTGAAGGGCGGCATGCCGGAGGCGAGGTCGCGTGGGGTGTGCAGCGTCTCGACGGTGGTGCGCAGGGCCTGGAGCGGGTCGCCGTCGACGGGGACGCCGACCGGCGGGGTGCCGAGCCAGTGGGTCGAGCCGTCCCGTTCGGTGAGCGTCGCGGCGGAGCGTACGCCGATGAAGGAGTAGCGCGACCAGGAGCGGCCGTTCTCGGCGGATTCGAGGAGGAAGGTGCCGGGCCGCTCGGCGGCGAGCTTGCGGTAGAGCCCGACCGGGGTGTCGCCGTCCGCGAGAAGACGACGGCTGACGGGGATCACACGGCGGTCGGCGGCCAGCTTGCGGAAGGTCTCGAGATCCATGGCGCCCGACCCTACTTGTCCAGGAGGACGTCGGCGTCGAAGCAGGTACGGGCCCCGGTGTGGCAGGCGGCGCCGACCTGGTCGACCTTGACGAGGATCGTGTCGGCGTCGCAGTCGAGGGCTACGGACTTGACGTGCTGGACATGGCCGGAGGTGTCGCCCTTGACCCAGTACTCCTGGCGGCTGCGGGACCAGTAGGTGCAGCGGCCGGTGGTGAGGGTGCGATGCAGCGCCTCGTCGTCCATCCAGCCGAGCATCAGCACCTCACCGGTGTCGTACTGCTGGGCGATGGCCGGAACCAGGCTGTCGGCGGTGCGCTTGAGGCGGGCGGCGACGGCGGGATCGAGGGAGCTTGCGGGAACACTGCTGGTCATACGCCCATTGTGCCGTGCCGCGCGGGTACGACGGGCGGTGCGTCCACTGGGCGGACCCACCGCCACGGTCGTAGGCTGGCGGACATGTCGACACATGCGAAGCGTGAACGACTTCTGCTCGCCGACCTGTTGGAATCGGCGGGCCCCGAGGCCCCGACCCTGTGCGAGGGCTGGACGACCAGGGATCTTGCCGCCCATGTGGTGGTGCGTGAGCGGCGTGCGGACGCCGCGGGTGGGATCCTGATCGGCGCGCTCAAGCCCCGCCTCGAACGGGTGCAGGCGGAGTTCGCCGCGAAGCCGTACGAGGAGCTGATCCAGCTCATCCGTACGGGACCGCCACGGATGTCCCCGTACGGCATCAAGCAGCTGGACGAGGCGGCGAACACGGTCGAGTTCTTCGTCCACACCGAGGATGTGCGGCGGGCGCAGGAGGACTGGACGCCGCGCACGCTTGACCAGGTGTTCGAGAACGCCCTGTGGTCCCGGCTGGAGAAGGCGGCCCGGCTGCTGGGCCGCAGGTCGCCGGTCGGCCTGGTGCTGCGCCGTGCGGACGGACAGACGGCCGTCGCCCAGCGGGGCACCCCGGTCGTGACGGCGACCGGGGAACCCAGCGAGCTGACGCTGTTCGCGTTCGGGCGGCAGGACGTGGCGCGGGTGGAGCTGGAGGGCGACAAGGACGCGATCGCGCGGCTGCACGAGGTCCCGCCGTTCGGGATGTAGGCGGGGCTCAGCGCACCGGGTGACCGGCCTCGCGCAGGGTGTCCTTGACCTGGGAGATACGCAGGTCGCCGAAGTGGAAGACCGAGGCCGCGAGGACCGCGTCCGCGCCCGCCGCGATGGCCGGGGGGAAGTCCGCCAGCTTGCCCGCGCCACCGCTCGCGATGACAGGGACCGTGACCTGCCGGCGCACCGCCGCGATCAACTCCGTGTCGTAGCCGTCCTTGGTGCCGTCGGCGTCCATCGAGTTGAGCAGGATCTCGCCCGCGCCCAACTCGGCGGCACGGTGCGCCCATTCGACGGCGTCGATGCCGGTGCCCTTGCGGCCGCCGTGCGTGGTGACCTCGAAGCTGCCCCCGGGCGTGCGCCGCGCGTCCACCGACAGCACCAGAACCTGGCGGCCGAAACGCTCGGCGATCTCGCGGATCAGCTCGGGGCGGGCGATCGCCGCGGTGTTCACACCCACTTTGTCGGCACCCGCGCGCAGCAGCTTGTCCACGTCGTCCGCGCTGCGCACTCCGCCGCCCACGGTCAGCGGGATGAAGACCTGCTCGGCGGTGCGGCGCACCACGTCGTACGTCGTCTCACGGTTGCCGGAGGACGCGGTGATGTCGAGGAAGGTCAGTTCGTCGGCGCCCTCGGCGTCGTACAGCCTGGCCATCTCGACGGGGTCGCCCGCGTCGCGCAGATTCTGGAAGTTGACGCCCTTGACGACCCGGCCGTTGTCCACGTCCAGGCAGGGAATGACTCGGACCGCGAGTGTCATGCGGCACCTCCTCGGTACGCCTCGACCTCGACCTCGACGACCATCCGGGGGTCGACGAAGCCCGAGACGATGAGCATCGACGCCGCGGGACGGACGGAGCCGAACAGCTCCCTGTGGGCGCGGCCGACCTCCTCCACGTCCCTGGCGTGGGTGATGTACATCCGTGTGCGCACCACGTGGTCGCGGTCGAGACCGAGGTCCTGCAGCGCGCCCACGGCCACACCGAAAGCGGTGATCGCCTGGTCGTAGGGAGAGCCGTCGAGGACCACGCCGTCGACCACCGAGGTGCAGCCCGACACCAGGACAAGGCCGTCCGGCAGTTCCACGGCCCGGGAGTAGCCGAAGGCCTCCTCCCACGGGCCGTCGGATGCGACACGGCGTACGGCGCCGGTCATTCGGCCACCGCCGCGAGGGCTTCTTCGAGGGTGAACGCCTTGGCGTACAGCGCCTTTCCGACGATCGCGCCCTCGACGCCCTCGTGAACGAGAGCGGCGATCGCGCGCAGGTCGTCGAGCGAGGAGACACCGCCGGATGCCACGACCGGCTTGTCGGTGACCGCGCAGACATTGCGCAGCAGCTCCAGGTTGGGGCCCTGGAGGGTGCCGTCCTTGGCGATGTCGGTGACGACGTAGCGGGCGCAGCCCTCGGAGTCGAGCCGGGCGAGCGTCTCGTACAGATCTCCGCCGTCACGGGTCCAGCCGCGGCCGCGCAGCGTCGTGCCGCGCACGTCCAGTCCGACCGCGATCTTGTCGCCGTGCTCGGCGATGACCTTGGCGACCCACTCGGGGGTCTCCAGCGCGGCCGTGCCCAGGTTGACCCGGGTGCAGCCGGTGGCCAGCGCGGCCGCGAGCGAGGCGTCGTCACGGATGCCGCCGGACAGTTCGACCTTGATGTCCATCGCCCCGGCGACCTCGGCGATCAGCGAGCGGTTGTCGCCGGTGCCGAAGGCGGCGTCCAGGTCGACGAGATGCAGCCACTCGGCGCCCGCGCGCTGCCAGGCGAGGGCGGCTTCGAGGGGAGAACCGTAGGAGGTCTCAGAACCGGACTCGCCATGGACGAGACGGACGGCCTGGCCGTCGCGGACGTCGACTGCGGGAAGGAGTTCAAGCTTCGGCATTACAGCGTCTCGATCCAGTTGGTCAGCAGCTGGGCGCCGGCGTCGCCGGACTTCTCGGGGTGGAACTGCGTCGCCCACAGCGCGTTGTTCTCCACGGCGGCGACAAAGCGCTCGCCGTGGGTCGCCCAGGTGACCTGGGGCGCGCGGATGGCGGGGTTGGTGACTTCCAGCTCCCATTCGTGCACGGCATAGGAGTGCACGAAGTAGAAGCGGGCGCCGGGGTCGACTCCGGCGAAGAGCCGGCTGTCGGCGGGCGCCTCGACGGTGTTCCAGCCCATGTGGGGGACGATCGGGGCCTTGAGCGGGCCGACCGTGCCGGGCCACTCGTCCAGGCCCTCTGTCTCGACTCCGTGCTCGATTCCGCGGGCGAAGAGGATCTGCATACCGACGCAGATGCCCATGACCGGACGGCCGCCGGCGAGCCTGCGGCCGACGATCCACTCGCCGCGGGCCTTCGACAGGCCCTCCATGCAGGCGGAGAAGGCACCGACGCCGGGCACGAGGAGCCCGTCGGCGTTCATGGCGGCATCGAAGTCGCGGGTGATCTCGACGTCCGCGCCCACGCGGGCCAGTGCCCGCTCGGCGGAGCGGACATTGCCGAACCCGTAGTCGAAGACGACGACCTTCTTGCTCGCGGTCATTCCCAGATCCCCTGAATCCGCAGGACACCGGCGACGAGACACATCACCGAGCCGATGCCGAGGAGCACGATCAGGCCCATGGGCATCTTCTGCTTGGAGAAGGAGTACACACCGCCGGCGAGGAAGAGCCCTACGACGATGAGGATGGTGGAGAGGCCGGTCATGGGGTTAGAGCGCGCCCTTCGTGGAGGGGAGGATGCCGGCGGCGCGCGGGTCGCGCTCACTGGCGTATCGCAGAGCGCGGGCCAGCGCCTTGAACTGGCACTCCACGATGTGGTGCGCGTTGCGTCCGTACGGGACGTGGACGTGCAGGGCGATCTGCGCCTGCGCCACGAAGGACTCCAGGATGTGCCGCGTCATCGTCGTGTCGTAGGAGCCGATCATGGGCGCCATGTTCTCGGGCTCGGTGTGCACCAGGTACGGGCGGCCCGAGAGGTCCACGGTGACCTGGGCGAGGGACTCGTCCAGCGGCACCGTGCAGTTGCCGAATCGATAAATCCCCACCTTGTCGCCGAGGGCCTGCTTGAAGGCGGCGCCCAGCGCGAGGGCGGTGTCCTCGATGGTGTGGTGCGAGTCGATGTGCAGATCGCCCTCGGTCTTGACGGTGAGGTCGAACAGGCCGTGGCGGCCGAGCTGGTCGAGCATGTGGTCGTAGAAACCGACCCCGGTCGACACATCGACCTTGCCGTGGCCGTCGAGGTCGATCTCGACGACGACGGACGTCTCCTTGGTGGTGCGTTCGACACGGCCAACCCGGCTCATGCGTCGTACTCCTTCTTCAGCTCACGAACCGCGTCGAGGAACGCGTCGTTCTCGTCAGGGGTGCCGGCGGTGACGCGCAGCCACCCGGGCACCGAGTTGTCACGGACCAGGACACCTCGGTCGAGGATCTTCTGCCAGGCGGTGTGCGCGTCGTCGAAGCGGCCGAACTGGACGAAGTTGGCATCCGATTCGGTGACCTCCCAGCCGATCGCCCGCAGCTCGCCGACCAGCCGGTCCCGCTCGGTCTTCAGCTGCTCGACGTACCCGAGCAGCGTATCGGTGTGCTCCAGCGCGGCGAGCGCGGTGGCCTGGGTGACGGCGGACAGGTGGTACGGCAGGCGCACCAGCTGGACGGCGTCGACGACGGCGGGGTGAGCGGCCAGATAGCCCAGGCGAAGGCCTGCCGCGCCGAAGGCCTTGGACATGGTGCGCGAGACGACGAGATTCGGCCTGCCCTCGATCAGCGGGAGCAGCGAGGGGCGGTGGCTGAATTCGACGTACGCCTCGTCGATGACCACGAGCGAGGGCTTGGCCGCCTGTGCGGCCTCGTACAGCGCGAGGACGGTCTCGGCCTCGACAGCCGTACCGGTGGGGTTGTTGGGCGAGGTGATGAAGACGACGTCCGGCCGCCTCTCGGCGATCGCCTTCCCGGCGGCCGCGAGGTCGATCGTGAAGTCGTCGTTGCGCGGTCCCGAGATCCAGCCGGTGCCGGTGCCGCGCGAGATCAGCCCGTGCATGGAGTACGAGGGCTCGAAGCCGATCGCGGTACGGCCGGGGCCGCCAAAGGTCTGGAGCAGTTGCTGGATGACCTCGTTGGAGCCGTTGGCCGCCCAGACGTTCTCGACGCCGACCCGGTGCTTTCCGGTCCGGGTCAGATACGCGGCCAGCTCGGTGCGCAGCTCCACCGCGTCCCGGTCGGGGTAGCGGTTGAGCCCGCGGGCGGCCTCGGTGACGCGCTCGGCTATGCGCCGGACCAGCGGCTCGGGCAGCGGATAGGGGTTCTCGTTGGTGTTCAGCTGTACGGGTACGTCCAACTGGGGCGCGCCGTAAGGGGACTTGCCGCGCAGTTCGTCCCTGATGGGCAGGTCGTCGATGCCGGTCATGCCTTCGGCACCTTCCACTCGAAGCGCGCCTTCATGGCCGCCCCGTGCGCCGGCAGGTCCTCGGCCTCGGCGAGCGTCACGACGTGGTGGGTGACCTCGGCGAGGGCGTCTCGCGTGTAGTCCACGATGTGGATACCGCGCAGGAAGGACTGCACGGACAGGCCGGAGGAGTGACAGGCGCAGCCGCCGGTGGGCAGTACGTGGTTCGAGCCCGCGCAGTAGTCGCCGAGCGAGACCGGCGCCCAGGGGCCGACGAAGATCGCGCCGGCGTTGCGGACCCTCGCCGCGACCGCGGCGGCGTCGGCGGTCTGGATCTCCAGGTGCTCGGCGCCGTACGCGTTGACGACCCGCAGGCCCTCCTCGACCCCGTCGACCAGGACGATCGCGGACTGCCTGCCGCTCAGTGCGGGGACGATCCGGTCCTCGATGTGCTTGGTTGCCGCGATCTGCGGCTCCAGCTCCTTCTCGACCGCGTCCGCGAGCTCGGTGGAGTCGGTGACCAGCACGGCGGCGGCCATCGGGTCGTGCTCGGCCTGGCTGATCATGTCGGCGGCGACATGCACCGGGTCGGCACTCTCGTCGGCGAGGATCGCGATCTCGGTCGGCCCGGCCTCGGCGTCAATGCCGATACGTCCGGTGAAGTACCGCTTTGCGGCGGCGACCCAGATATTGCCGGGGCCGGTCACCATGTTCGCGGGGGCGCACTCCTCGGTGCCGTACGCGAACATCGCGACGGCCTGGGCGCCGCCCGCGGCGTACACCTCGTCCACGCCGAGCAGCGCACAGGCGGCGAGGATCGTCGGGTGCGGCAGACCGCCGAACTCCTTCTGCGGCGGGGAGGCCAGTGCGATGGACCCGACGCCGGCCTCCTGTGCCGGTACGGCGTTCATGATCACGGAGGAGGGGTAGACGGAGCGGCCGCCCGGCGCGTACAGACCCACGCGCTCGACCGGGACCCACTTCTCGGTGACCGTGCCGCCGGGGACCACTTGGGTGGTGTGCGCGTCACGGCGCTGCGCGCGGTGCACGATCCTGGCCCGCCTGATCGACTCCTCCAGGGCGGCCCTGACCTCGGGATCCAACTGCTCCAGGGCCTCGTCCAGCGCGGCCGCGGGCACCCGCACCCGCTCCAGCTTCACGCCGTCGAACTTCTCCGCGTAGTCGATCAGCGCCGACGTACCCCGATGATGCACGGCCTCGCAGATGGGCCGCACCTTCTCCAGGGCGGCTTCCACGTCGAACTCGGCACGGGGCAGCAGGTCACGCAGAGCGGCACCCTCGGGGAGCGCATCTGCGCGCAGATCGATTCGTGAGATCACGGAACCAATTCTCTCAGACGGTAATCGGCAGGTGGTCGCCCGTATCACTGGCTGATATGGCCCACCTGCCTGCCGCCGTCCACCCCTGAACGAGGCATTTCACGCCACCCCTGTGGTTTCCGGTGTTGTTCATGACCACTAGCGTTCAGTCCGTCACTCAGCGGGAAGAACAGCTGTACGAACCAAGCAAGCGAAGGAGCGGCATTGACCGAGCCGCTGGACGACGGGCCCCCGGACGGACTGAGCCGGACCGAAGTGACCATGTGGAACGCCTTCAGAAACGGGAGTACGCACGACCTGAGTGATCCCAACCCCCTGCTGAACGATCCCTTCTCGCCACGCCCCTGGGGCCCCGAACGCAGCGTCCGCGCGTCCATCGTCGCCCGGCTGCTGCTCAGCGGTCCGCCCGCGCTGCCCGGCCGGGTCGCAGCGCTCAAGCTCCGCGGGGTCCAGATCACCGGCACGCTCAAGCTCGCGGGTGGCAGCATCGCGCCCTATGTCGAGCTGAACGGCTGCCGCTTCGACAGCGAAGTACTGATGCCCGAGGCGCACTTCGCCACCGTCCGCATGGTCGGATGCGCGATACCCCGGATCGAGGCGGCCCGGCTGCGCACCGAAGGTGATCTGCATCTTCCGCGCTGCCGGGTCGAGCACGGCATACGGCTGACCGACGCACAGATCGGCACCGATCTGCTGATCAACCAGATCCATGTCCGGCCGGACCGCAGGGGCCGGGCGATCACCGCCGACGGAATGTCGGTCGCGCAGGACTTACAGGCCGAACTGATCGAGACATACGGCGAGCTCAGTCTGCGCGGTGCGAAGGTCGGGGTCTCGCTGAGTCTGCGCGGCAGCCGGCTGCGCGCGGCCGGGGAGCGCCGCGCGCTCAACGCCCCGCAGCTGAGTGTGGAGCGCACCCTCTATCTGACGGGCGCTTGGGTGAGCGAGTCCACGGGCAACCCGGGCGCCACTCCCCCCTTCGGCATCGGCAACGCCGGAACACCGGTGCGCGGCACCCGGCTGCAGCCCTTCCAGTGCCACGGCGGGGTACGGCTCGACGACGGGCGTTTCGGCGACGCGGTCGACCTGAACCGGGCCCGCTTCGTACTGAACGCCCGCGAGGAGCTGTCGCTGCGCCGGATCGCCACCCCTGAGCTGCGCTTCAACGCGGAGCGCCCGGAGGACGGGCGCGTCGTGCTGAACGGCGCGAAGGTCGTCACGCTGATCGACCTGGCAGCGAGCTGGCCGGGCCCCGGCGGCCTCGCGATGGGCGGATTCGTCTACGAGAACCTCGTCCCGTACGAGGAGTTCCCGCTCAGCCGCCGTCTGGAGTGGGTGGCTTCGGCGACCCCGGAGTACTCGCCGGAGCCGTACGAACGCCTCGCGACCGTGCTGCGCAACAGCGGCGAGGACGCGGACGCACGCGAGGTGCTGCTCGCCAAACAGCGCCGCCGCCGCGAGACGCTGCCGCTGGCCGCGAAGCTCTGGGGCTATCTCCAGGACTGGACCGTGGCCTACGGCTACCGCCCCGGCCGGGCGGCCCTGTGGATGGCGGTGCTGTGGGCTGCGGGAGCGGTGGCCTTCGCGCAGGTGGATCCGGCGCCGTTGAAGGCTGACGAGCATCCGCAGTGGAACGCGGCGCTCTATGCTCTGGATCTGCTGGTGCCGGTGATCGATCTCGGCCAGGAAAGCTATTGGAGGCTTGACGGCGCCTGGCAATGGGCATCGACGGCGCTGATCCTGCTCGGCTGGATTCTGGCGACGACGGTCGCGGCCGGCGCGTCCCGCCTTCTGCGTCGCGGCTGAGACACTTTCTTTACGCTCTCTTGACGTTCGCCAGGACAACCATTCGGCCGCTACGAACTCTTCACAGCTGGGCTCTGGCGCGCCTCCTGACCTGCGGTTTTCAATGGTCCGCACCATGTCATTGCTCCGTGCCCTGATTCGCACCGCGCGCATGATCCGTCATACGCCGCAGCTCGCCGACGGCCTGGCGCCCGAGGAGACGGTGCTGCTCGACGCGCCCGACGAGCGGCTCGGTCCGGCACTCGTCGCGGCGGCACTCGGAGAGTACGAACCGGCCGCCAAGCTGCTGGCGACCACACGTGAATCAGCCGAATGGGAGAACCGCGACCGGTACGTGATGCGGCTCGCGGCCTTCGCGTACAACCGCGAGGAGTGGCTCACGGCATGGCTCTCCGCGGCGCCGCGCGACCCCGACGCGGTCGTCGTCAAGGCCGAGTTGGCGGTCCGAAGGGCCTGGGAGTCACCCGCCGGCATCGAACGGCTGCGTGAGGTGGGGCCCCTGATCGACGCGGCGGCCGAGGGCGATCCGAACGACCCCGTGCCGTGGCGTATCTCGCTGGACCACGCGCGCGGCACCCATGCCACGCACACGGCCTTCGAGTCGCTGTGGGAGCAGGCGATCCGCCGTTCCTCGCACCACTACGGCTGTCACGTAGCCGCCCTCAAGTACCTGTCCGCCCAGTGGTACGGCTCGCACCGCGAGTGCTTCGACTTCGCCGAACAGGCGGCGGCCGACGCACTGCCGGGCTCGCTGGTGCAGGCGCTGCCGGTACGGGCGGCGTTCGCCCAGCTGCTGGGCGGGGACACCACCTCCGTACAGGACGACCGCATCGACGCGGCGGCGGATCTGGCGATCACGCTCTCGGCGGACTACCCGGCCGGGGATCCCTGGCCGGCCGAGGTGCGCAATCTGCTGGCATACGTGCTGGTGGGGCGGGGCCGGTGGGCTCAGGCGCTGGAGCAGTTCCGGCTGATCGGGCCCCATGCGACCTCCTTCCCCTGGACCTTGGTGACCGATGATCCGCTGGGCCAGTTCCTCTCGACGCGGGACGGCGTACGGATCCAGGTCGCCTCAATGACCCCCTTGCGCCCGACGGCCGGACGAAGCAGGTCTCTGGGCCATTAGTCTTGTGCGTTGTGACCACCGCACGTCTCCCCCTCTTCCCGCTGAACTCGGTTCTGTTCCCGGGCCTCGTCCTGCCCTTGAACGTGTTCGAGGAGCGTTATCGCGCCATGATGCGCGAGCTGTTGAAGACGGACGAGTCCGAACCGCGCCGCTTCGCCGTGGTCGCCATCCGCGACGGGCGCGAGGTCGCACCGACCGCGCCCGGCATGCCGGACCCGACCGCGCTGCCCCAGCGCGGTCCCGCGGCGGGCTTCGGCGACGATCCGATCCAGGCCTTCCACCAGTTCGGCTGCATCGCCGACGCGGCGACGATCCGCGAGCGCGACGACGGCAGCTTCGAGGTACTGGCCACAGGGACAACCCGGGTCAAAATCCTCTCGGTCGACGCGAGCGGCCCGTATCTGACGGCCGAACTGGAGGAAATCCCGGAGGAGTCCGGGGACGGCGCGGGAGCCCTCGCCGAGGGTGTGCTGCGCGCCTTCCGCAGCTACCAGAAGCGGCTGGCGGGCGCGCGTGAGCGCTCGCTGTCCACGGGGGCGGACCTGCCGGACGAGCCCTCGGTGGTGTCGTATCTGGTGGCCGCAGCGGCCGTACTGGACACCCCGGCGAAGCAGCGCCTCCTGCAAGCGCCCGACACGGCGACCCGGTTGCGGGAGGAACTGACGCTGCTGCGCTCGGAGACCGCGGTGATCCGCCATCTGCCGTCGCTGCCCGCGGTCGATTTGACGCGGGCGCCGACGAGCCCCAACTGACAGGAGCCTCCTGAGTGGCGAAGAAGCCCAAGAAGTCGGCCACGTCCGGGGGTACCCCCGCCACGGTCGCCCTGACCGAAGCGGGCACGGCCTTCACGGTGCACGCGTACGACCACGATCCCGCGTCGGCGTCGTACGGCGACGAGGCGGCCGAAGCCCTCGGCGTCTCCCCCGACCGGGTCTTCAAGACCCTGGTCGCGGACGTCGACGGCGAACTGACGGTCGCAATCGTGCCGGTGGCGGGCCAGCTGGACCTCAAGGCGCTCGCGGCGGCGGTCGGCGCGAAAAGGGCGACCATGGCGGATCCGGCGGCGGCGGAACGCACGACCGGCTATGTCCGCGGCGGCATCTCCCCCTTGGGACAGCGCAAACGCCTGCGCACGGTCCTCGACGCGTCGGCGTCGGCCCACGCCACGATCTGCGTCTCGGCGGGGCGCCGGGGCCTGGAGGTCGAACTGTCGCCGTCGGACCTGGCGTCGCTGACGAGGGCGGTGCTGGCACCGATCGGCCGGGCGTAAGGTCCGCCTGCGGCGGGCTTTCCCCACCCCGCCCGTTTCCAGGGTCCGCGGTGACCCGGGCCAGGGGGCGTTGGTGGTGCTGCCCGGTGGGTGGTCTCGCGGGCGAACCCGGACCACCTGCGCCCCTTGCGACGCCGCAGGGCTGAAGGTCGGCCCTCCGGCGATTGAGGACACGCCGCGAAGCGCGTACGGGGTGGACGGAGCCCCGGTTCGCGCCGCGAAGCGGGCGCAGGGGTCTGGGGCGAAGCCCCCACGCGGCGGAGCCGCACATTGGCACAGCGGGATGGGGGCCTCCCACGGCCGCCAGGCCGTAGGGGGAGGGCGGGGTGGGGAAAGCCGCGCCGCAGGCGTCAGCCCGCGCCGCCCCGCCCCGGCCCGTACTCGACCGGCGGCCATTCCGGCTCCGGGTCCCGCGGCCCGAACAGCGCCGTCAGCGCCAGGTGAAGCACCATCGCCGCCACCGGCCACGCCAGCAACGCCCCCCGCGCCTTCAGCTCCAGTGGCGCGTCGAAGGTCACGCCCTCCCCCACCGCCCGCGCATGCGCGACCACGTCGTCCGTCGGGCCGAACCACTCGCCGATCCCCCACGCCAGCAGCGAGCCGAGCAGCCCGCCCAGGGCCAGCGCCACCACCAGTGCGATGCCTCCGCGCCTGCGGAAGAAGAAGACCGCGGCCGCGCTGACCGCGCCGAAGCCGAGGGCCAGCAGCGCGAACGTGCCGTCCGCGCCCACCGCCTCCTCGCCCTCCGTGTCCTTGAGGAACACCGCCTTGTCGCTGGAGATCAGCGGCACCCGCGGCGCCAGCCACAGCCACAGCAGTCCAAGGGCCACGCCCAGGGCCGTCAGGGCGACCACGACGACGATTCCGTCCCGCGCCTCTCTTTTCAGGTCCGCGGCGTCCTGCGTCTCGGGCTCGTGGAAGCCGGGCCCGGCAGGCGGCTTCTCCCACGGGTCGTTATGAGGCGAGGGCTGGTGCGGTGGAGTCAGAGGTGCGGTCACACCGCCATCGTGCCAGGCGTCCCGGGTCAGTGCCTCACCGGACTGCCGCCCGCCGGTACGCCCACGTGGCGACCGTCAGCGAAACGACACCCACGGCCGCGCAGACGGCGAGGTCCAGTCCGACGACCGCCCAGTCCGGGCGCGCGTCGAAGGTCCGGGCGAGCGCCTCGACTCCGTAGGTCGACGGTAGGAGATCACGGGCGTACGAGATCGGCCCGGGCAGCCGGCCGGCCGGCAGCACACCGAGGAGCAGCGCCGCGGACATGCCCAACTGCCCCAGCAGCGTGGCCAGTTCCTGTCGCGGTGCGAGCAGTCCGAGCGCCGCGCCGAGGCCCGCGAGGGCCGCGCCGGCGAGCGGGACGACTGCGGCGAGCACCCATAGATGGGTCAGTGGCAGCTGGAAGAGGACGCTGCCCGCGACCGCTGTGACGACCGTGCCGGGCACGGTGAAGGAGGCGTACGCACCGGCCGCGCCGAGCACCACCGCGGCGGGCGGCACCGGCAGCGTGGCGTAGTGGTCGAGGCCGCCGCCGGCCCGCAGCTGTCCGAAGTACTGGGCGAGAAGGTTGAGTGCGACAAACGCGACGACGAGGACGCTCGATCCGGCGACGACGGCCCGCGCTTCGGCGCCTCCGTCGACGACCCCGCGCATAAGGACCATGATCCCGATCGACTGGAAGGTCGCCACGAAGAGCAGCGGGATCCGGGCGACCCGGGCCCTGGAGAGCTGCGCGCGGTACACGGCACCGAGCGCGGGCAGCAGCCGCGCCCGCGGCGCGAGGGGCGCTGCGGCCACGGCCGGGGCGACACTCGTGGTCCTGACCTGCCGGGCTTGTCCGGAATGCCCGGACACCGCCTCCGCGGGCACGGTGCTCACGCCTTGACCAGCCCCTTCGTCGCGTTCCCGCCGAGCGCCAAGTACACATCCTCCAGGCTCGGCGCGGCCAGTGTGAAATCGTCGAGCGCCGCGAACGCCGCGCCGCCGGTCACCGCGGCGACCGCCGCCCGTGCCTCGTCCGGCGCGAGCCTGAGCACCCACCGGCGCCCGGACTCCTGTGCGGATGCGCGCAGTGCGGCGACTTCGGGCACGTCCAGCGGCACCCGCTCGCGCCACACCAGCTCGACGCGCACCTCGCCCGCGATCCGTTCCTTCAGCCCGGTCGGGGAGTCGCAGGCGATGACGCGGCCTCGTTCCAGCACGGCGACCCGGTCGAGGACCGTCTCGGCCTCGATGACGTTGTGGGTGACGAGCAGCACGGTCGCCCCGTTCTCCGCCCGGCGCCGGTCGACGGCGGCCCACACGGCGCGCCGTGCGACGGGGTCCATCCCGGTGGTCGGCTCGTCCAGTACCAGGACGGGCCGCTCGCCCACCAGCGTCGCCGCGAAGCAGGCCAGCCGCCGCTGTCCGCCGGAGAGTTTCTTCAGGGGACGCGCCGCGAGCTCGGTCAGCCCGAGCTCCTCCAGGACGGCGTCCCGCTCGGCCCGCGCCTGCCGCGTGGGCAGTCCGCGCAGCCGGCCGGTCGTCTCGGCGGCGAGTGCGACGGTCAGGTCGTCGAGGGCGGTGGATTCCTGCCCGAGATACCCGATGAGCCGGGACGCCCGCTCGGGGTGGCGTACGAGATCGTGGCCCAGCACCTCGACGCTGCCGCTGTCCGGCCGCATCAGGCCGGTGAGCTGTCGTACGAGAGTGGACTTGCCCGCACCGTTGGGTCCGAGCAGCCCGAAGATCTCGCCGCGCCGCACCTCGAGCGAAATCCCGTCCGTGGCGCGCACCTCGGGTGTCCCGGGGGTACCACGGCGAGCGCGCGCGGCGGGGTACGTCTTGACCAGATCCCGCACCGCGCACACCGTACTCACAAGGGACGAGCCTACGGGGTCGGCGGGGCTATTCCGCCGCGGGGGCGTGTTCCGCGGCCGCCCGTACGTCGATCTCGCGCCAGAATCCGGCCCGGATCGCATAACGGTCGTGCTCGTCGATCTGGTCGTCCTTGTGCGCGAGAAGCCCGAAACGTGCCGCGTACCGCAGCAGTTCGCCGTCGATACGGTGCGGGATCCGCGGGTACATGGTGGACAGTTTCTGCACATGGCCGGCCTCCGGCAGCCGTTCCATCCAGCGCCGGGCGAAGACCTGTCCCACCTCGAAGGGGTCGCCGCCGACCGTGGTGATGTCCTCTTCGCGGTCGGCCCAGCGCTGCTCGGCGCTGGTGAGCTGGGCCAGCGTCGGCAGCGAGGCGGTCTCTGGCGGCTCGCCCACGGCGCCGGCGCCGGGCCGCTCGACCCATCCCTTGTCGGAGGACCAGCGCAGCGTTGCGCTGGTGGGGTGAGGTGAGGAGTTCTGGCCGGGGCCGCGCAGGCCCGCCAGGTCCTTGGGGGTGGGGACGCCCTTGGCGGCGGGGGGTCCGGGCTCGGAGCCGTTGTCCGAGGGGGTGGGCTGTGAGCCGTTGCGCGCGGCGTCGGCGGCGCGCTCCTGCGGGGCCGCGAGCGCCGACTCGGGGAGCGGAGCGGAGAGAATCGCGGCGATTTCCGGGCGGGGCGCGGGCGAGGGGGCGCAGATACCGGTGAACTCCTTGGCCCGTACGGCACCGGTGATCCAGGCGCGGTCGAGCACGCGGCGCTCGTCGGCCTCGGCGACCAGGTCCTCCGACTGGTTGTAGTCGCCGTCGGCGGCCTGCACCGCCCAGAGGTGGACGGCGACGCCGTGCTCCTTGGCGGACATCAGCCCGGGCAGCAGGTCCCCGTCCCCGGTCACCAGGACCACATCCGAGCACGCGCGATTTCTGGCCAGTTCGGTGAGTTCGGCGTGCATGGCCGCGTCGACCCCCTTCTGCGCCCAGCGGCCGTCGCTGCGGGTCAGTGCGCCCAGCCGGACGGTCACTCTGGGCATCACGCGCAGTCGCCGGTGCTCGGGCTGCGGTACGCGGTCCGGGGCGCCGTCGAACCAGTAGATGCGCAACAGCGGGCGTTCCGTATCGGCTTCGGCGAGTTCGCGCAGGCCCTGGATGAGGGCGGCATGGTCGACGGTGATTCTGGAACGCGCCGGTTCCCCGGCCAGCAGGCTCGCGGCGGCGCCCAGCAGATATCCGGCGTCCACCAGGACAACGCAGCGGTCCACGCGTTCCACCCTCTTTCGGGAACTTCGGGATCGGGGAAGGGTCCGGATCGGGGATTGTTCCGGGTTTCCTTCGAGTCTGCCCGACCACGGGAGGGTTAACGGCCGGAACTCGATCATCGGCGTGGCGTATCCCGGACCCGCGCCAGGGCAACGCCCTTTACGCACCGTAGTGATCCAAAATGCGACGGTTAGTCTGGTATGTGAATCTGATCGCGGCCCTGGCCCCGAGATCCCCCCCAGGAGGTATCACCATGGCCAAGAACAAGAATCGCAAGCAGGGCGGTCAACAGGACCGCGCCTCGGCCGCCGAGCGCGGAGGCGAGCAGGCCAAGTCGACCGCGTACGAGTCGCATGCGCAGCCCCAGTCGCAGGCGCAGGGCAGCCCCGCCGATGTCGCGCGTAAGCACCAGCGGCGCTTCGGGCACAACTGATCTGCCGTAAAGCCACAAGGGGCGCGCCCGTGACGACGGACGCGCCCCTTTGCGTATGGCCAAGGCGTGGGCGGTGGCGGTGGGCAGGACGGGCCTACCCGGCCAGGCAGGACGGGCCGAGCAGCACCTTGAGATCCCCGAAGAGCGCCGGGTCCGGCTGCACGCGGTGCCGGTCGAGCCGGAGCACCGTCGTCTTGCGGGGACCCTGAAGCTTGATCCGCACCTCGGTGTTGCCCTTGTGGTGGCTGAGGATCTCGCCGAGCCTGCTGACCATCGGCGGGGTGACCTTCACCGTCGGGATGGTGACCACCACGGGAGCGTTGGTCCCGGCCGAGGAGAGGTCGGGGACCATCAGCTCCATGGCGACGAGCCGGGGGATGTCCTCGCGCTTGTCGAGCCGCCCCTTGACGAAGACCACAGTGTCCTCGACGAGTTGGGTCGACACCAGCTGATACGTCGCCGGGAAGAACATGCACTCGATGGAGCCCGCCAGATCCTCGACCGTGGCGATCGCCCAGGCATTGCCCTGCTTGGTCATCTTGCGCTGCAGGCCGGAGATGATGCCGCCGATGGTGACCACCGCGCCGTCCGCGTGCTCACCGCCGGTGAGCTGGGAGATCGCGGCGTCCGTCTTGTCGCTCAGCACATGTTCGATGCCGAAGAGCGGATGGTCGGAGACATAGAGACCGAGCATCTCGCGCTCCTGCGCGAGCAGATAGGACTTGTCCCACTCGATGTCGGAGAACTCGACGTCGAGCCCGAAGCCCGGCTCGTCGGTTGCCTCGTCGCCCATCCCGCCGAACAGGTCGAACTGGCCCTCGGCCTCCTTGCGCTTGACCGCGACCACGTTGTCGATCATGGGTTCGTGGTGGGCGACCAGTCCCTTGCGGGTGTGGCCCATCTCGTCGAAGGCGCCGGCCTTGATGAGCGACTCGACGGTCCGCTTATTGCAGACCACGGCCTCGACCTTGTCGAGGAAGTCGGGGAAGGTGCTGTACTTCCCCTTGGACTTGCGGCAGCGGATGATCGAGTCGACCACGTTCGTCCCGACGTTGCGCACGGCGGAGAGACCGAAGAGGATCACGTCGTCGCCCTGGGCCGCGAAGTTCGACTGCGACTCGTTCACATTGGGCGGAAGCACCTTGATGCCCATGCGGCGGCACTCGTTCAGATAGACCGCGGACTTGTCCTTGTCGTCCTTCACCGAGGTGAGCAGCGCGGCCATGTACTCGGCCGGGTAGTTCGCCTTGAGATAGGCGGTCCAGTAGGTGACCAGGCCGTACGCGGAGGAGTGCGCCTTGTTGAAGGCGTATCCGGCGAAGGGGACCAGCACGTCCCACAGGGCCTGGATCGCCGCGTCGCTGAAGCCGTTCTTGCGGGCGCCCGCCTGGAAGATGCCGAAGTTCTTCGCCAGCTCTTCGGGCTTCTTCTTGCCCATCACGCGGCGCAGAATGTCGGCCTCGCCGAGCGAGTACCCGGCGACGATCTGGGCGGCCTTCTGCACCTGCTCCTGATAGACGATCAGGCCGTAGGTGAGGCCGAGCGTCTCCTTCAGGGGCTCTTCGAGCTCCGGGTGGATCGGCGTGATCTCCTGGCGGCCGTTCTTGCGCTCCGCATAGTTTGTGTGCGAATTCATGCCCATCGGGCCCGGCCGGTACAGGGCCGAGACGGCGGAAATGTCCTCGAAGTTGTCGGGCTGCATCTGGCGCAGCAGCGAACGCATCGGGCCGCCGTCGAACTGGAACACACCGAGCGTGTCACCGCGGCAGAGCAGCTCGAAGGTCTTGGGGTCGTCCAGCGGGAGGTCGAGCATCTCCAGCTTGACGCCCTTGTTGGCCTCCACCATCTTGACGGCGTCGTCCATGATCGTGAGGTTGCGCAGGCCCAGGAAGTCCATCTTGAGCAGGCCGAGCGACTCGCACTGCGGGTAGTCCCACTGCGTGATGGTCACACCGTCGGTGTGGCGCACCCAGACCGGGGCGTGGTCGACGATCGGCTCGCTCGACATGATCACGCCGGCCGCGTGCACACCCATCTGCCGGACCAGGCCCTCGACGCCCTTGGCGGTGTCGATGACCTTCTTGACGTCCGGCTCGTTCTCGTACATCCCACGGATCTCGCCGGCCTCGCTGTAGCGCGGGTGCTTCGGGTCGGTGATGCCGCTGAGGTCGATGCCCTTGCCGAGGACATCGGCGGGCATCGCCTTGGTGAGCCGGTCGCCCATGGCGTACGGGTAGCCGAGGACACGTGCCGAGTCCTTGATCGCGTTCTTGGCCTTGATCTTGCCGTATGTGCCGATCATGGCGACCTTGTCGGAGCCGTACTTCTCGGTCACGTACCTGATCACTTCGACGCGCCTGCGCTCGTCGAAGTCGATGTCGACATCCGGCATGGAGACGCGCTCGGGGTTGAGGAACCGCTCGAAGATCAGGCCGTGGGTGATCGGGTCGAGGTCGGTGATGCCCATGGCGTACGCGACGATCGAGCCTGCCGCGGAGCCTCGGCCGGGGCCCACCGCGATCCCGTTCTTCTTGGCCCACATGATGAAGTCGGCGACCACGAGGAAGTAACCGGGGAACCCCATCTGGATGATGATGTCCATCTCGTAGTCCGCCTGCTTCTGGCGGTCATCGGGGACACCGGCGGGATAGCGGCGGTTCATGCCGCGCCGCACTTCCTCCTTGAACCAGGTGACCTCGGTGTAGCCCTCTTCGGGGATCTCGAACTTCGGCATGAGGTCGCGCTTCTCGAACATCCCGGTGGTGTCGATCTGCTCGGCGACCAGGAGGGTGTTGCGGCAGCCCTCCTGCCAGGCGTCCGAGGAGTCCACGGCGTACATCTCGTCGGTGGACTTCAGGTAGTAGCCGGTGCCGTCGAAGCGGAAGCGGTCCGGGTCCGAGAGGTTCTTGCCGGTCTGGATGCACAGCAGCGCGTCGTGGGCCGTGGCCTCGTGGGCGTAGGTGTAGTGCGAGTCGTTGGTGACGATCGGCGGGATGCCGAGCTTCTTGCCGATCTCCAGCAGGCCGTCGCGGACCCGGTGCTCGATCTCGATGCCGTGGTCCATCAGTTCCAGGAAGTAGCGGTCCTTGCCGAAGATGTCCTGGTACTCGGACGCTGCCTTCAGCGCCTCGTCGAACTGGCCGAGGCGCAGCCGGGTCTGGAGCTCGCCGGAGGGGCAGCCGGTGGAGGCGATGAGCCCCTCGGACCACTGGGCGATGGTCTCCTTGTCCATGCGGGGCCACTTCTGGAGCCAGCCCTCGGCATACGCGTCCGAGGAGAGGCGGAACAGATTGTGCAGACCGGACCTGTTCGCCGCCCAGATCGTCTTGTGGGTGTAACCACCCGAACCGGAGACGTCATCCCGCTTCTGATGGGGCTGACCCCACTGGATCTTCCGCTTGTTGCGCCGGGATTCGGGGGCGACATACGCCTCGATACCGATGATGGGCGTGACGCCCGCCTTGGTCGCCGAGTGGAAGAAGTCGTACGCCCCGTGGAGGTTGCCATGGTCGGTCATGGCGATGTGCGTCATGCCCATCTCGTTGCAGGCCTCGAACATGTCCTTGAGCCGCGCGGCACCGTCCAGCAGGGAGTACTGGGTGTGGACGTGAAGGTGCGTGAAAGGCGGCTTGGTCACGGTGGAATGCCTCCGGAGAAACGGTCGGTGACAGGCTGCGGGCAGTCTGGGGGAACAGCGTGGAAGTCTACGTCCTGGCACTGACAGTCGGCGGGCACTCCCGAGTACGGTCATCCGTTGGAGGAGACGGAACCCCGTCCCTTTTGTCATGCACCAGGAGGCACCAAGCGATGTCGGTACCGCGATCCGCCGAGGTCACAGCTGAAGAGCGCGGCGAGCAGATTCTCGCCGTCTTCGAGACCGCCTTCGGCCAGCTGCTGGCGGCCGACCCCGCTGCCTTCCGGGTGAAGTTCCGGAAGATGGCCGCGTCGGCGTTCGCGTTCTACCGGGGCACCGCCTGCCTCTTCTACAACGACCTGGAGCGGGAGCAGCACGGCGGCCCGTTCCTCGACGACCGCACCGGCCGGGTGTGGATCCACGGCGATCTGCACGCCGAGAACTTCGGCACGTACATGGACGCCAACGGACGGCTGATCTTCAACGTCAACGACTTCGACGAGGCGTACGTCGGCCCCTTCACGTGGGACCTCAAGCGGCTGGCCGCGTCGCTGGCGCTGATCGGCTACACCAAGGCGCTCAGCGACGAGCAGATCACCGAGCTGGTGCTGGTCTTCGCCGCCGCCTACCGCGAGCGCATCCACGCCCTGGCCACCGGCGCCAAGAACGACGAGGTGCCCCCGTTCACGCTGGACACCGCCGAGGGCCCGCTCCTGGACGCCCTGCGCGACGCCCGCTCGCTGACCCGCTTCTCGCTGCTCGACTCGATGACCGAGATCCGTGACTTCGAGCGCCGGTTCGCGCCGGGCGGCGGCTCGATCGAGCTCGACGCGGCCACCCGCTACAAGGTGCTCGCGGCCTTCGACGGCTACCTGGAGACGCTGCCCGAGTCCAGCCTGACCCGGCCCGACTCGTACCGCGTCAAGGATGTCGTGGGCCGGCGCGGCATCGGCATCGGATCCGCGGGCCTGCCCTCCTACAACATCCTGCTGGAGGGCAACAGCGACGCCCTCGAGAACGACGTCGTGATCTATATGAAGCAGGCGCAGACTCCCGCGGTCTCCCGCCACATCACCGACGCGAGCGTGCGGGAGTACTTCCAGCACGAGGGCCACCGCACGGTGATCTCGCAGCGCGCGCTCCAGGACCACGCCGACCCGTGGCTGGGCTGGACCGAACTGGACGGCGCCGGTCAGCTCGTGGCCGAGGTGTCCCCGTACGCGGTGGACCTGGACTGGTCGGACATCGACGACCCCGAGGAGATCGCGGCGGTCGTCGGCGACCTCGGCCGGGCGACGGCGACGATGCACGGCGCGGCGGACTACGAGAGCGGCCACTCGCTGGTGCCGTTCTCGACGGAGCGGGCCATCGACGCGGCGATCGCGGCGGACGAGGAGGGCTTCCCCCAGCTGCTGGTCGAATTCGCGCACAGCTACGGCGCACGGGCGCGGGCGGACCACCAGATCTTCGTGGACCTCTTCCGCAACGGTCGCATTCCGGGACTGCAGGTCGTCCTTTAGGAGTCCCTCACAGGGACGCATGGGACACTCCCGGTGATGGACGTATCAGGGATGCAGCTCAGGGCGCTGCGGGCGGCGATCTTCACGGCACTGGTCGTGACGCTGTCCGCGGCGTCCCATGTGCTGCTCTCCCGGGTTCCGCTTCCGCTCACCACCGTCGCCGGACTTTCGGCGGGCGTCTTCGCTGTCGCGTACGCCCTCTCCGGCCGGGAGCGCGGCTACTGGCGGATCGCGAGTCTGCTCCTCCCGCTGGAACTGGCCGCGGACACCGTCTTCACCACCGGTCAGGACGTCTGTTACGGCCCCGGCGGGGGCCCGGTCGCCGGGTCGCTGCGCTCGGTGGGCTTCGATGTGCTCTGCGGAAGCAGTGTCGGCACAGCGCTGCCCGGTGTCGGCGGCCCCGACCACGGCGCTGCGGCGGCCATGCTGCACTCCGCCAACCCGGCCCTGCCCTGGCTGCTGCTCGCCGCGCATCTGTCGGTCGGACTGCTGGCAGCGGCCTGGCTGCGGCGCGGCGAGTCCGCGCTGGCCGGGCTCGTACGGGCGGTGGGCGGGTTCGCGTTCCGGCCGCTGCTGCTGGCGGGGGCGGTGGTGGTCACGGCAGACCGGTCCCTGCGCCGCGCCGTACGGCCGGCGCTCCGCCCCGGCACCTCCCGCACCCGCCTGCTGGTGCACTCCGTCGGACGACGGGGACCTCCGCGCTCGGCAGCAGTCTTCGCCTGAGCACGCAGTCCCCCCTTTTCCATGTCAAACGGAGTGAATCAGTATGAGTGCACGTAACAGCCAGGCCAACAAGGCGGCAGCCCGCGAGCGGCTGCGCCAGGAGCGAGAGCGCCAGGCCAAGAAGGAAAAGACCCGCCGCCAGTTCGTCGTCATCGGCTCGACGATCCTGGTCCTCGCGATCGCCGGCGGTGTCGGTTACGCGATCATGCAGTCCAACAAGCCGACGCACTGGGAGTCGGTGACGGACGCGAAGAACATCACCGCGCCGAAGAACACCTCGGGCGAGAACGGCACGACCGTCGTCCTCGGCAAGGCGTCCGCGAAGAAGACGCTGGAGCTGTACGAGGACTCGCGCTGCCCGGTCTGCGCGAGCTTCGAGCAGGCCGTCGGCCCGACGGTGAAGAAGGACATCGACGCCGGAAAGTACAAGATCAAGTACATCGGCGCGACCTTCATCGACGGCAATAAGTCGATCAACGGCGAGGGCTCGAAGAACGCGCTGAGCGCCCTGGGGGCGGCGCTGAATGTGAGCCCGGAGGCGTTTGCCGAGTACAAGACGGCGCTGTACTCGAAGGCGTTCCACCCGGAGGAGACGGACGACAAGTTCTCGAAGGACTCCTACCTGCTCAAGATCGCCGAGACTGTGCCCGCGCTGAAGGGAAACAGCGAGTTCAAGAAGAACGTGGAGGACGGGACGTTCGACGCGTGGGCGATGAAGATGTCGGACACGTTCAACAAGAGCGGGGTCGGGGGCACGCCGACGCTGAAGATGAACGGCAAGAAGGTCACGGCGGAGGGATCGGACAGCCCGCCGATGACGGTGGAGCAGTACAACGCGGCGATCGCGAAGGCGCTTCAGGGCTGAGCGGGGCTCGGTTGGGGGCCGGCGGCCGGTTGGCGCCGGCCCCGAACCCGTTCCGGAGCGGGTGTTCGCGGCGCCTGGCCGCGTAACTGGGGCGTGTTTCAGGGGTCTCGCCTGCCCCGCGCCGTCTGGCACGCACTCCCGCGTAGCCCTTCGGGCACGGCAGGAGCCCCCCTGCGGTGTCGTCGCCAGTTGCCCGAGTACGCCCTGTACCGGGGGGATCCTCCGCCTTGCGATTGCCCGCAGCAGACGCCGGACCCACCCCGCGGGCATACGGCGCCACTTCCAAAACACGCCCTCGCGCCCGTGAATGAGCGCTCACGCTGCGAAGCCCGCGCCGGTCACGCACCGCCCGTCCCCCCAGACCTCGTCCGGGGGAGACCGCCTCGGGCCTGAAGTTCAGCCCGTCCGAGGTTTGAGGACATGCGGCCGAAGGTCGCGTCCAGGGGTCTGGGGGCCCGATGCGGCGGAGCCGCAAAATGTCCTGGCGGGATGGGGTACCTCCTACGGCCGCAAGGCTGTAAGGCGAGAGCGGGCAGAGGGGCAACGCCCGCCGCAGGCGCACCGCACCGCCCCGCACCCCGTCCCCCTGCGCCGCGTAGCCCGCACCTCCCAGGAGTACAGGGGACCCCGGTTCAGGAATGGGACGAGGCGAGGGAAACACCCCCTTCGCCCCACTACGGCCAACACCCCCGTTACCCCTCCCCAACCACCAGGCGAACATTCCCCAATCCCCCTCGCATCCGCTCTTCCATTCGAGCTACCGATCAGTAGTCTGATCGGCCGTGACCAGTAGACTCTCCTCAACTCCCAGTCGCCGCACGGTCGTCAAGGCCGCTGCCGCCACCGCTGTCGTCGCCGCGCCCGCCCTCGCGGTCGCCGCCTCCGCCGCTTCGGCCTCCGCCGCCGAAGGCCCGGCGTTCCTGCACGGCATCGCTTCCGGGGACCCGCTGCCCGACGGCGTGCTGCTGTGGACGCGCATCACTCCCACTCCGGACGCCGTGCCCGGTTCCGGCAAGGGCCCGGACACCGCGGTGAGTTGGGAGGTCGCGGAGGACAATGCCTTCACGAAGGTCGTCGCCCGTGGCGCCACGACCTCGAAGGCCGCCTCGGACCACACCGTCAAGGTGGATGTAAGGGGCCTGCGCCAGGCCACCGCCTATTACTTCCGCTTCACGGCCGACGGCAGCGTCTCCCCCGTCGGACGCACCCGCACCGCCCCCGCCACCGATGCCTCGACCCCGGGCGTCCGCTTCGGTGTGGTCTCCTGCGCCAACTGGGAGTCCGGCTACTTCTCGGCGTACCGCCATCTCGCCGCCCGCAGCGACCTCGACGCGATCCTCCATCTCGGCGACTACATCTACGAGTACGCCACCGGCGGCTACCCCGAGCCGAAGTACGTCGTACGCCAGCACTCGCCGAAGAACGAGATCATCACGCTCGCGGACTACCGCACCCGGCACGCCACGTACAAGACGGACGCCGACCTGCAGGCGCTGCACGCCGCGCACCCGGTCATCGCGATCTGGGACGACCACGAGTTCGCCAACGACGCCTGGTCGGGCGGCGCGGAGAACCACACGCCGGGCACCGAGGGCGACTGGGCCGCACGCGCCGCGGCCGCGCGCCAGGCGTACTTCGAGTGGATGCCCGTACGCGCGTCGACCGAGGGCACGGTCTACCGCCGACTGCGCTTCGGCAAGCTCGCCGATCTGCATCTGCTGGACCTGCGCTCCTTCCGCTCGCAGCAGTCGAAGGTCGGCAACGGCGGCGTGGACGACCCGGATCGCTCGATCACCGGCCGCGCCCAGCTGGACTGGCTGAAGTCCGGTCTGGCCGCTTCGGACGCGTCCTGGAAGCTGGTGGGCACCTCGGTGATGATCTCGCCGGTGGCCTTCGGCTCCGTACCGGCCTATCTCCTGGAGCCGATCGCGGAGTTGCTGGGCCTGCCCAAGGAGGGCCTCGCCGTCAACGTCGACCAGTGGGACGGCTACACGGACGACCGCAAGGAGCTGCTCGGGCACCTGACCCGGCGCGGCATCAAGAACACGGTCTTCCTCACCGGCGACATCCACATGGCGTGGGCGAACGACGTGCCGGTCAAGGCGGCGACGTATCCGCTGTCGGAGTCGGCCGCGACCGAGTTCGTGGTGACGTCGGTGACCTCCGACAACCTGGACGACATCCTCCATGTCGCGCCCGGCACCATCTCGCTGGTCGCCTCCGCGGCGGTCAAGGCGGCCAACCGCCATGTGAAGTGGATCGACATGGACAACCACGGCTACGGCGTCCTGGATGTCACCGCCGAGCGCTCGCAGATGGACTACTACGTCATCTCCGACAAGACGCAGCAGGGCGCGACCACCAAGTGGGCCCGCTCCTACCGGACCCTGTCCGGTACCCAGCACGTCGAGCGGGTCGACCGGCCGGTGCGCTGACCATCGATTTCAAGCCACTTGGCGCCCCGTTACACACAGATCACGCCATCAGGCGGGTGGTGTTAATTCGCCATCCGAATCCGGACACACCACCCGCCTTGGTAACCGCGTGTGTTACCAGCCCATCTCAAAGTCTGGGCCTGGCTGAAAGATTTCGCCCCGATGCCCCAATTGATCTACGGATTGATTGGGCTTGATCGATTCTCATTGACGTCTGGCATGCGCACGTAATCTCCCGGCAGTGGCGAGGAAGTCACCTCGCCCCACCCCCCGCTAGGAGTCGACGTGCTCACGCTTGCCCGAATATCTCCCCGTTTGCGCAACCGTTTCATCAGTACCGCGGTCATGGCCGGAACTCTCGTACTGTCCCCGCTCTCCGCACCCGCAGGGGTCGCCGCCGCCAAGGCCCCCGCGCAGAACTGCGCCGACACCGCGAGCGTTTCCGCCAACGCCCGTGAGGCCAGGCCCGGAAGCCAGCACGCAAACGAGCCCAACGAAGTGACCGCCACCCAGGCCAAGGCCATGGACGCGGACATGCGCAAGAGACTCGACAAGGCCCGCGCCACCGGCGATGCGTTCACGGCGGCCGCGGCGACCAACATCCCCGTCTACTTCCACGTCGTGCACAGCGGAACGACCGGCAAGCTCACCGCGACCGACGTCAGCAACCAGATGGCGGTCCTCAACGCCGCGTACGCAGGCCAGGGCACCGGGAACACCGACTCCTCGTTCCAGTTCTCGCTGGCCGCCACGGACTACACGGACAACGCCTCCTGGTACAACCTGACCTCGGGCTCGACCAACGAGAAGGCGATGAAGACCGCGCTGCGCAGGGGCGGCGCGGGCGCCCTCAACATCTACACCGCCAACCTCGGCGGCGGCCTGCTCGGCTGGGCGACCTTCCCGAGCTCGTACAACTCAAGCCCGAGCATGGACGGTGTCGTCATCCTCGACACCTCGCTGCCAGGCGGCTCCGCCGCCAACTACGACGAGGGGGACACCGCGACCCACGAGGTCGGCCACTGGATGGGGCTCTACCACACCTTCCAGGGCGGCTGTAACGGCAACGGCGACTACGTCTCCGACACCCCGGCCGAGAAGAGCGCCGCGTACCAGTGCCCGACCGGCCGCGACTCCTGCGTCAACAAGACGGGCGTCGACCCGATCCACAATTTCATGGACTACACGTACGACTCCTGCATGTACCAGTTCACCGCCGGCCAGGTGCAGCGGATGAAGGACAGCTGGACCGCCTACCGGGCGGGCTGACGCCGGGCTGCCCGCCGCACCCCGCGGCGGGCAGCACCCTCCCTAGTCCTGTTGCAGTGACTCCAGGAAGCCCAGCGCCACCCGCCAGGTCTGCTCCGCCGACGCCTCGTCGTAGTCGGGCAGTTCAGGGTCCGTGTACAGATGCCCGGCGCCCGGGTAGCGGTAGATCTCCACATCCGCGCCCGCCCGCTGCATCTGCAGATACCAGGCGCTCAGCCAGTCGTGAGGCTCGAACGGGTCGGGGTCCGCGACATGCAGCTGTACGGGCAGTTCGTCCACGCTCGCGCCCTCGGCGATGTCGGACGTGCCGTGCAGAAGCAGCAGCCCGCGCGCCTTCTCATCGCCCATCGCGAGGTTCTGCGCAATCGATCCACCGAGCGAGAAGCCCGCGTACACCAGCCCCTCGTCCGAGTACGGCGCGGCGGCCGCGATCGCCCGGCGCAGCAACTCGTCCGTGCCGATTTTGTCCTTGAGTTCCCTGCCCTCCTCCACGGAATCGACGGTTTGGCCGTCGTAGAGGTCGGGCACGTGAACCTGGTGCCCGGCTTCGCGCAACCTGTCGGCCGCGGCGAGAACGGCCGGGCGCAGACCGTAGACCGAATGGAAGAGCATGATGTTCATTCGGACATCCTGCCAGTTCACATCAATGCCGGAGTCATTCGGAGTCATGGAGAACGCACTGCGCCCGTTGACCGTCCTTGGCGGCTCGGTCATGCTCACGCTGCTGCTCGGCTGGGGGCTCGACCTGCTGCTGCGCCGGGTGGACGGCCGGCACCCGGAGACCCCGCTGTGGGGTCTGCTGCGCCGCTGCGGGCCGCCGTTCCAGGTCGTGATGCTCACCGCGCTGCTGCGGGGGAGCTTCCAGGAGACCGGATGGCAGCCCATCGAGGTCCACGAAGCGGGCATCGGTCATATGCTGTCGCTGGTGCTCATCGGCGCCGGGGCCTGGCTGGTGACGCGGATCGTCTCCGCCGTCGTCGAGTCCACGTACGCCCGTTACGCCTCCTCCACCCGCGATCCCGCCCGCGTGCGGCGCGTGCGTACGCAAGTCACGCTGATCATGCGGATCGTCATCGCAGTCGTCACCGTGGTGGCCATCGCCGCGATGCTGCTGACCTTTCCCGGCATGGAGAAGCTCGGCGCCTCGATGCTGGCTTCCGCGGGCATCATCGGCATCGTCGCCGGTGTCGCCGCACAGTCCACGCTCGGCAATCTCTTCGCCGGCTTTCAGATCGCGTTCGGCGACATGGTGCGGATCGGCGACACCGTGGTGGTGGACGGGGAGTGGGGTGTGATCGAGGAGGTCACGCTCACGTTCCTCGCCGTACGCACCTGGGACGAGCGGCGGATAACGATGCCGGTGTCGTACTTCACCGGCAAACCGTTCGAGAACTGGTCGCGCGGCGGGGCCCAGATCACCGGGACGGTCTTCTTTCATCTCGACCACTCGGCGCCCGTGGGTCTGATGCGCGAGAAGATGCAGGACATCCTCGGCGAGTGCGAGGCATGGGACGGCCGGGACTGGAGCCTCGCGGTCACCGACACCACACCGACCACGATCCAGGTGCGCGCGGTGGTCACGGCGAAGGACGCGGACGACCTCTGGACGGCGCGGTGCACGGTACGGGAGCAGATGATCGCCTGGCTGTCGGAGAAGCATCCCTACGCACTCCCGCGCGTCGCGACCTCGCCCGCCCCGCGGGACAACTCGTCCCCTTCGTCCCCCCCGCCCGACGAGCCGCACGAGCCGGACGAGGACGGCACCAACCGGCCGCGCACGGGCCGCGGTTGACAACAAGGCGCTGTGCGCGAAGTCCCGCGCGGCGCGCGGGACTTCGCGCCCTGGGGCGGTAGAGGCTACAGCCCGCGCCGCATCGACCGGTGACCGATCCCCGCGTCCAGGAACTCCGCCCCGTACGCCACGTACCCCAGCCGCTCGTAGAACCCCAGCGCCTGCGTCTGCGCGTGCAGATCCACCGCCGCCAGCCCCCGCTCCCGCGCGGCATCCTCGATCGCCCGTACCAGAGCCACCCCGACGCCCAGCCCGCGCGCCGCCCGGGTCACCGCGAGCCGTCCCAGCGAACCCACCGAGGCATCGCCGCCGGTCCTGTCCGCCGCGGCCGGTCCGTGGAGCAGACGTCCCGTGCCGAGTGGCACCCCGCCCTCCCCGACGGCCAGCACATGCACCGTGTCCGCCTCCTCGGCGTCGAGGGCGTCGTACTCGATCTCCTCCGGCACACACTGCTCGACGACGAAGACTTCCTTGCGGACCGCGAAACAGGCCTCACGGTCGGCCGGGCCGACCGCCACCCGCACCTGGTAGGTGGTCATTCACTCTCCGCCGTGATCTTGTCCAGCGCCGCCTGCAGGTCCTGCGGGTACGAGCTCTCGAACTCGACCCACTGCCCGTCCGACGGGTGCTCGAAGCCGAGGCGGACGGCGTGCAGCCACTGCCTCGTCAGCCCCAGCCGCTTCCCGAGCGTCGGGTCCGCGCCGTAGGTCAGATCGCCCACGCAGGGGTGTTTGTGCGCCGCCATGTGCACCCGGATCTGGTGCGTACGACCGGTCTCCAGCTTGATGTCCAGCAGTGAGGCGGCCCGGAAGGCCTCGATGAGGTCGTAGTGCGTGACGGAGGCCTTGCCGTCGGCCGTCACGGCCCACTTGTAGTCGTGGTTCGGGTGCCGGCCGATGGGTGCGTCGATCGTGCCGCTCAGCGGGTCCGGGTGGCCCTGGACCAGAGCGTGGTACCGCTTGTCCACGACCCGGTCGCGGAATTGCGCCTTCAGCAGGGTGTACGCCCGCTCCGACTTGGCGACGACCATCAGTCCGGACGTACCGACGTCGAGGCGGTGCACGATGCCCTGCCGCTCGGCTGCGCCCGAGGTCGAGATCCGGTAGCCCGCCGCCGCTAGGCCGCCGATGACCGTGGTCCCGGTCCAGCCGGGGCTCGGGTGCGCGGCCACGCCGACCGGCTTCACGATGACGACGATGTCCTCGTCGTCATGCACGATCTCCATGCCCTCGACCGGCTCGGCCACGATCTGCACCGGCGCCGGCGCCTGCGGCATCTCGACCTCGAGCCACGCACCGCCGTGCACCCGCTCGGACTTTCCTACCACCGAGCCGTCGACCTGCACCTTTCCGGCGGCTGCCAGGTCGGCCGCTTTCGTACGGGAGAACCCGAACATCCGGGAGATGGCGGCGTCGACGCGCTCGCCCTCAAGGCCGTCGGGTACGGGCAGGGTGCGGATCTCGGGAACTGTACTCACCCGTCGAGTATGCCCTGTCAGTCCTTGTGGACGGTCCCGTCGGGGTCCAGGCCCTTGAAGGACAGGATCACAATGAGGAACCCGCCGCAGACGATCGCGGAGTCGGCGAGGTTGAAGACGGCGAAATGCGCGGGCGCGATGAAGTCGACGACCGCGCCCTCGAAGACGCCCGGGGAACGGAAGATCCGGTCGGTGAGATTGCCGAGCGCGCCCCCGAGCAGCAGCCCGAGCGCGATCGCCCACGGCAGGCTGTAGAGCTTGCGCGCCAGCCGGGCAATCACGATGATCACGGTCGCCGCGATGCAGGTGAAGATCACGGTGAAGGCCTCGCCCATGCCGAAGGCGGCGCCGGGATTGCGTACCGCTTCGAACTTCAGCAGATCGCCGACGACCTCGATCGGCTCGTGGTGCTCCAGCTTGGCCACCACGATCATCTTGCTGACGAGGTCGATCAGGTAGGCCACGACCGCCACCCCGAAGAGCACGGCGATCTTGCGCCTGCCCTTGGGCTGCTCGGCGGGCGCCGCAGCCTCGCCGTCAACATCTGGCGTACCGATGATGCGCTCCGCCTCTGCCACGTGAGTCCCTCAACCTAGGTGCCTGACTGAGCACGAGCGTACGGCACACACGTACGGAGCCTGAGGGCCGAGGCCAGGTCCGGCCGAGCTCCGGGCCCTGCCGGCGGATCCAGCCGGGCCAGCGGCCTGAGCGACCGGACAGGGCCTGGCGGGGCGCAGCCGGGCCTAGCCGCGTCGTTCCTGCTTCTGCTTGTCCTCGACGCAGAGCGTCGCGCGCGGGAACGCCTGCATCCGCGCCTTGCCGATGGGCTTCCCACAGATCTCGCAGAGGCCGTACGTCCCGGCGTCGAGGCGCAGCAGCGCACGCTCGGTCTGCTCCAGCATCTCGCGCGCATTCGCGGCGAGCGCCAGCTCGTGCTCGCGCGTGATGTTCTTCGTCCCGGTGTCGGCGTCGTCGTCACCCGCGCCGTCCCCGGAGTCCCGCATCATCCCGACCAGCGCCTCCTCCGAGGTGCTGATCTCGTTGGCCAGCCGGATCATCTCGCCCGCCAGCTCGGCGCGCGCCTCGGCGACCTCCTCGGGGGTCCACGGGTCCTCGCCGGGTCGTACCGCGAGCTCACCCGGCGGTGTCGCGGCCACTGTACGGGCCGTGGGCAGCGCTGCCGCGCTGGTGTCCGCGGCGGATGCCCCACCCGCGGTCTTCTTCGCTCGCACCGTGCTGGCTCCTGTCTGCTTCGCGGCCTTGGCCGCCCCCTTGGCCGCGGGCGCGGCCTTCTTCGTTGCCTTTTTGGCCACGGCCTTCTTGGCCACCGTCTTCTTGGACGCGGCCTTCTTCCCAGGCGCCTTCTTCGCCGTAGGCTTCCCGGCCGTCACTGCGGTCGTCGTCTCGTCCACGGCCGTCGCCTTCTTCGCGCTCGTCTTCTTGGCGGGCGCCTTTTTGGCGCTCGCCCTGGCAGTTGTCTTGGCAGTCGTCCTGGCGGTCGTCTTCTCGGCCGCAGCCTTCTTGGCGGTCGTCTTCTCGGCCGCAGCCTTCTTCGCCTCGGCCTCAGCCGTGGACTTCTTGGTGGCCGTCGTCCTGGTCGGGGTCGCCTTCTGCGTCGCAGTGGCCTTCTTCGCGGTGGCCTTGGCCGCGGCCACCTTCCTGGCGGATGCCTCCGGCTCCGCGACCGCCGACACCTTCCTCACCGTCGCCGTGGCAGCCGACGCCTTCTTCGGCGCCTTCGCCGACGTCTTCCTGGCGCCCTGCTTCCCACTGCCTGCCGCGGCCTTCTTCGCCACGGTGCTCTTCTTCCCGCTCGTATCCTTGGCCGCCGCTCCAGCGGCGGTGGATCGTGCGGACCCCGTCTTCCCGGCGGTCTTCTTCGCCACCATGGCCGCGGCCCCTTCACATATTGTGATCTTGCTCGCGAATCGTGCTGGGACGATAAATCGACCCAGGCCCCGCGGCAAACGGGCCACGCCGCCGCCCAGCCCACCCCGGCCCGTGACAAGGCGAACCTGCATCCGTTGTGCCCAGCTCCCCGCCCCGTAACCGCCAGGAAGCGGCAGCCGGACTCCTTCGGTCCGCGTGGAGGCATTCGGGTCAACCGCGCAGCTCGCGAACGACCCGGCGGACGGCCCCGTGAAAACCGGTCGGCCTCCCGTCGAAGGGGCCCGTACACTGGGCGCAGCGAAAGGCGTGGATGGGGACCAGTAGCGTCGTACGCAGCCATGAGCGACCCGGGGACGGTGAGAGCCCGGGGGCGAGCGCGAGGCGAAGCATCACCCCTGAGCCGCCGGAAGAAAGCCCGCGGAGCGTTCCGGGGTGACTAGACCCGGCATCGCGACCCCAATGAGGGGGCTCACCGGCCACCGCCGGCGGGCCAAGGAGGGTGGTACCGCGGGAGCACACGCTCTCGTCCCTCCGACGGCACAGACTTTGTCCGTTGGAGGAGTTCGTCGATGACACCGCCGCAGTACCGTCAGGTACCCGCCCAGGTCGATCTGCCCGCGCTCGAGCATGCCGTGCTCGACTTCTGGCGCGAGGCAAAGGTCTTCCAGAAGAGCCTCGATCAGTCCGAGGGCCGCCCCGAGTGGGTCTTCTACGAGGGCCCGCCCACCGCCAACGGCATGCCCGGCGCGCACCACATCGAGGCCCGTGTCTTCAAGGACGTCTTCCCGCGCTTCCGCACGATGCGCGGCTACCACGTCGCCCGCAAGGCCGGCTGGGACTGCCACGGCCTGCCGGTCGAGCTCGCCGTCGAGAAGGAACTCGGCTTCTCCGGCAAGAAGGACATCGAGGCGTACGGCATCGCGGAGTTCAACGCGAAGTGCCGTGAGTCGGTGACCCGGCACACGGACGCGTTCGCCGAGCTGACGGACCGCATGGGCTACTGGGTCGACCTCGACGACGCGTACCGCACCATGGACCCCTCCTACATCGAGTCGGTCTGGTGGTCGCTGAAGGAGATCTTCAACAAGGGCCTGCTCGTCCAGGACCACCGCGTCGCCCCCTGGTGCCCCCGCTGCGGCACCGGTCTCTCGGACCACGAGCTGGCGCAGGGTTACGAGACGGTCGTGGACCCGTCCGTCTTCGTCCGCTTCCCGCTGACCTCCGGCCCGCTCGCCGGCGAGGCCGCGCTGCTGGTCTGGACGACGACCCCCTGGACCCTGGTCTCGAACACCGCCGTCGCCGCGCACCCCGACGTCACCTACGTCGTCGCGACGAACGGCGAGGAGAAGCTCGTCGTCGCCGAGCCGCTGCTGGAGAAGGCGCTCGGCGAAGGCTGGCAGACTACGGGCCGGTCCTTCACGGGCGCGGAGATGGAGCGCTGGACGTATCAGCGCCCCTTCGAGCTCGTGGCCTTCCCGAGCGTCAGCGAGGGAAGCAATGGGCACAGCCCCGCCCCCGCCCACTATGTCGTCAACGCCGACTACGTGACGACCGAGGACGGTACGGGCCTGGTCCACCAGGCCCCCGCTTTCGGTGAGGACGACCTCAAGGTCTGCCGCGCGTACGGGCTGCCGGTCGTGAACCCGGTCCGCCCCGACGGCACCTTCGAGGAGGAGGTCCGGCTGGTCGGCGGCGTGTTCTTCAAGAAGGCCGACGAGACGCTCGTGCCCGATCTGGAGTCCCGCGGCCTGCTCTTCAGGCACGTCCCGTACGAGCACAGCTACCCGCACTGCTGGCGCTGCCACACCGCGCTGCTCTACTACGCGCAGCCGTCCTGGTACATCCGCACCACCGCCGTCAAGGACCGTCTCCTCGAGGAGAACCAGAACACCAACTGGATCCCGGACTCGGTCAAGCAGGGCCGGTTCGGCGACTGGCTGAACAACAACATCGACTGGGCCCTGTCCCGTAACCGCTACTGGGGCACGCCGCTGCCGATCTGGCGCTGCGAGGACAACCACCTCACCTGCGTCGGCTCGCGCGCCGAGCTCGGCGAGCTGACGGGCACGGACCAGTCTGCGCTGGACCCGCACCGTCCGTTCATCGACGAGGTGACCTTCGCCTGCCCGACCTGCCAGAAGACGGCGACGCGCGTCCCCGAGGTCATCGACGCCTGGTACGACTCCGGTTCGATGCCGTTCGCGCAGTGGGGCTACCCGTACAAGAACAAGGAGCTCTTCGAGAAGCGCTACCCGGCGCAGTTCATCTCGGAGGCCATCGACCAGACGCGTGGATGGTTCTACACGCTGATGGCCGTCGGCACGCTCGTCTTCGACAAGTCGTCGTACGAGAACGTGGTCTGCCTCGGCCACATCCTCGCCGAGGACGGCCGCAAGATGTCCAAGCACCTGGGGAACATCCTTCAGCCGATCCCGCTGATGGACCAGCACGGCGCGGACGCGGTGCGCTGGTTCATGGCGGCCGGCGGCTCACCGTGGGCGGCGCGGCGCGTCGGCCACGGCACGATCCAGGAGGTCGTGCGCAAGACGCTCCTCACGTACTGGAACACAGTCGCCTTCCAGGCCCTGTACGCGCGCACGTCCAACTGGGCGCCGTCCACGGCCGATCCGGCCCCGGCACAGCGCACGGTCCTGGACCGCTGGCTGCTGAGCGAACTCAACGCGCTGGTGGACCAGGTCACTTCGGCCCTGGAGTCTTACGACACCCAGCGCGCCGGAAAGCTCCTGTCCTCGTTCGTCGACGACCTGTCCAACTGGTACGTGCGCCGCTCGCGCCGCCGTTTCTGGCAGGGCGACCCGGCCGCGCTGCGCACGCTCCACGACGTCGTCGAGACCGTGACCCGGCTGATGGCCCCGCTGACCCCCTTCATCACGGAGCGGGTCTGGCAGGACCTGGTCGTCCCGGTGACGCCGGACGCCCCCGAGTCGGTCCATCTGTCGACCTGGCCGGCCCCCGACCTGGACGCCGTCGACCCCGGCCTGTCCTCCCAGATGGCGCTGGTGCGCCGCCTGGTGGAACTGGGCCGCGCCACCCGCGCGGAGTCCGGGGTCAAGACGCGCCAGCCGCTGTCCCGGGCCCTGGTCGCGGCGGCGGGCTTCGAGTCCCTCTCCCCCGAACTGCACGCCCAGATCACCGAGGAGCTCAACGTCTCTTCCCTGGCGTCGCTTTCCGAGGTCGGCGGCTCGCTGGTCGACACGACGGCCAAGGCGAACTTCCGTACCCTGGGCAAGCGGTTCGGCAAGGGCGTGCAGGACGTGGCCAAGGCGGTGGCCGCGGCCGATGCGGCGGCCCTGTCCCTGGCGCTGCGCTCGGGCACTGCGACCGTGTCGGTGAACGGCGAGGAGGTGACCCTCTCCCCGGAGGAGGTCATCATCACGGAAACCCCGCGCGAGGGCTGGTCGGTGGCATCCGACTCGGGCGCGACGGTAGCGCTGGACCTGGAGATCACTCCGGAACTGCGGCTCGCGGGCCTGGCACGTGACGCGATCCGGCTGATCCAGGAGGCCCGCAAGAACAGCGGCCTGGACGTCGCGGACCGTATCGCGGTGAGCTGGTCGTCCACGGACCCGTCCACGACCCAGGCCCTGACCGAACACGAAGGCCTGATCGCGGACGAAGTTCTGGCGACGAGCTTCACGACCACCCCGGCGGACGACGCCTTCGGCACCCCGTTCGAGGACGAGGGCCTGTCCCTGACGTTCCGCCTCCGCAAGGTGTAGACGCACGAGCGAAGGGGCCCGGGCATCGGCTCGGGCCCTATTGCTTTCCCCACCCCCGCGCACAAAAAGGGCCGGGCCCGGGACAGATGTCCCGGGCCCGGCCCTCAGCCTGCCGACGGCTACGCGCGATTCGCGCGGCCCGCCGTCAGTTGTCGTCCTCGTCGATCAGAAACCCACGCATCGGCGACGGCGCCTGCTGCATCGGCTGCGGCGCCTGCGGCCGCACCGGTGCCATCGGCTGGGTCATGGCCGGGGACATCTGCTGCTGGCCGCCGTACGACGGTCCACCGCCCATGGACTGGTTGCCGCCCATGGACTGGCCCATCGACGGGTTGCCGCCCATGGTGTGACCCATCGCACCCGCACCGGCCGGAGCCATCGACGGCGACGGCGGCAGCGAAGCGGTCGCGGGTGCCCGCGGCGGGGCGAGCGAGTCGTCGGCCTGGGTCTCCAGCTGCCGCAGCTGCGACTCCAGGTACGACTTCAGCCGCGTGCGGTACTCGCGCTCGAAGCCCCGCAGGTCCTCGACCTTGCGCTCCAGCGTGGCCCGCGCGGACTCCAAGGAGCCCATCGCGACGCGGTGCTTCTCCTGGGCGTCCCGCTCCAGCGCGTCCGCCTTGGCGCGGGCGTCGCGCTCCAGGCCCTCGGCGCGGCTGCGGGCCTCGCCGACGATCTTGTTGGCCTCGGAACGGGCCTCGGCGATCGCCTGGTCGGCGGTCTGCTGGGCCAGTGAGAGCACGCGCGCGGCACTGTCGCCGCCGGGGCCCTGCTGCGGCATCTGCGGACCGTGTCCGCCCATGGGGCCGCCCATCGGGCCACCCATGGGACCGCCCTGCATCGGGCCGTGCGGTCCCTGCGGACCGTGACCACCGGGGCCCGGGGGCAGCTGCGGAGCACCACCGGGCAGCTGGGGCGGACCCATCTGCGGGGGCTGCTGCTGGACGGGCGGTCCGGATATGGCGGCGGGTACCGGTGCACCCGGCCCCCGGCCGTCCTGCGGCTCCGGCGGTTTACGCATGCCCTGCTGCTGGTTCTGCGCGGCCGCACGAGTCGCCGCGGCCAGCTTGGCGCGCAGGTCCTCGTTCTCGCGGAGCAGGCGGGTCAGCTCGGACTCGACCTCGTCGAGAAAGGCATCGACCTCGTCCTCGTCATAGCCTTCTCGGAGGCGGACAGTCGTGAACTGCTTGTTCCGCACGTCCTCGGGAGTCAGCGGCATCTCTACTTCACCTCTACGTAGTCGTCGGCAGTCGGCAAGACCGTATCGCTCACATCAGTTCCCCACGCCGTTCACGACGGAGATCAGAATGTAGACGATGATCATCAGAACGAAGAAGGACAGGTCGAGTGCCACGCCCCCGAGACGCAGCGGCGGAATGAACCGCCGCAGAAGCTTGAGCGGTGGATCGGTGACAGTGTAGGTGGCCTCAAGAACGACCACCATCGCCTTACCGGGTTGCCATGAGCGCGCGAACTGGAAGACGTAGTCCATGACCAGCCGGAAGATCAGCACGACGAGGAAGCACACCAGCGCGATGTAGACCACATCCAGCGTGACGCCCATCTCCGTGCTTCCCTCTCCCCTGGCTCTCGTGTCTACCGGCCTTGCGGCCGGGTCGTTCCCGGTGTCGGTTCCTAGCTCTGGTTGAAGAACCCGCCCTCAGCAATGCGGGCCTTGTCCTCCGCCGTGACATCGACGTTAGCAGGAGACAACAGGAACACCTTCTGCGTAACCCGCTCAATGCTGCCATGCAGACCGAAGACGAGTCCCGCGGCAAAGTCGACAAGTCGCTTTGCGTCGGTGTCGTCCATCTCCGTGAGGTTCATGATCACCGGAGTGCCCTCGCGGAAGTGTTCCCCGATGGTACGGGCCTCGTTGTAGGTCCGTGGGTGCAGTGTGGTGATGCGGTAGGGCTCCCGCTCGGACACAACCTTGGGCATGATCACCGGTGCGTTCTTCTCCAGGCTCGGACGTTCAGGTGTGATGGATGCCACGGGGGCGATTCGCGCCGGACGTCCACTTTCAGCGGGAAGCGGAACCGGATCGCGCTGTGCGGGCGGCTGGACCACCCGCACCGGTTCGTCCCGCTCGGCCTGGTGCGGGGGCTGGTGGCGCCGGTGGTCCCGCTCGGGCTCCGGCTCGGGTTCGAAGTCGTCATCGGGATCGAAACCCCGGCCGTCGTACCCATCGTCCTCCACGAGGCCGAGGTAGACCGCCATCTTGCGCATCGCGCCGGCCATTCTCTGAGTCCTCCGCTCTGTGGTGGATCGGCATTCGTCACCAAGTGCCAGCGATCCACTCGGTCTGCCCGCATTGTGGCGGGAATGACCATATTTTCTGCTGTGGTCCGACTTGCTTCGCGACGTTACCCGAGCCGGGGTCGGACTCCGAGTACCGCAGTGCCGACGCGCACATGTGTCGCTCCGGCCGCCACTGCCTGTTCGAGGTCCGTACTCATCCCTGCTGACACCATGTTCGCAGCAGGATGCCCGGCGCGCAGGCTGGATGAGAATTCCATCAGCCGCTCGAACGCCGCCTGTTGCCGTCCCGCGTACGGTCCGGTGAGCGGCGCGACGGTCATCAGTCCGTCCAGCCGCAGTCCTGGTGCGCCGTCCACGGCGGCCGCCAACTCCTCGATGCCGCTCGGCGCCACGCCTCCCCGCTCCCCGCGCTCGCCCGACTCGGCGTCGAGCGCGACCTGGATGAGACACCCGAGTTCACGCTCCGCACGGACCGCGGCCGCGGACAGCGAGGTGACGAGCCTGAGCCGGTCGACAGACTGCACGACATCGGCATAACTCGCCACGGAACGGACCTTATTGGTCTGCAACTGCCCGACGAAGTGCCAGCTGAGGTCCAGATCCGAGCAGTCTGCTGCCTTCGGCGCCGCGTCCTGGTCACGATTCTCGGCCACATGCCGCACACCCAGCTCATGGAGCAGTCGCACATCGCTCGCCGGGTAGGTCTTGGTGACCACAATGAGGGTCACCTCCTCCCGCTTGCGGCCGGCGGCCGCGCAGGCCGAGGCGATACGTTCCTCCACGGCCGCGAGCGTGCCCGCGAGTTCGGTCCTTCGGTCCGTCATTCCTGTCCGTCCAGCCAGACGTATCCGGCGAGCCGCCCGGTGGTGCGGTCGCGGCGGTACGAGAAGTGGTCGCCCGATTCCAGTGTGCACACCGCCGACCGCTGCCGGTCCCTGACCCCGAGCGCGTCGAGCTGGGCGTGGACCGCGGCAGTGACGTCGACGGCCGGGGTGCCCCAGCTGGTCTCGGACCAGGCAGCCGGTACGACCGCGGCCACATCCGCCCGCATCTGCTCGGGAACTTCGTAGCAGCGACCGCAGACGGCCGGTCCGGTGCGGGCAATGATCCGTTCCGGGTCCGCGCCGAGCGATGTCATCGCGTCGACTGCCGCGGGCACGACTCCCGCGATCATCCCGGGGCGTCCCGCGTGCACGGCGGCCACGACGCCTGCGACCGGGTCGGCCAGCAGTACGGGAGTGCAGTCCGCGGTCAGTACGGCGAGGGCGAGCCCGCGCCGCACGGTGACCACGGCATCCACCGAGGGAACGGGAGCCTCGCCCCACGGCCCGTCGACATCGGCGACGTCCTTGCCGTGAACCTGGTTCATCCAGACGACCAGGTCGGGGTCGAGCCCCAGTTCCTTCGCGGCGATCGCCCGGTTGGCGAGGACCGCCGCGGGGTCGTCGCCCACCGCTCCGCCGAGGTTGAGCTCCTCGTACGGAACGGCGCTCACCCCGCCCCACCTGTCGGTGAAGGCGAAGTGCGCGCCGCTCACGATGACGTGCTGGTCTATCACTTCAAGAAGTCCGGTACGTCCAGCTCTTCGGCCTGGCTGTCCTGGTACGGACGGGCCGGCGGGACCTGCGCGGGCCCGGAGTTCAGATCATTGCCCACGGGAATGGGCTCGGCCGGGGCCGAGGGCTCCTCGCGGGCCGGAACCGTGCCGAGACCGGACGCGCGCGAGGTCTCCGTGCCGCGCGACGGTGTGGCCGGCGGCTCGTCGCGCTTGTTCGCGGCGGATCCCAGGACGTTTTCGCGGCGGGTCGGCGGCTGTCCGCCGTCGAAGCCGGCCGCGATGACTGTGACCCGTACCTCGTCGCCCAGAGCGTCGTCGATGACCGCGCCGAAGATGATGTTGGCTTCGGGGTGGGCGGCCTCGCTGACCAGCTGGGCCGCCTCGTTGATCTCGAAGAGTCCGAGGTCCGAGCCGCCGGAGATCGAGAGCAGTACCCCGCGGGCGCCGTCGATGGAGGCTTCGAGCAGTGGCGAGGAGATCGCCATCTCGGCGGCCGCCACAGCGCGGTCGTCGCCGCGGGCCGAGCCGATGCCCATCAGCGCCGAGCCCGCCTCGGACATCACGGACTTGACGTCTGCGAAGTCGAGGTTGATCAGACCGGGCGTGGTGATGAGGTCGGTGATGCCCTGAACACCCGACAGCAGCACCTGGTCCGCGGACTTGAATGCGTCCAGAACGCTCACCTGACGGTCCGAGATGGACAGCAGCCGGTCGTTCGGGATGACGATGAGGGTGTCGACCTCTTCGCGGAGCTCGGCGATGCCGTCCTCCGCCTGGTTCGCGCGGCGGCGGCCCTCGAAGGTGAACGGGCGGGTGACCACACCGATCGTCAGGGCGCCGAGCGTACGCGCGATATTGGCGACGACGGGTGCGCCACCGGTGCCGGTACCGCCGCCTTCGCCGGCGGTGACGAAGACCATGTCGGCCCCCTTGAGGACCTCCTCGATCTCCTCACGGTGGTCCTCTGCCGCCTTGCGACCGACTGCGGGATTGGCTCCGGCCCCCAGGCCGCGGGTGAGTTCACGGCCGACGTCGAGCTTGACGTCGGCGTCGCTCATCAACAGCGCTTGCGCATCAGTGTTGATCGCGATGAACTCGACGCCCTTGAGACCGACCTCGATCATTCGGTTGATGGCATTGACACCACCGCCGCCGACACCGATGACCTTGATGACTGCGAGGTAGTTCTGCGGTGCTGCCACGTCGAAGGCCTCTCGCCTCGAGTTACGTGTCGTCGCTGCGCGGTTGTCGCGCGGCGCCGACGGATGCCGGTGGGACGGTCCGGAACGCCGACCCAAACCCTAACGCTGAAGTTTAGGGTTACCAGTGTGTCTGCTTCTTGGACTCTCCGAACAGGACACTAAGTCGACAAGTGGCGCCCGTTCAACGAACACGCCGAACCTCCCGTTTTTCTTTTCACCCTATGTGATCACCCATAGCGATGACCAACCAGGGTGCTGGCCAGCGCAAATGTGCGTCAACTACCCGATGCGGCAGGGGCGGTTGGCGCACTGACGTCGAAGTGCCGCGCCTTGGGTGCGGCTTTCATCAGCGCCGCGAGAGCACGAGACTTCGCCTCGCCCCGCTCGGCGTTGCCCCAGACCACCGTACGGTCCCGGCTCAGCTTCAGGGTGATGTAGTCGTATGAGCGGACTGTCACAACTCTTGCGTCCGTAGCGACTTTTCCGGGGAGGTCACCCCATACGCGAACCGCCTCGACGACGAGTCGATCAGTTCCGAAACGACGCAGACCCGGGGACTGGGCCACGGACAATTCGAGCAGCGGGAGACCCTCGGGCGCCTTGTCCACGGTGGCGAACCGGACACCCTCCGCGTCCACTTCGACGAACCGAGCGCCCTTCTCCATCAGCAGGACGGGCTTTCGTTCGGTCACTTCGAGTTCGATCCCGTCCGGCCACGACCGTACGACATCCACCGATTCGATGCGGGGCAGCTTATGCAGAAGCCGGGCCTCAATGGCGTCCGTATCGACGGAAATCAGCGGCGAACCGGTCGGGGCGGCCGCCGCTGCCGTGACCTCTTCCGGAGTCAGAATCTCGGTTCCGGATGTCGTCACTTTCTCGAGGCGCAGCCACTGGGAACCGTAGAGCACCCAGATTCCGGTCGCGACGAGAACCACCGCGGCCGCGGCGATCAGCAGGGGGCGGCCCGGGACGCGGAGCCGGCGCAGCGGGGAGCCCTGGCGGGGCGGCCGGGCCGTCCCCTCCGAAGGCCCCCGCGCACCACGTTCGGCGGTGGTCGGTCCGGCCACGCTCCCCTGCCCTTCTTACGCCTTGCGGCGTGCAGCGATCGCCTCGTACACCATGCCGACGAGCAGGTCGTCGGCGTCCCTGCGGCCGAACTCGGCGGCGGCACGGGACATCTCGTACAGCCGGTGCGGATCGGCGAGCACCGGAAGGACATTGCCCTGGACCCACTCGGGGGTGAGTTCCGCATCGTCGACGAGCAGTCCCCCGCCGGCCTTGACCACCGGCTGGGCGTTCAGCCGCTGCTCACCGTTACCGATCGGCAGCGGTACGTACGCGGCGGGCAGCCCGACGGCGGAGAGTTCGGCGACGGTCATCGCGCCCGCGCGGCAGAGCATCATGTCGGCCGCGGCGTACGCGAGGTCCATCCGGTCCACGTACGGTACCGGGATGTAGGGCGGCATTCCGGGCATGTTGTCCACGTGCGGCAGTTCGTTCTTCGGGCCCACCGCGTGCAGGATCTGGATGCCGGAGCGCTGGAGCACCGGAGCGATCTGCTGGATGACCTCGTTGAGGCGGCGGGCACCCTGAGAGCCGCCGGAGACCAGCAGCGTAGGCAGGTTGGGGTCGAGCCCGAAGGCGGCGCGTGCCTCGGGGCGGACGCGGGCGCGGTCCAGGGTCGCGATGGTGTGGCGCAGCGGGATGCCGATGTAGCGGGAGTTGCGCAGCTTGCTGTCGGGCGTGGCGACGGCGACACCGGCCGCGTACCGCGAGCCGATCTTGTTGGCCAGGCCGGGCCGGGCGTTGGCCTCGTGGACCACGATCGGCACACCGAGGCGCTTGGCGGCCAGATAGCCGGGCAGCGCGACATAGCCGCCGAAGCCGACGACGCAGTCCGCCTTCGTACGCTCCAGGATCTGCTCGGCGGCCTTGATCGTGCCGCGCAGCCGCCCGGGGACGGTGATCAGCTCAGGGGTGGGCTTGCGCGGCAGCGGAACGGCGGGGATGAGCGCCAGCTCGTAGCCCCGCTCGGGCACGAGCCTGGTCTCGAGTCCCTTCTCCGTACCGAGGGCCGTGATCCCCACGGTCGGGTCCTGCCTGCGCAGGGCGTCCGCGAGGGCGAGCGCGGGCTCGATGTGGCCGGCGGTCCCCCCACCGGCGAGTACGACATGCACCGAAATTCACCGCTCTCCGGACGGACGCTTCTTGACGCGCCGCCTCATCGTTTTCCATCTCACCCCGGGCCTCCGCACGGCCAGTGCCGCCTTCGCGGCCGGGTCCTCTCGCGCGAAGGCGATCAGCAGCCCCACAGCGAACATGGTCGGCAGCAGGGCCGACCCTCCGTAGGAGAACAGCGGGAGCGGGACACCGGCGATCGGCAGCAGGCCGAGCACCGCACCGATGTTGACCACGGCCTGGGCCGTGATCCAGGTGGTCACACCTCCCGCCGCGTACCTCACGAAGGGGTCCTCCGTTCGTCCGGCCACGCGGATACCCGCATAGCCTAGGGCCGCGAACAGGGCGAGCACCGACAGCGTCCCCGCCAGACCGAGTTCCTCCCCGGCGATGGCGAAGATGAAATCGGTGTGAGGTTCGGGGAGTTGACCCCATTTTTCCACACTTGCACCGAGACCGGAACCGAACCATCCGCCAGACGCAAGAGCATAGATGCCGTGCACAGCCTGCCAGCACTCGCCCTTGGGACCGAGGTCGATCGCGCCGATGCAGGAGAGCCGGGACATCCGGTTCGCATTTGTCTTGATGAGCATCAGACCGACGACGGCGGCGATGCCGAGCACGCCCGCGAACAGCCTGGTCGGCGCTCCCGCCAGCCACAGCAGGCCGAAGAGGATCGCGGTGAGGATGATCGCCGTGCCCATGTCGCCGCCGAGCATGATCAGGCCGAGCAGCAGGAAGGCCACGGGGACGAGCGGGACCAGCATGTGCTTCCACTGGGTGAGCAGCCGTTTGTCCTGCTTGCGGGCCAGCAGGTCGGCGCCCCACAGGATCAGGGCCAGCTTGCCGAACTCGCTCGGCTGGAGCTGGAAGGGCCCGCCCAGATAGATCCAGTTCTGGTTGCCGTTGACCGCATGCCCTATCCCGGGGATCTGGACGAGCACCATCAGGAAGACGGCGCCCATCAGCAGCGGGTACGACAGGGCCCGGTGGAGCTTGGCGGGCATCCGGGACGCGACCAGGAGCAGGCCGGTGCCGATGGCCGCGGCGAGGAACTGCTTGCGGAAGAAGTACGAGGCCGGGAGTGACAGCTCCAGCGCCTTGATCATCGAGGCGGAGTAGACCATCACCAGGCCGAGCACGGTGATCAGCAGGCTGCTGCCGAGGATCAGGTAGTAGGCGGTCAGCGGGCGGTCCCAGGCGCGGCGCGCCTGCTCGTACAGCCTCCGGGCGCCTCTGTTGCGGGACGGACGGGGCGGGCGGGGAGCGGCGCTCGGCCTGCGCGTGATGGCGGGGCTCCGCCCCGGACGCCTCGCTTCGACCGCCTCGGAGGCTCCATCGGAGCCCGTCCGGCGGCCCAGTACTCGCCCGAAGGGGGCGGCGGTGTCATCGGCCGGCATGGTCGCTGTCCCCTCCAGTCGTGCCTGGCGCGGGGGTCTGGCCGGTCAGGCGCGCTCGGCGGGGAGTTCACGGACCGCGTCCGCGAACGCCTCGCCTCGCTTGTTGTAGTTGGCGAACATGTCCATCGACGCACAGGCCGGAGCCAGCACAACCGTGTCCCCGGGACGGGCCAGCCGCGCCGCTTCCCGGACCGCCGCCGACATCGCCCCAGTGTCTGTCCGGTCGAGGTCGACGACCGGGACTTCGGGGGCGTGTCGCGCGAGGGCTTCGCGGATCAGTGCGCGGTCCGCTCCCATCAGTACGACGCCGCGGAGCCGCTGCGTGGACTTCGACACGAGTTCGTCGAAGGTCGCCCCCTTGGCCAGTCCGCCCGCGATCCACACGATCGGGTCGTAGGCGGCCAGGGAGGCTTCCGCGGCATGGGTGTTGGTGGCCTTGGAGTCGTCGATGTACGCGACACCGGCCACGTCCGCGATCTTCTCGATACGGTGCGGGTCGGGCCGGAAGCTGCGCAGTCCGTCGCGTACGGCAGCGGGTGCGACACCGTACGCACGGGCCAGCGCCGCCGCCGCAAGGGCGTTGGCGATGTTGTGCGGAGCCGGCGGGCTGACGTCGGCGACCTCGGCGAGCTCCTGGGCCTGCTTGTGCCGGTTGTCGACGAAGGCGCGGTCGACCAGGATCCCGTCCACGACGCCGAGTTGGGAGGGTCCCGGCGTGCCGAGGGTGAAGCCGATCGCCCGGCAGCCCTCCTCGACGTCGGCCTCGCGCACCAGGTCCTCGGTCGCCTTGTCGGCGGCGTTGTAGACGCAGGCGACCGTGTTGCCCTCGTAGATACGGCCCTTGTCGGCGGCGTACGCCTCCATCGAGCCGTGCCAGTCGAGGTGGTCCGGGGCCAGGTTGAGCACGACAGCGGAGTGGGCGCGCAGCGAGGGCGCCCAGTGCAGCTGATAGCTGGAGAGTTCGACGGCGAGGACGTCGTACGTCGTGTCGCCGAGCACCGCGTCGAGGAGCGAGACGCCGATGTTGCCGACGGCGGCCGTGCGCAGACCCGCGGCTTCGAGGATCGAGGCGAGCATCCGCACGGTCGTGGTCTTGCCGTTGGTGCCGGTGACCGCGAGCCAGGGCGCGGCGCCCGGACCGCGCAGCCGCCACGCCAGTTCGACGTCGCCCCAGACGGGTACGTCCGCCTCGGCCGCGGCCAGGAAGAGCGGCTTGTCCGGCTTCCAGCCGGGTGTGGTGACGATGAGTTCGGTGCCCTCGGGCAGGGTCGCCCCGTCGCCGAGGCGGACGGTGATTCCCTCCGCCTCCAGCTCGGCGGCCTGCGCGCGGGAGCGCTCGTCGTCACCGTCGTTGACGACGGTGACGACGGCGCCCAGACCGTGGAGCACACGGGCGGCCGGGATCCCGGACACCCCGAGACCCGCGACGGTGACCCGCTTGCCCTGCCAGTCCTGCACACTCACTTGTCGGCCGCCCAGCCCGCGTAGAAGAGCCCGAGACCCACGATGACGCACATGCCCTGAATGATCCAGAAGCGGACCACCACAAGGACTTCGGACCATCCCTTGAGTTCGAAGTGGTGCTGGAGCGGTGCCATGCGGAAGACCCGCTTACCGGTCATCTTGAAGGAACCGACCTGGATGACCACGGACATGGTGATCAGAACGAACAGGCCGCCGAGGAGGGCGAGCAGAAACTCCGTACGGGAGCAGATCGCCAGGCCGGCGAGCGCGCCGCCGAGGGCGAGCGAACCGGTGTCCCCCATGAAGATCTTGGCGGGCGAGGTGTTCCACCACAGGAAGCCGAAGCAGGAACCCATCAGTGCGGAGGCGACGACGGCGAGATCGAGCGGATCTCGTACTTCGAAGCAGGCGTTGGGGTTGGTGAGGGTCACCGCGTTCGCGCAGGACTCCTGGAACTGCCAGAGCCCGATGAAGGTGTACGCGCCGAAGACCATCACCGAGGCGCCGGTGGCCAGGCCGTCCAGACCGTCCGTCAGATTCACGCCGTTGGACATCGCGAGAATCATGAACAGGGCCCAGACCACGAAGAGCACCGGGCCGATCGACCAGCCGAAGTCCGTGATGAACGACAACTTGGTGGAGGCGGGGGTCTGGTGGCGGCTGTCGGCGAACTGCAGTGACAGCACGGCGAAGGCGATGCCGACGATAAGCTGTCCCGCCATCTTCGCCTTGGCCCGCAGGCCGAGCGAACGCTGCTTGACGATCTTGATGTAGTCGTCGAGGAAGCCGACGAGTCCCATGCCGGCCGTCAGGAAGAGCACCAGCACACCCGAGAAGGTCGGGTCCTCGCCGGTGATCACCTTGGACAGCGCGTACGCGATCACCGTAGCCAGGATGAAGGCGATGCCGCCCATGGTGGGCGTGCCCTTCTTGCTGCCGTGGCTGCGCGGGCCGTCGTCCCGGATGAACTGCCCGTATCCCTTGCGGGCCAGGAGTTTGATCAGCAGCGGGGTACCGACCAGGGTCAGAAAGAGCCCGATGGCTCCCGCGAAGAGGATCTGCCTCATCGGCCGGCGACCTCGCCCTCGGTCGTGGTCTCGAGCAGCGCCTGGGCGACCCGCTCGAGCCCGACCGACCTGGAAGCCTTCACCAGCACGACGTCTCCCGGTCGCAGTTCACTGCGCAACAGGTCGACCGCCGCCTGCGCGTCGGACACGTGCACCGACTCCTCACCCCACGAACCCTCGTTATATGCGCCCAGCTGTAGCCAGGACGCTTCCCTGCCCCCGACTGCGACGAGCTTGCTGACGTTGAGCCGGACGGCGAGCCGCCCGACCGCGTCGTGCTCGGCGAGCGCTTCGCCTCCGAGCTCGGCCATCTGGCCGAGCACCGCCCAGGTCCGCCTCCCCTGGCCCATGGCGGCGAGCGCACGCAGCGCGGCTCTCATGGACTCGGGGTTCGCGTTGTAGGCGTCGTTGACGACCGTCACGCCGTCCGGACGCTCGGTGACCTCCATGCGCCAGCGCGAGAGGGTGCCGGCCTCGGAGAGCGCCGGAGCGATCTCGTCGACGGACATGCCCAGCTCATGGGCGACGGCGGCCGCGGCGAGCGCGTTCGACACGTGGTGCTCACCGTACAGCCGCATGGTCACGTCACTGCACCCGGTGGGGGTGTGGAGTGTGAAGGAAGGCTGTCCCTGCTCGGTGAGCCGGACATTCTCGGCACGTACGTCCGCGTCTGCGGCTTCTCCGAAGAGGATCACGCGGGCCTTGGTACGGGACGCCATGGCTCGTACGAGGGGGTCGTCGGCGTTGAGGACGGCCACACCGCCCGCATCGGCCGGGGGCAGGGCTTCGACGATCTCGCCCTTGGCCTCGGCGATCTGCTCACGGCCGCCGAACTCGCCGATGTGCGCGGTTCCGACGTTGAGCACGAGGGAGATCTTCGGTGGGACCAGGCCGGTGAGGTAGCGGATGTCGCCGATGTAGCGGGCGCCCATCTCGAGGACGAGGTGCTCGGTGTCCTCGGTGGCCCGCAGCGCTGTCAGCGGCAGACCGATCTCGTTGTTCAGATTGCCCGCCGGGTAGACCGTGGGGCCCTTGCGCTGAAGGACCTGGGCGATGAGGTCCTTGGTACTGGTCTTGCCGGAGGAGCCGGTGAGCGCGACGGTCGTGGTGCCGAGGCGTTCGACGACGGAGCGGGCGAGGGCGCCGAGTGCGGCGGTGACGTCGGGCACCACGATCGCGGGTACGCCGACAGGGCGGGTGGCCAGCACGGCGACCGCGCCTGCCGCCACGGCCCGCTCGGCGTAGTCGTGGCCGTCGACGTTCTCTCCTGCGAAGGCGGCGAAGAGGGAGCCGGGCCGCACCGCGCGGGAGTCGGTGACGACGGGACCGGTGACCCTCAGGTCCGGATCCGGTATGTCGTACGACTGCCCGCTGACGATTTCGGCGATCTCGGCGAGGGAGAGGACGATCACGGCTTCATCCCACTGTTCGAAGAGCTGGCGGCGTTCTCGATGGCCGCGCGCAGAACCTGGCGGTCGTCGAAGGCGCGGACCACTCCGGCGATGTCCTGGCCCTGTTCGTGGCCCTTGCCGGCGACCAGCACGGTGTCGCCGGGCTGTGCGCGGGCAACGGCCGCGGCGATGGCGGCGGCCCGGTCGGCCTCGACCAGGACGTCGCCGCGTTCGTGGATCGGCACCTCGGCCGCCCCGGCGAGCATCGCGGCCAGAATCGCGAGCGGGTCCTCGGAGCGCGGGTTGTCGGAGGTCAGTACGGCGGTGTCGGCCAGACGCGCGGCGGCAGCGCCCATCGGTCCGCGCTTGGTCTGGTCCCGGTCGCCGCCGCAGCCGAGGACGATGTGCACCTTGCCCTCGGTGACCTTGCGCAGGGAGCGCAGGACCGACTCGACGGCGTCCGTCTTGTGGGCGTAGTCGACAACCGCGAGATACGGCTGGCCCGCGTCCACACGCTCGAGGCGGCCCGGCACGCCGGGGACGGCGGCGATGCCGTCGGCGGCGGTCTGCGGGTCGATCCCGGCGACGGCGAGGGTGACCACGGCGGCCAGGGTGTTGGCGACGTTGAACGGGCCGGGCAGCGGGGCCTGTGCGCGGATCCGCTCGCCCGCCGGGCCGACCGCGGTGAACGTGGAGCCGACCGCGCCGACTTCGACGTCCTCGGCCCGCCAGTCGGCGTCCGGGTGGCCCTCGGCGGAGAAGCTGGTGACCGGTACGGACGCCTCCTTGAGGAGCCTGCGGCCGTACTCGTCGTCGAAGTTCACGACCGCGAGCCTGCTGCGCTTCGGTGTGAACAGCTGCGCCTTCGCCTGGAAGTAGTCCTCCATGTCGGAGTGGAATTCCATGTGCTCGGGGCTGAGGTTGTTGAAGACGGCGACGTCGAAGACGCAGCCGTCGACCCGGCCGAGCACGAGGGCGTGGCTGGAGACCTCCATGGCGACCGACTGGACGCCGCGTTCGCGCATCACGGCGAACAGGGCCTGGAGGTCGGTGGCTTCCGGGGTGGTGCGCTCGGACTTGATGCGCTCGTCGCCGATGCGCATCTCGACCGTACCGATCAGACCCGTGCTGTGGCCGGCCGCTCTGAGGCCGCCTTCGACGAGGTATGCCGAAGTGGTCTTGCCGGAGGTGCCGGTGATGCCGATCTGGAGCAGGCCGTCGCCCGGGTGCCCGTAGATCTCGGCGGCGAGGGCGCCCATACGGCCGCGCGGGTCGTCGGTGACCAGGACCGGCAGGCCGGTCGCGGCGGCGCGCTCGGCGCCCGCCGGGTCGGTCAGGATCGCGGCCGCCCCGAGGTCCGCCGCCTGGGCGGCGAAGTCGGCGCCGTGGAAGCGGGCGCCGGGCAGGGCGGCGTACACATCGCCGGGGCGTACCGCCCGGGAGTCGTGGGTGATACCGGTGACATCACCGGCGCCCGGGCTCTTCACACCCAGCGCGGCGGCCAGCTCCCCCAGGGATGTCGGGCGGGGCCGGTCCGGGCGGGGCGCTCCCGGATGTTTGGCGGGGGCGTCCTGCTGGGCGGTTCGGTACTGATCAGCTTGCGACACGGCGGTGAGCGTACCGGGCGCACCCTGCCCGCGGCTAAATGAGGGGGCCTCGCGCTCGGACGGGTCCGGCGGGTTCCCGGAATCGGAAGTGATGGTTGTCACTGGTGGCTCCTCCGGGTCACTCGCCCGCCTGGAAGGTGACGGGCAGCCGGGCGGGGGCGGCGCCGGTCGGCGCGACCTGAAGGGTCTTGAGCGCGAACTCCATGACCTTCTGGTAGATCGGGCCGCAGATCTGGCCGCCGAAGTAGCTGCCTTTGGTCGGGTTCTGGATGGCGCAGTAGACGGTGATGCGGGGCTTGTCGGAGGGCGCGAAGCCGGCGAAGGACGCGGTGTAGCCCTTGTAGCGGCCCAGTTCCGGATCGACCCGGTTGGCCGTCCCGGTCTTTCCCGCGACGCGGTAGCCGGGGATACGGGCCCTGGTGCCGGTGCCCTCCTCGTCACCGACGACCGACTCCAGCATGGTGGCCAGCGTCCTGGCGGTCTGCTCGCTGACGACACGGGACTTTCCGGGGGCGGGCGCCGGGGTGAAGTGTCCGTCGGGCCCCCTGGTGCCGCGGATCAGCGTGGGCTCGATACGTACCCCGCCGTTGGCGATCGTCGAGTAGACGGAGGCCGCCTGCATGGCATTGAGCGAGAGTCCCTGGCCGAAGGGGATCGTGTACTGCTGCGAAGTGGACCACTTCTGCGGCGCGGCGAGGATGCCGGACGTCTCGCCCGGATAGCCGAGCCCGCTCGGACTGCCGATGCCGAATTTGCGCAGATACGAGTACAGGACCCGGTTGGCCGCGGCCTGGGTCTTGCCCAGCTGGCCGGTCGCGAGGATGGTGCCGATGTTGCTGGACTTGGCCAGGACGCCGTTGAGCGTGAGGTTCCAGGTGGCGTGGTCGATGTCGTCCTTGAAGAGCCGGTCGCCGCGGTGCAGCCGGTTGGGGACGACGACATGGGTGGCGGGGGTCGCGGCCTTCTCCTCCAGCACGGCGGCCATGGACATGACCTTGGCGGTCGAGCCCGGTTCGTACGCGTCCTGGAGCGCGGCGTTGCCCATCGCGGCCGAGTTGGCCTGCGTGAGGTCGTTGGGGTCAAAGCCCGGTGCGTTGGCCATGGCGAGCACCTCGCCGGTCTGGGTGTTCTGCACTATCACATAGCCGCGGTCGGCCCTGGACTTCTTCACCTGCTCGCTGATGGCCTTTTGAGCCGCCCACTGGATGTCGCGGTCGATGGTCAGCTCGATGTCGGAGCCGGGGACGGCAGGGACTTCGCGGGAGCCCGCGGTGGGGACACGGCGGCCGCCGGACTGGGCGTAGGTGATCTCGCCGTCCTTGCCGGCGAGTTCCTTGTCGAGCATGGACTCCACGCCGCCGCCCCCGCGGCCGTCGGCGTTGACGTAGCCCAGTATCCCGGCGGCGAGGTCGCCATTGGGATAGACGCGTTTGCTGCTCGGCTCCTGGAAGACGCCGCCGAGGACGTTGGCGCCGGGGCCGCCCTTGGCCTTGTCCGCCCTGGCCTTCTCGGCGAAGACGGACTTGAGGTCCTTGATCTGGTTCCAGACCTGGGGGGTCTGGCGGCGGGCGAGCACGGTGTAGCGGGACTTGGGGGCCTTGAGCTTCTTGGTGAGCTCGGCCGCGTCCCCGCCGAGGATGGGGGCGAGCAGCGCGGCGGCCTGTTCCGGTGCGTCGGGGGCCTTGCTCTCCTTCGGCGTGAACATCTTCGGGTCGGCGGTGATGTCGTACGCGTCGACGCTGGTGGCCAGGGCGATTCCGGCCCGGTCGGTGATCTCGCCGCGCTCGGCGGTGAGCTTGTGGCTGAGGTAGCGGTTCTTCTCCGCCTTGGCGGCGTACGCGCTCGCGTCGACGGCCTGCACCTGCAGGAGGCGTACGACGAACGCCAGCATCACCAGCGTCAGACCGAGGCTGACCAGACGCAGCCGGGGGCGGGGACTGCCGAGCCGGATGGCCCGCGGAGCCGGCCCGGGGCGGCGGGGCGCCGGCCGGACGGACGGCCGCCGGGCGGGTCCTGGCACGCGGCGGCGCTGAGGATCCTTGGGCACTGCGTCACCTGCCGGGGGTCGTCGGGGTCGGCTTCGCGGACGGCGGCGACGGCTCGGCCGCCTGACCGGTCCTGGTGGGCGCGGGCTTGGGCTCGGGCGCCGGTGCGGGCGCGGACTGCTGGGACGGCCCGAGGCGGGGGGCGGGCACGACCGATGCCGTCGGGGTCGTGGCCGGGGACGGAGCAGGGGCCCGGGCCGGGGATGCCGTGGGCGAGGGGGACGGCGGGGGCGAGGGGGACGCCGACGGGGACACCGGGTTCCGGATCTCCATCGGCGACGGGTCGGGCGACGGCAGCGCGGTGGCCTCGCCCGGAACGCCGCGCACCGTGCCGTCCGGGTCGAGGAAGGCCGGACTGCCGCCCGGCACCATGCCGAGCTCGCGGGCCCTGCGCTCCAGCGCGCCGGGAGCGGAGCGGTTGTCCACGTCCCGCTGCAGCGCCTGCTGCTCGTCGGTGAGTTCGGTGGTCTTCCGCTTGAGCTCGCTCAGCTTGAACGAGCCCTGGTTCAGTGCGGAGTTCAGCAGCAGCAGCGAGATCAGACCGCCGCCGAGGAGCACCACGACCAGCAGCACGAAGGGGGTACGGGCCGCGGTGCTCGGCCCCGACGGCATCAGCCTGGCGAGCCGCGCTGCCCGCCCCTTCAGCTGCTTGGCCGCTGAGTTCACACGTCCTCCCGGATGCGCTGCACTCCCCTGAGACGCGCGGGCGCCGCACGGCGGTTCTCGGCGACCTCCTGATCGGTGGGGAGCTCCGCGCCGCGGGTCAGCAGCTTGAGGCGGGGCTGGTACTCCTCGGGGACGACCGGCAGTCCCGGCGGCGCCGTATTGGCGGCGCCGGCCGCGAAGACCTGCTTGACCAGCCGGTCCTCCAGCGAGTGGTAGGAGAGGACGGCGATACGGCCGTCGACGGCGAGTGCCTTGACGGCCGCAGGGATCGCGCGCTCCAGCACGGTCAGCTCCCCGTTCACCTCGATGCGCAGGGCCTGGAAGGTGCGCTTGGCGGGATTGCCGCCGGTGCGCTTGGCGGCCTGCGGCAGCGCGTCGCGGATCAGTTCGACGAGACGGGCGCTGTTGGTGAAGGGCTCCTTCTCACGTTCCCTTACGACTGCAGAGACGATCCGCTTGGCCTGCTTCTCCTCGCCGTACATGCGCAGGATCCGCACCAGCTCACCGGGCGGGTAGGTGTTGAGGACCTCGGCCGCGCTGACGCCGGTCGTCTGGTCCATACGCATGTCGAGCGGGGCGTCCTGGGCGTACGCGAATCCGCGGTCGGCCTCGTCGAGCTGCATGGAGGAGACACCGAGGTCGAACAGGATGCCCTGGACACGGGGGAGCCCCAGCCGGTCCAGGACCTGCGGCAGCTCGTCGTAGACGGCATGCACCAGGGTGGCCCGGTCACCGAAGGGAGCGAGCCGCTCGGCCGACAGCCGCAGCGCTTCCGTGTCGCGGTCGAGCGCGACCAGACGCGCGTCGGGGAACTGCGTGAGCAGAGCCTCGCTGTGTCCGCCGAGCCCCAGGGTGCAGTCGACCACCACCGCGCCCGGCATCTGCAGGGCCGGGGCCAACAGGTCCAGGCACCGCTGGAGCATCACCGGGACGTGTCGGGTCTCGCTCATGCGCCCTCTCAGGTCCGGCGCGGGGCGTACGTACTGCCGGGTCCCCGCCCGCTCAGAAGGGCCGTACGTACGCCGCACACGCGGGGAGAAAATGGAAATGTGCAGGATGTGTCCGTGAACTGCCGTCACTTTAGTCCACGCGTCCTCGCGGTCAATCAACCGGATGGCGCGTGGCGCGCGGTACCTGGGGACACGTCACGGATGCGAACAGTTCACCCGTACGGGTGCGCCCACATCACCCCTGTGGGTTAGCTCACAACAAGGCTCATTGATGTTCTTTGTCCCCCCTCACAGCAGGCTTCGGCCCGCTGTGCGCATTACCGTCGTCCTCATGTCGACTTCCGCGCACCACCCCGCAGAAGCAGCGCTTCCCCGTAACACCGTCACCGACCGTCTCGTCGAGGCGAACCTGCGTTACGCCTCCGGTTTCCAGGACCCGGGGATGGACGCCCGCCCCGTACTGCGCGTGGCCGTCGTCGCGTGCATGGATGCCCGGCTCGACCTGCACGACGCGCTCGGCCTGGCGCTGGGCGACTGCCATACGATCCGCAACGCGGGCGGCGTGGTCACGGACGACGTGATCCGCTCGCTCACCATCAGCCAGCGGGCGCTCGGCACCCGCAGCGTCATACTCATCCATCACACGAACTGTGGCCTGGAGAGCCTCACCGAGGACTTCCGCCACGAGCTGGAGGACGAGGTGGGGCAGCGTCCGCCGTGGGCCGTGGAGGCCTTCAGGGATGTCGATCAGGATGTGCGCCAGTCGATGCAGCGGGTGCGCACCTCGCCGTTCCTGGTGCACACCGACGACGTCCGCGGCTTCGTCTTCGACGTGACCAGCGGGCTGCTGAGGGAGATCGACCCCACTGCGTGACCGGCCGGACACCCGGAGAATTGTGGCAACTCCGACAATTCCCACCCCTTTATCCACAGGCGAGTGACACGACGCGGCAACGGCAACAAGAATGCGGGTGTGACACCTTCCGGAACTTGCCGGAGCTGGTGTCCGTGTTTCGGGGTGGGCCGGGCCGTCTGAAAGGCGCCGGCCCGTGAAAGGGCCGAGGAGGGCCGGGTGACGACCTATGACGATCGAGCGAGCCTCACGGATCTGACCACGACAGCGGAGCGGGTCCGCAGGTCGGTGGAGGGTGTGATCGAGGGCAAGCCTGAGGTCGTACGGCTTTCGCTGACCGTGCTGCTCGCCGAGGGGCATCTGCTCATCGAGGATGTGCCGGGCGTGGGCAAGACGATGCTGGCCAAGGCGCTTGCGCGGTCCATCGACTGTTCGGTGCGGCGCATCCAGTTCACGCCTGACCTGCTGCCGTCCGACATCACCGGTGTGTCGATCTTCGACCAGCAGCGGCGTGACTTCGAGTTCAAGCCGGGCGCGATCTTCGCCCAGATCGTGATCGGCGACGAGATCAACCGTGCGTCGCCCAAGACGCAGTCGGCGCTGCTGGAGTCGATGGAGGAGCGCCAGGTCACCATCGACGGCAAGTCGTACGAACTGCCGAGCCCCTTCATGGTGGTGGCCACCCAGAACCCGGTGGAGATGGAGGGCACCTATCCGCTGCCGGAGGCTCAGCGCGACCGCTTCATGGCGCGTGTGTCGATCGGGTACCCCAGCGCGGACGCCGAGCTCCAGATGCTCGATGTGCACGGCGGGATCTCGCCGCTCGACGATCTGCAGCCGGTGGCGCACGCCCACGACATCGTGAAGCTCATCGACGCGGTGCGTACGGTCCATGTCGCCGACGCCGTGCGGCGTTACGCGGTGGAGCTGGTGGCGGCCACCCGCAGCCACCCGGACCTCAGACTCGGCGCCTCGCCGCGCGCCACGCTGCATCTGCTGCGGGCGGCGAAGGCATCGGCCGCGCTCAGCGGCCGTGACTACGCCCTGCCGGACGACATCCAGGCGCTGGCGGTCCAGGTGCTGGCCCACCGCCTGCTGCCCACCGCTCAGGCCCAGTTGAACCGGCGTACGGCGGAGCAGGTCGTACTGGAGATCATGCAGCGCACCCCCGTGCCCACGGCCGGCGGCTCCGAGACCACCTATGTCCCGGGCCGCAAGGCCCAGCCGCCGCTCTACGGCCAGCAGCCCGGCGCCCGGCGGTTGTGATGTCGGCCGGGGGCCCCGCCGCCGCGGAAGGCAAGGACACGGGCGGACTGCGGGCGGCCCTGGGCGGACTGACGACGCGTGGCCGTTCCTTCCTCGCGGCGGGCATTGCCGCCGCGGTGTGCGCGTATGTCCTCGGACAGAGCGATCTGCTGCGCGTAGGGCTGCTGCTCGCGGTGCTGCCGCTGGTCTGCGTCGCCGTGCTGTACCGCACCCGTTACCGGGTCGCGGCCAGCCGGCGGCTCTCACCCGCGCGCGTGCCCGCCGGCGCGGAGGCGCGTGTGCATCTGAGGATGGACAACGTCTCGCGGCTGCCCACCGGGCTGCTGATGCTCCAGGACCATGTGCCGTACGTGCTGGGGCCCCGGCCCCGGTTCGTGCTGGACCGGGTGGAGGCGGGCGGGCGGCGCGAGGTGTCGTACCGGGTCCGCTCGGATCTGCGCGGGCGCTATCCGCTCGGCCCGCTCCAGCTGCGACTGAGCGACCCGTTCGGGATGTGCGAGCTGACCCGGTCCTTCAGCGCGTTCGACACGCTGACTGTCATCCCGCGGACCGAGGCGCTGCCCGCGGTGCGGCTCGCCGGTGAGTCCTCGGGTTACGGCGACGGCCGCCACCGCTCGCTCGCACTGGCAGGCGACGACGACGTGATCCCGCGCAACTACCGCTACGGCGACGACCTACGCCGGGTCCACTGGCGCTCCACCGCGCGCTACGGCGAGTTGATGGTGCGCCGAGAGGAGCAGCCGCAGCGGGCCAGATGCACGGTGCTGCTCGACACCCGCCGCGTCGCCTACCAGGGCGCCGGTCCCGACTCCGCCTTCGAATGGGCGGTGTCCGGTGCGGCCTCCGCGCTGGTGCACATGCTGGAACGGGGCTTCTCGGTCCGGCTGTTGACGGACACCGGAAGCTCGGTGCCCGGTGAGGGCGCCGACGGCTTCGCCGGTTCGACCCAGGAGTCGGCGGACTCCGCGGGTCTGATGATGGACACACTCGCGGTCGTCGACCACTCCGACGGAGCCGGGCTCTCCCCCTCGTACGACGTGCTGCGCGGCGGGAACGAAGGGCTGCTGCTCGCCTTCTTCGGCGATCTGGACGAGGAGCAGGCGACCCTGGCCGCGCGGATGCGCCGGCGCAGCGGTGCCGCCGTCGCCTTCGTCCTGGACAGCAGGTCCTGGGTGACGGGCGGGGCGGTCGCGGGGTCGGTCGAGGACCGGCTGCGACTTCTGCGTGAAGCGGGCTGGACGGCGCTGGCCGTGTCGCCGGGTGCGCACCTCTCCGACCTGTGGCGCCAGGCGGGCCGGGAGCGCAGCGAGTCCTCCGGCAGCGGTACGAACGGTTTCTCTGGGGGTTGGTCATGAGCGGTCGCGGAAGGCTGGCCCTGTGCGCCTATGCCGCCACGCTGATGGCGGCGGGCGCCATGCTGCCACTGATCGAACCGGCCAGCTGGATGCTGCAGGCGGTGTTCATGCTGGCCATCGTGAGCGGCGTGGGGGCGCTGGCCCGGCGGGTTCCGCTGGCCCGGCCGCTGACGGTGGCCGTGCAGGGGCTCGTCCTGCTGTTGCTGCTCACCATGCTCTTCGCGTCGAGTCAGGCGATTCTCGGTGTCCTGCCGGGCCCCGATGCCATCCAGCGGTTCGGCCGGCTGCTGAACGCGGGCGGCGAGGACGTCGGGCGGTACGCGATCCCGGCGCCGGCGACCGACGGCATCCGACTGATGGTGCTCGGCGGCGTGCTGGTGATCGGCCTCGCGGTCGACGCCCTCGCGGTGACATTCCGCAGCGCTGCGCCCGCCGGACTGCCGCTGCTCGCGCTGTACTCGGTCGCCGCGGGTCTGTCAGGCGGCGGCGCGAGCTGGCTGTGGTTCCTGCTCGCGGCCACCGGATATCTGGTGCTCCTGCTGGCCGAAGGCCGTGACCGGCTCTCCCAGTGGGGCCGGGTCTTCGGCGGTGCCGTGCCCGCCCAGGGCCAGACCGGCACATACATCCCCCCGGGGGGCGGCCATGCGCTGGCACCGGTCCGTACGGGCCGCCGGATCGGCGCGCTCGCACTCGGCGTCGCGCTCGTGGTCCCCGCGGCGCTGCCCGCCCTGAACGGCGGGCTGCTGGACACCGCGGGCAACGCAAGCGGCCCGGGCCCGGGCGGCGGCACGATCTCCGCGGTGAACCCGCTGGTCTCGCTGCAGGACAGCCTCAACCAGCCCGAGGACCGCGAGGTCATCCGGTATCGCACCAACGCGACACAGACGAAGGACCTCTATCTGCGGATCGTCGCGCTGGACCAGTTCGACGGGACCGCGTGGAAGACCTCCCAGCGCGACATCAAGGATGTGCCGGGTCAGCTCCCCCAGCCGACCGGTCTGAGTCCGTCCGTCGCCGTCACGGAGATCAAGACGAACGTCTCCGCGGCCGGCTCGTACAAACAGAGCTGGCTGCCGCTCCCCTATCCGGCGACCAAGGTGGCGATCAAGGGACGCTGGCGCTTCGAGCCCGAGGGCCGGACGCTGGTCGGCGACCGCGGTCAGGACACCCGCGGCGCGCAGTACTCCGTCAACAGCCTGTTGGTGAGGCCGACGGCGGAGCAGCTGGCTTCGGCGCCACGCGCACCCGCCAAGCTGCTGAGTGAGTACACCAAGGTCCCCGACGGGCTGCCCGGCGACGTCAGGAGCATCGCGAAGACGGTGACCAAGGGCGCCACGAACGACTACGAGCGTGCGGTCAAGCTCCAGGACTGGTTCGCCGTCACCGGCGGCTTCCGGTACGACACCCAGGTGGAGTCCGGTACGGGCGCCGGCGCGATAAGCCGCTTCCTGAGGAAGAAGGAGGGCTTCTGCATTCACTTCTCCTTCTCGATGGCCGCGATGGCCAGGACGCTCGGCATACCGGCGCGGGTGGCCGTGGGCTTCACACCCGGCTCCCCGCTCTCCGACGGCAGCATGTCCGTCGGTCTGCAGGAAGCTCACGCCTGGCCCGAGCTGTACTTCGAGGGCGTGGGGTGGACGCGGTTCGAGCCGACCCCCAGCCGGGGCACCGCGCCCGACTACACACGGCCCCAGTCGCCGAGCGGCGGGGCGAGCACTCCGGCGGAGCCCGAGGGAAGTGCCTCCGCGGAACCCTCGGCCGCGCCCTCAACGGCGGACAACTGCCCGCCGCAGGCGCGCCGTCTCGGCGACTGCGGTGCTGCCGCGCCGCGTGACGTCGCCCCGCCCACCGACCCCGGGACCCCGGCGAGCACGTGGGTGAGCGTGGCTCTGGGGGTCGTGGCGCTGGTGCTGGTGCCGCTGCTGCCGATGCTGTGGCGCATGAGGACGAGGGCCCGGCGGCTGCGCTCCGGCGGGCGGGCGCCGGCGGGCGCCACCGATCCGGCGGCGGTGTCGCTGCAGGAGGCCCCCGACACAACGGCCGTCGGCGAGCTCGCACTCGCGCAGGAGTCGGCCCGGACGCTGGCGACCTGGCAGGAGATCTCCGACCTGGCCTGGGATCACGGCATCCTGCCCGACGAGTCGCAGACGCCGCGGAAGGCGGCTGCACGCATCGTCCGGCTCGGCAAGCTGGAGGAGGAGTCGGCGGACGCGGTGCACCGGGTGGCCCGGGCGGTGGAGCAGGTGCTCTACGCCCCGGAGCCCAGGCCGGTCACGGGGCTCGCGGACGACGCCCAGCAGGTCCGGGCCGGGCTACGGGCAGCGGCGAGCCGGGGAACCCGTCTGCGGGCCCTCCTGGCGCCCCGCTCATCCGTCCGGGTGGTCTGGGCTCTCTCGGCCCGCTGGAGGGCGTGCACGGACCGCTGGGGCGTGCGCGCGACGGCACACAGGCTGGGGCTGCCGGACAGGTGGCCGGGCATCCTCCGCAGGCCGTCCCGGCAGCAGGGCTGACGGCATCGGGCCCGTGGGCCCGTGTCATGGGCCGGGCTCAAGCCCGCCTTATGACACGGGCCCACGTGGGGGCCTGTTGGCGAGTGCGCCGGGGCCGGGGCCTGTCCGGCCGGTCTTGCCGGGCTCGCGTGCCTGGCACGCACTCCCCCGTAGCCCTTCGAGCACGGGAGGTGCCCCCATGCTGCGTTGCCGTCGGTCGCCGACGCTCCGCGTGAGCTCCTCCCGTGCCTTCGGCGGGGGACCCCCATCCTCCGGCCTGCGATCGCACGTACCGCGGGGCATCAGCCGCTCCGCGGCGGGCCGCTCACTGATCCGGCCCGATCGACCGGACAGGACCGGGTGGGCACGAGTGAGTGAGGGCGAGGGGGGGCCGGCATACGGCTGAGGGGCGACGCGTTCTCGCGTCGCCCCTCAGCCGTATGTCGTGTGTTCCGCCGTTGCCGCTGATCGGCTCAGTGGCCCTGGCCGCCCTGCTCGTCGCGGCGGCGCTGCCACCGCTCCTCGATCCGATGCATCATCGACCTGCGCTGACGGGGCCGGCGGCGAGCCGTCGCTGCCGTGTCCCCCAGGGTCTGCTGCTCACCCGGTTTGGGCGCCTTGCGCCATCCGGTGACCGCGAGAACCGCACAGCCGAGCATGACGAGAAAACCCACCACGCTGATCCAGATCTGCTGCGCGACCATTCCGGCCATGAGGAGCGCGATACCCACCAGGAAGCCGGCGACTGCCTGGTAGACCCGTCGTCGGGTGTACGTACGCAGCCCGCTTCCCTCAAGCGCTGTAGCGAACTTGGGATCTTCGGCGTACAGCGCTCGCTCCATCTGCTCGAGCATTCGCTGCTCGTGCTCCGAGAGCGGCACGGAGTCCTCCTAGTCGTCGGCCGCGGGGGGGCGACCGGTATGCGGCCCTTTCAGGATAGGCAGGGAATCGCCCCCGTGAAACCCGCCCTCTAACCCAATTCGCCAGTCCGGGCCGCCACGGCGGCTCAGTGCTGAGGCGTAGATTCCCCAACCTCCGATCCGTCATGCCGGATGGTGTCCCCCGATCATACGGGGCGGCGGCCACGATCGGGGGGTCTGTGGCGTACTCCATCCGCTGCTGCGCCGCTGATCAGCCCCGCTTCTCACCCAGTACGTGCAGCTGGGTGGCGACAGCGTGGAAGGCGGGCAGTTCGGCCGCGGCGGCCTCCAGCTCGAGCAGCGCGTCGAGGGCTCCGGGCTCGGTGTCGACCAGGACGCCCGGGACGAGGTCGGCGAAGACCCTGACGCCGTGCACGGCGCCGACGTCGACGCCCGCCTCGGCGACGAGTTCGGCGAGCTGCTCGGCGGTGAAGCGCCGCGGCACCGGGTCGCCGGCGCCCCAGCGTCCGGCGGGGTCGGAAAGCGCCTGCCGGGCCTCGGTGAAATGGCCGGCGAGTGCCCTGGCCAGGACCGCGCCGCCCAGTCCGGCGGCGAGCAGGCTGATGGCGCCGGAGGACCGGAGCGCGTCCACCGCGTTGCGTACGCCCTCGCCCGGGTCGTCCACGTACTCCAGGACTCCGTGGCACAGCACCACGTCATAGGCGCCGCGCTCGACGACGTCGAACAGGCCGTGGATGTCGCCCTGGACGCCGCGGACCCGGTCGGCCACCCCGGCCTCGGCGGCGCGGCGCTCCAGCGCGAAGAGCGCATTGGGGCTGGGGTCGACCACGGTGACGCGGTGCCCGAGCTGGGCCACGGGCACCGCGAAGTAGCCGCTGCCGCCGCCGGTGTCGAGGACGTCAAGGGCATCCGTCCCCATCGCCTTGACCCGGCGGTCGAGGGCGTCCTTGAGGACGTCCCAGACCACGGCGGTACGGAGGGAGGCGCGGGGGCGCATCGGGTCCGACACGGCAGTTGACTCCTCGGGCGGCTCTACTCGGGCGGTTCTACGGTGAAGACGCAGACCACCCTATTGCCTTCGCCGACGTGGCTTCGCCGACGTGCCTTCGCCGATCGTCACCGGCCCTGGCCGCTCCGCTGTCACCCCGCGGCGTCCCCCGTCCCCGGTTGCTCGATCCGCGGCTGGGGCAGCACTGGCTGGAGTACCAGCATCCGCTCGACGAGCCGCAGAAACATGGCCGCGTCACGGAGCAGGTCGTCGGCGTCACGGGCACTCGCCGCGCCCTGTATCCCCGCCTCCGCGCGCGCCCTTCGCCGGGCGCCCGAGGCGAACAGGGCGCTCCACTCGGTCAGTTCGGGAGCTATCTCGGGCAGGACTTCCCAGGCGCTTCGGATCCGCTGCCGTCGGCGGGTGCTGGTCTCGGGCCGGCCGCGGGCGGCGAGGACCGCCGCCGCGGTGCGCAGGGCGGCCAGATGGGCTGTGGCATACCGCTCGTTCGGCGTTTCGAGCGTGGTGGCCTCGTCCAGTCCCGTACGGGCCTGGGCGAGCAGGTCGAGGGCGGCGGGCGGTGCCGATGCCCGCCGCAGGACGGGATGCACGTCGTTCGCCGGTCCGGTCAGTGAGGGGGCAGGGCCGGTGGCGCGGCGCCGGTGTGCGGCTGCTGCGTAGGAGCTGGCCATGACGAACCTCCTGTCGTCGTGTGACGGCGCTGTGGCCGTATGTGTCCATCGTGAGGGGGACCACTGACAATCGGCTCTGACCTGCTTGTTCTCTGTGGGGGCCGGGGGGCGGGCTGACGGCTAAGGTGAAGTCAGGAGTTCTGCGGCAGCCCCCGGAGCAACCCATGCGCGGACATAGCGCCGACCCGCCCGACGATGGGCAGCAGCTGCTGGTCACACTGGGGCGGCTCGTCGACCAGGCCCTGGCGCAGACCAAGCTGCAGCGGGCCCGGGTAGAGCTGGCCATGGCGCTGCAGCGCCATATGCTCCCGCCCGCGCTTCCGGACCTTCCGGGCCTGAGCATCGCGGCCCGGTACGCGCCCTCGCGGGACGGTCTCGACGTGGGCGGCGACTGGTACGACGCCTTCGTGATGATGGACGGGTCGCTCGGCCTCGCCATCGGAGATGTGCAGGGCCACGACGTGGAGGCCATCGCGTTCATGGGGCAGGTCCGCACCAGCCTGCGGGCCATCGCCCAGACGACGAGCGATCCCCGCGAGGTGCTCGGCCGCGCCAACAACCTGCTGATCTCCATGGGCTGCGGCTTGTTCGCCACCTGCTGCTTCCTTCGCTTCGACCCGGCCGGCCGCGACCTCACGGTGTCCAGGGCGGGCCATGTCCCGATGGTCTGGGCAACAGCGAGCGGTCGCTCCGGTATCGCCCTCGACCGGGGAGGCCCGCCCCTGGGTGTCCTGCCGGGCGAGCTCTATCCGGTGACCCACCGACGGCTGACCGAGCCAGGAGTCCTCGTCCTGCTCACCGACGGGGTCGTAGAGGGACCGACGTATCCGATGGAGTCCGGACTGGCCGAGGTGGCCCGGCTGGTCCAGGTGGGCTTCGACGCCGACCCCGACGTGCTGGCCGCCACCGTCATCAAGGTGGCCGACCAGACGGGTCACAGTGACGACGCCGCCGTGCTCGTCGTCCGCTACGACGGCCCGCCCGGACCCGGGTGACCGGTCCGCCCCGTCCGACTCGCCGCAGCCCCGCCGAGAGCGCAGACTGCTGGGGTGCGCACTGCGGAGATCGGCCGCTATGGACCTCCTGTGCTGCGGATCCTCGCTGTCGCCGCCGTCTACTACGGTTCCGCCCGGCTCGGGCTTCTACAGCAGCTGGTACGCGGTCAGGTCACGCCGCTGTGGCCTCCGACCGGGGTGGCCGTGGCCGGTCTGCTCCTCCTCGGTCCGCGGATCTGGCCGGGCATCGCGCTCGGCGCCTTCCTGGTCAATGTGTCCATCGGCCCCACCCCGCTCGCGGTGCTGGGCATCGTCGCCGGCAACACGCTGGCCCCGCTCGGCGCCTACGCGATGCTGCGGCAGGCGGATTTCCGCGTCGAGCTGGACCGGCTGCGGGACGGGCTGGCACTGATCTTCCTGGGCGCACTGGCCGGGATGCTGATCAGCTCGACCGTGGGCAGCGGGGTGCTGGCGCTGTCCGGAGCGCTGGATGCGGGCGAATTCTGGCCGACCTGGTCGGTGTGGTGGACCGGTGACGCAATGGGAGTGCTTGCCGTCACCCCGTTCCTCCTGGCACTGCGCCGGGCCCGGTGGCCGAGCGACGCCGGGATCGGCCGCTGGATCGAGGCGGCGGCCCTGTTCCTTGGCACGCTCTTCGTGACGGTCCTGGCGACGAGTACGAACAGTTCGGCCCTGCTCTTTCTCGTCTTCCCGTTCCTGATCTGGGCGGCGTTCCGCTTCCAGCTGACCGGTGCGGCGCCGTGCGCGCTGATGGTGATGACGCTTGCGATCCTCGCCGCGGCCCGCGAGTCCGGCCCGTTCGCCCATCACGACCTGCTCGAGAACATGGTCACGCTGCAGGCCTTCAATGGCACCACGGCACTGAGCGCCCTGCTTCTCGCGGCGGTCATCACCGAGCGGAACAAGACCCATGACGAGATCAAACGGCTCTGCATTCAGCTCACCGAGATGGTGGCTCATATGGATCCCCGTGAAGGGCCGGAACCCGACCGCTGAAGGGCAGGTTTTGCTTCGGCCGCGGAACGGGGGTAAGTTTTTGAACTGACCAGTCAGTTCAAAAATGGGGGAGGGTACGTGGACAGCCCGCACGGAGCGGCCGTGACCGCCGAGGACTTCGGGCTCAAGGGTCCGCGCGGCTGGGCGTTCCGCTCGGTGAGCATCGATGCGGAACCCGGCTCACTGATAGCGATCGAAGGTCCGTCCGGCTCGGGCCGCACCTGCCTGCTGCTCGCGCTCACCGGCCGGATGCGGCCGGCCGAGGGCCATGCCGAGGTCGGCGGCCTGGCGCTGCCCCGCAAGATGGCTGCCGTACGCCGCATCAGCGCGCTCGGCCACGTGCCGGGCGTCAGCGAGCTCGACCCGGCGCTGACCGTCGCCGAGCATCTGCGCGAACGGGCCCTGCTGCAGCGCCGTTTCGGCGCCTCGCTGCGCGCCCTGCTGCGGCCGCGGGCCGAGCGCCTGGCCGCGGCCCGCAGCCGTGTCGCCGAGGCGCTGGAGGCGGCCGGGCTCGACCTGGCGGAGCTGCCCAAGCAGGAGCGCACCGTCGTACGCGATCTGGAGCGGCTGGAGGCGCTACGCCTGTCCGTCGCGCTTGCTCTGATCGGCCGGCCCCGGCTGCTCGCCGTGGACGACACCGACCTCAAGCTCTCCGACACCGACCGGGCCGAGGCCTGGAAGCTGCTGCGTTCCGTTTCCGAGGCGGGCACGACGGTGCTCGCGGTGTGCAGCCAGGCGCCCGAGGACACGACCATCATCCGTACGAACGAGGAGGGGGCGGCCGATGCGCTCGCCGAGACTGGCCGCGCTTGAGCTGAAGCGCTTCGGCAGGGGGAAGCTGCCTCGCGCGGCGCTTGTCGCGGTCCTGCTGCTGCCACTGCTGTACGGCGCGCTGTACCTGTGGTCCTTCTGGGATCCGTACGGGCAGCTCGACAAGATCCCCGTCGCGCTCGTCAACGACGACAAGGGAGCCACCGCCTCGGGCAAGAAGATCGCCGCGGGCGACGAGATCACCAAGGGCCTGCGCAAGAGCAAGGTCTTCGAGTGGCACGAGGTGAGCGAGGCCGAGGCCCGCAAGGGCGTCGAGGACGGCGCGTACTACCTCTCGCTGACCATGCCCGAGGACTTCAGCGCGCGCATCGCCTCCAGCGCCGGCGACTCCCCCGAGACCGGCGCCCTTCAGGTCCGTACGAACGACGCCAACAACTACATCGTCGGGCAGATCTCACGGACGGTCTTCTCCGAGGTCCGCACCGCCGCGTCGGTCAACGCCTCCCGCAGCTTCCTCGACCGGATCTTCATCTCCTTCTCCGGCATCCATGACGCCACCGAGAAGGCGGCGAAGGGCGCCGACCAGCTCAAGGGCGGGATCGGCAAGGCGAAGAAGGGCTCCAAGGATCTCGCGGACGGGCTGAAGGACGCCAAGAACGGCAGCGGCAGGCTGGCCGGCGGCCTGACCAAGCTGAACAAGGGCGCGGGTGATCTCGAGAGCGGCTCCAAGCAGGTCTCCGACGGCACCCAGGCGCTCGCCGACAAGGTCAACGGGGTGGCCGCCGAGGTGCGCCCGTACCTCAAGGACAACGGCAAGGCCATCGGGGACGCGGCCCGCCTGGTCGCCGACTCCTCGCAGGCGATACGCCACAACCTCGACATCCTCGTGAAGACGGCGCCCGCCTCCGCGGCCCTCGCCCACGCGTCGGCCGACGAGCTCAGCTCCATCTACAAGACGCACTGCGAGGACGCCCTCCTGCCCGACCCCACCGTCTGCCCTGCCCTCAAGCGCGCCAAGGTCACCGCGGCCGATGTCGCCAAGGTCGCCGACGACGTCAACACACTCGTGAAGGACAACAACGGCGATCTGAAGAAGCTCGACCGCCAACTCGCCGATCTGCAGAAGAAGGCAGGCGAACTCGCCAAGCGCTCACCGCGGCTCGACGAGGACCTGAAGTCGGCCGTCGGCAAGATCAATGACCTCAACTCGGGCGCGAAGAAGGTCGCTCAGGGCGCCGGCAAGCTGCACACCGGCCTGAGCAGCGCCAAGTCGGGCTCCACCGATCTCGACACCGGTGTGGGCAAGCTCAAGACGGGCGCCGGGAAGCTCGACGGCGGCATGTTCAAGCTCGCCGACGGTTCGTCCGAACTGGCCGGCGGGCTCAACGACGGCGTCGGCAAGATCCCCGACTACGGCAAGAGCGACCGCGACCGCCGCACCGAGGTGATGGCCGACCCGGTGAAGCTGGCGAGCCAGTCGCTCCACAAGGCGCCCAACTACGGCACCGGCTTCGCCCCGTACTTCATCCCGCTGTCCCTCTGGGTGGGCGCGATGGTCGCGTACATGATCATCCAGCCGCTGAACCGGCGGGCGCTCGCCGCAGGCGCCTCCGCCTGGCGGATCGCACTGGCCGGCTGGCTGCCCGTCGCCGCGATCGGTGTGGTGCAGGTGGCGGCACTGATGTCCGTACTGCACTGGGCCGTCGGCCTGAAGATGGCTTACGCGGCCGGGACCATCGGGTTCCTCGCCCTCGTCACCTGCAGCTTCGCCGCCATCATCCAGTGGCTGAACGCACGCTTCGGGGCCGCGGGCCGCATCCTCGTCCTCGCCGTGCTGATGCTCCAGCTGACGTCGGCAGGCGGCACCTACCCCGTCCAGACCAGCCCGGGGTTCTTCAATGCCATCCACCCCTTCCTCCCGATGAGTTATGTCGTCGATGCGCTGCGCAGGCTCATCACCGGCGGTGGTCTCGGCCCGGTCTGGCAGGCCTGCGCGGTGCTGATCGCCTTCACGGCGGGCGCGCTCGCGCTGACCGCCGTGTCGGCCCGGCGCAAGCAGGTGTGGACTCTCGACCGGCTCCACCCGGAGCTGAGCCTGTGAGAACGGCCGGACCTGTGAGAATCGACTCCATGGACGACGCCATGGACGCCAAGGACAGCACCAGCACAAGACGCCGGGCGACCCGGGCAAAACTCTACGAGGCCGCGGTGACGCTCATCGCCGAGCAGGGCTTCTCCGCCACCACGGTGGACGAGATCGCGGAACGCGCCGGGGTCGCCAAGGGCACGGTCTACTACAACTTCAAAAGCAAGACCGAGCTCTTCGAGGAGCTGTTGCGGTACGGCGTCGGCCTGCTCACCGCCTCGCTCCAGTCCGCCGCCGACGAGACAGCGGAACGCGGCGGCACCAAGGTCGAGGCGCTGGACGCGATGATCAGGGCCGGTCTGGGCTTCATCGACCGCTATCCGGCCTTCACCCAGCTGTACGTGGCCGAACTGTGGCGCACCAACCGGGCCTGGCAGTCGACGCTTCTCGTCGTGCGCCAGCATGCGGTCGCCGTCGTCGAGACGGTGCTGCGGGAGGCTGTCGACAACGGCGAGTTGAGCGAGGAGATCGACATTCCGCTGACGGCGTCCGCGCTGGTCGGGATGGTCCTGGTGGCCGCCCTCGACTGGCAGGCGTTCCAGCCCGAACGGTCGATGGACGACGTGCACTCCGCCCTGTCGCGGCTGCTGCACGGCCGCGTCAGCGGTCGCTGAAGCCCGGCGCCGGGAACAGCGAGGAAAAGCAGAAGTGCCGGTTCGGCGAGGCTCGATCCCCCCGAGCCCCGCCGGACCGGCGGTGTCCCCCCAACGTCCCCGTACTCCCCCGATCCGTCAGGGGAGCCGCACCGTTCCGCCGCCCCGTGTCGGCGGTGCCGGCGCCGCGCCCCTTCCGTGGTCCCCACTCTTCCGTCTGGGCAGGTGAGACCCATCCGCGCGCGTACTCATCTCGCCCACTAGGTACGGATACTCAGCCCTGCGTGCTCATCCCCACCCGCGCAGCCCGGCGACTGGTTACGATCGCGTCCGTGTCCGTACTCCCTCTTGTGTTCACCAGCGGCTGGGCCAGCGGGATCAACGCCTATGCGGTGGTCCTGCTGTTGGGCGTCTTCGGCGCGACCGGGCTCACCGACGAAGTGCCCGCATCGCTTCAGCGCACCGATGTCCTGATCGTCGCCGGGGTGCTCTTCGTCTGCGAGGCGGTGGCGGACAAGATCCCGTACGTCGACTCGATATGGGACTCCGTGCACACCGTGCTCCGGCCGGTCGCGGGAGCGGTCGTGGCCGCGCTGCTGGCCGGGGACAGCGGCTCGCTGCCGGAGCTCGCGGCGGCCGCGGTCGGCGGCTCGTCCGCGCTGATGAGCCATCTGGTCAAGGCCGGCACCCGGATGGCGATCAACACCTCACCCGAGCCGTTCAGCAATATCGCGGTGAGCACGGCGGAGGATCTGGGCGTCGCCGGGATCATCATCTTTGCGCTGTTCCATCCGGTTGCGGCAGCGCTCGTCGCCGGGACCCTGCTCGCGCTCGGCTTGGTGACGGTGGTCTTCCTGGCCTCGCGGATCCGCCGGTTCTGGCGGCGCCGCGCACAGCGGCGCGAGGGGAAACGGCCGGCCGCAGCGGGGGTCGGCAGATCACCCTGGTGACCGGGCCACCCGGACCGGCTGTCAGTGGCGGCCGATAGGGTCGCCGACATGGGACGGATTGCGGTGATCGGCGCCGGGATGGGCGCCATGGCGGCTGCCGCCCGGCTGGCTGTGGCAGGCCACCGGGTGACGGTGTACGAGCGCTCGGAGACGTACGGCGGCGCAGTGGGCCGGTACGAGCGCGAAGGCTTCGTCTTCGACACCGGTCCGGGTCTGCTCCATCTGCCCGCCGTCTGGCGGGACTTGTTCGTCAAGACCGGCAAGGAGCCCCTGGAGCAGTGCGTAGGGCTGGTCCAGGTGGACCCGTCGAGCCGCCACCTCTTCGCGGACGGCACGGCGGTGTCCCTGCCGAACGCCTCACGGGCCGGAGTCGTCTCCGCGCTGAATGAGGCGCTGGGGTCGGGCGCGGGCGAACGGTGGGGCGAGTTCCTGGGGAGAGCGCGGGACGCCTGGGAGCGCACGAGGCGGCCGCTCCTCGAGGAGCCTTTGCGGGCGGACTGGCAGGTGCTGGGACGCGACCCCTATCCGGCGCTGCGGCACCGCAAGCTGCTGCGGGCCCGGCAGGCTTCCACGCTCGCGGAGATCGGCGCCTGGGAGCTGGCCGACCCGAGACTGGCGGCCCTGCTCGACGCCTGCGCGCTCGCGTACGGCCTGGATCCACGCCACGCTCCGGCGAGCGCAGCCCTGCTGCCGTACATGGAACAGACCTTCGGCAGCTGGTACATCGAGGGCGGGATGCGTGAGCTGGCCCGGGCCGTGTACGAGCGGTGCACGGCCCGGAAGGTGGAGTTCGCCTTCAGGTCCGAGGTGACGCGAGTCCTGGAGAAGGGGGGCCGGGCGGCCGGCGTCGAGCTGGCCGGGGGCGCGGTCGCCGAGGCGGATCATGTGGTGGCCGGCGCCGGGACGGCGGGGCTGGTCGGTCCTGAGCTGTGGCGGGAGGGTGACGTAAGACCCTCGAAGGGCACGGGCGACGGTCCGCTGCCGGGCCGGTTCACGGTGCTGCTGGCCCTGCGCGGGGCGCGCCCCGCATCCGCTGTCCACCGAACGGTGGTGCACTCCCCCGACACGGGTGAGCAAGCGGCGGCGGTCTTCGGCGGGCGGACCGGGGAGCGGCCCACGGTGACCGTGCTGCGGCCCGGCGATCCACGGACCGCTCCGGACGGCGAGCACGAGGCAGTCACCCTCACAGCCACGGTCGCCGGACCCGGGGGCCCGGTCGACTGGACGGACCCGGCGCTGCGCGAGCGGTACGCCGACGCGCTGATCGAGGCCGCCGGCGCGGTCGTTCCGGAGATACGGGACCGCGTGCTGTGGCACGAAATCCTCACGCCCGCCGAGTCGGGAGCGCTGCCCGCGCCCGCGCTGGCGGGCGCCGGGGGACGGTATCTGCACCCGGCGAACTGCACCCGGCTTCCCGGCCTGTATCTGGTGGGCGGCCACGCGCACCCGGGCGGCGGACTCGCGCACGCCGGGATGTCGGGGGCGCTGGTCGCCGGTCTGATCGTGGAGGGCGCCGGCTTCCGTGGCTCTCAGTGACGACCGGTGTTCGGTGACGACCGGGTTCAGTGACGACGTGCTGCGACTGACGCAGCGTCAGTAGCGGTACTGCTGCTCGTTGTACCCGGTCCCGGTGTCGTAGCCGTACGGCGAGGGCTGTTCCTGCGGCATCGGCGGCACCTGGTCGCCTTCGCGCTGCTGCGGGACCCACACCCCACCGGCCGGGGTCTCGCTGTACTGAGGCTGTGCGTACGGATCGGCGTACTGCTGCTGGCTGCCGTAGCTGTCATAGCTGTCGTACGCGTTGTACTGCTGGCCGCCGACATACGGGTCCGAGTACGCGGCGTACTGCTGCTGCCCGGCCCCGTAGTCGTACTGCCCGGCGTAGGCCTCCTGGCCCGTCGGCTGCTGCTGGCCGTAGTCCGAGTAGTAGCTGTCGTACGTGCCGCCGTACTGGGCGTAGCTCGGGCTCTGCTGCTCCTGCCGTGGCTGCTCCGCCGCGTAGGCCGCTTCGCTGTACACGCCGTACTGCCCGGTGTCCTCCGGGAGCGGCTGGGGCTCGTAGACCGGCTCCGGCTCAGCGTCCGCGTCCTCGTACGCGAGGTCGGAGACCTCCAGCGTGGGCTCGCGCAATGCCGCGTCCGGCCTGGAGCCGGACCTGCGGCGGGGGCTCTCGCCCGGACTGCCGCCGAGCGCCCAGCCGGTGGAGAAGCCGCGGCGGAAGGACAGGGTGACATACGTCTGGCCGACCGCGAAGGCGACGGCGCCCAGCGCGATCACCAAGACCGAGGGCAGCAGTACGCCGAAGACGACAGCGAGGAATCCGGCAAAGGCGAGAAGCCGCCAGCGCAGCCGCGCCTTGTACTGCAGCAGCACCTCACCGAGCAGCCACAGCGCGACGACGCCGAACGCGATATAGAGGACCGTCCAGCCCATGCCCGCCCCTCTCCTCCGGCCGCCGCCCCGGGTCGGGTCGGGTACGGCCGATCACGACTGCTCGTGCAGTCCGAGATTCTCGTAGATTTCGAGCGTCGCCGTGGAGTTGTTGAGCGTAATGAAGTGCAGTCCGGGGACTCCCTCGGAGAGCAGCCGTGCACAGAACTCCGTCGCGTACTCGATTCCAATGGAGCGTACAGCGGCCGGGTCGTCCTTGACGGTGAGGATCCTCTCTTTCAGGTCCGCCGGGAACGTCGCGTTGCTGAGCTGCGCAAACCTTTCCAGCTGCCTGACGCTGGTGACCGGCATGATCTCCGGAATGATCGGCGTCCGGCAGTCCGCGGCCGCGACCCGGTCACGCAGCCGCAGATAGTCCTCGGGCTGGAAGAACATCTGTGTGATCGCGTAGTCGGCCCCGGCGCGGCACTTGTCGACGAAGTGGCGGATGTCGGTGTCCCAGTCCTCCGAACGCGGATGCATCTCGGGGAAGGCCGCTACGCCGACACAGAAGTCACCGGACTCCTTGATCAGCTGGACGAGCTCGGCGGCGTACCGGACGCCCTTGGGGTGCTTGACCCACTCGCCCATGGGGTCGCCGGGCGGGTCGCCCCGGACTGCGAGGATGTTGCGGATCCCCGCGTCGGCGTACTGGCCGATCATGTTGCGCAGCTCGGCGACGGAGTGGTTGACCGCGGTGAGGTGCGCGACCGGGGTCAGTGTGGTGTCGGCGGCGATCTGCTCGGTGGCCTTGACGGTGCCCGCGCGCGTGGATCCGCCGGCGCCGTAGGTCACGGAGACGAAGTTCGGGGCGACTGCCTCGACCCTGCGCAGCGCGTTCCAGAGGTTCCGCTCGCCCTTCTCGGTCTTGGGTGCCCAGAACTCGAAAGAGTAGGACGTTTTACCGGTCGCGAGCAGGTCACGCACGGTCCGTGCGCGATCCGTCCTGGTCGAAGCTGTACCAAGGGCCATACTCGCAGGTTATCCAGGGCTTCCGGGTCGCCCAACCCGAGTCCACCAACCGGACACCCAAACCTCATGATTCGGCCTACTGTCCGTAGGTGCGTATCCGCTTGGTGAGATCCGCCGCGGCCGCTGCCGGGTCGTCGGCCTCGGTGATCGCGCGTACGACGACGATCCTGCGGGCGCCCGCCTCCAGCACCTCGTCCAGATTGCCCGCATCGATGCCGCCGATCGCGAACCAGGGCCGATCGGTACCCAGCCCCGCCGCGTAGCGCACGAGGCCGAGTCCGGGGGCGTACCGCCCGGGCTTGGTGGGGGTGGGCCAGCAGGGTCCGGTGCAGAAGTAGTCCACGCCCTGCTCGACGGCGGCGGCGTCCACCTCGGACTCGGCATGGGTGGATCGGCCCATCAGGACGTCCTCGCCGAGGATCGCGCGGGCGGCCGGGACCGGGATGTCGCCCTGTCCGAGATGCAGCACGTCGGATCCGATGGCGTGGGCGACGTCGGCGCGGTCGTTCACGGCGAGCAGCTTGCCGTGCCTGCGGCAGGCGTCGGCGAAGACCTGGAGGTGGTCGAGCTCCTCGGCCGCCTCCATGCCCTTGTCGCGCAGCTGCACAATGTCGACACCCGAGGACAGCACGGCATCGAGGAAGGCGGCGAGGTCGCCCTGCTTCTTCCGGGCGTCCGTGCACAGATAGAGCCGGGCGTCGGACAGCAGCTCACGAGCCGTGGACATGGGTGTTTCCCCCGTTGGGTCGGCGGTGTGCGGGCGCGGGCCACCAGGGGCCCACGCCGGCACACCGCGTGGAGTTGGTCCTTTCCGGCGGTCCGGGGCAGCCCGAATCGGACGCTCAGGACGCCGGAAGGCGGGTCAGACGGCGAGCGCCTGGGCCCGGCGCTTCACCTCCGTGCCGCGATTCTCGCTGAGCGCCTGCGCGGGCGTGCCCGGCAGGCTCGGGTCGGGGGTGAAGAGCCACTCCAGCATCTCTTCGTCGGTGAAGCCGTCGTCCCTCAGGAGGGTCAGGGTCCCGGCGAGACCCTTGACCACCTTGGTGCCGTCGATGAAGGCGGCCGGCACCTGAAGCGCCCGGTTCTCACCACGGCGCACGGCGATCAGCTGGCCTTCCTTGACCAGCTGCCGTACGCGTGTCACCTCGACATCGAGCATTTCCGCGATGTCGGGAAGGTGGAGCCAGGCGGGGACGAGAGCATCGATCTTTGCGTCAATCTCGGTCACACGACAAGCGTGCCATCCCGGACTGACAGTCGGTAGCCGGACCCTGCCCGGACAACCTCCGCGCCGCCGTCTTCACTCTGCCCGTGCCGCCGTCTTCAGAGGCACGGACGGGTCGATCGCGAGGTCCGGATCGAGCCGTGCGCCGGAAAGGATCAGCTTGCGTCCCTGCGCCAGATCGCGGGCCCTGCCGACGGCCAGGAGGGCGACCAGGGCGCCCTCGCGCAGCCAGAGCACCGTCCAGGTGGGGCCCGCCGGATCGCCGCGCCGGACCATCGTGTCGGCGGTGGCGTGGTGGCCCGCGTACTGCACGAAACGGCCGAACTGCTCGGACCAGAAGTACGGCACAGGATCGTAGATCTCCACCGGCTCCCGCAGATCGCCGGCGATGACGTTGGCGGCCACCGTGCGCGGCCCTTGCAGGGCGTTGTCCCAGTGGTGCACGAGCAGGCGTTCGCCGTAGCGGCGTGACGGGAAGGAGGCGCAGTCGCCGACCGCGTACACATCGGGCAGGGAGGTGCGCAGATACTGGTCCGCGGTGATTGCGCCGTCCGGGCCGATCGCGATGCCGGAGCCCGCGAGCCAGCCGGTGGCGGGGCGGGCGCCGATGCCGACGACCACGGCTCCCGCCGGGAGCTCACGGCCGTCCGCGAGGATCACCGTTCCGGGCTCGATGCGGGCCACGCGCGCGTGGGTGAGCAGTTCGACGCCGTACTCCGCGTACCAGTGGGTCATCGGGGCCGCGACCTCGGCGGGCAGGGCGCCGGCGAGGGGCCGGTCGGCCGCCTCGACGACGGTGACCGTGCAGTCGGCCTCGCGGGCGGCCGTGGCGAATTCCGCTCCGATCCAGCCCGCGCCGACGACCACTATGTCGTCCTGTTCGGCCAGGACGGGGCGCAGCCGTGCGGCATCGTCGAGGGTGCGCAGCAGATGGACCCCGGCAACGCCCTCCGCACCCGGCAGCGTGATCGGCTCGGCGCCGCTGGCGATGACCAGGACGTCGTACGGGACGGCTCCCGCCTCGGTGTCGAGCTCGTGCTCCAGCGGGCGTACGCCCTGCACCTCGCAGCCCAGCCGCAGCTCGATGCCGAGTGCCTCGAAGTCGACCTCGAAGGCCGAACCCTCGGCCTTGCCGAGCAGGATCGCCTTCGAGAGGGGCGGTCTGTCGTACGGCTGGTGGGGCTCGGCGCCGATCAGCGTCACGGATCCCGTGAAGCCCTGCTCGCGCAGGGCCACGGCGGTCTGGACTCCGGCCATTCCCGCGCCGACGACGACCACGCGCCGGTCTGTCTGTGCTGTCTTCTGCTGCTCGCTCACCCTGCAACCTTACGCATCTGACGGTCCGTCAGTAAGCGTGTTCGGCGATGCTCGCGCCGCCCGCGTGCGACGACTGCCGCAGCGCCTGCTCCCTTACTGCCGGTTGAGGGCGGGGGTTAGGGTGGCCACCGTAAGGCACTCGCGGGAGCCCGGACGCACCGGGCTGAGAGGGAGGCTGGGCGGCCTCCGACCGTACGAACCTGATCCGGGTCATGCCGGCGAAGGGAGGGGCTGGACGCCCATGTCGCGTATTTCCGAAACGCGCAGTTCAGACGTTCTTGTCATCGGGGGCGGAATCATCGGCCTGGTCACGGCCTGGCGAGCCGCTCAGCGCGGACTGCGGGTCGCGCTCGCCGATCCGGAGCCTGGCGGCGGGGCCGCGCAGGTCGCCGCGGGCATGCTCGCCGCCGTCACCGAGCTCCACTACGGCGAGCAGACACTGCTCGGCCTCAATCTCGAATCCGCACGGCGCTATCCGGCCTTCGTCGCCGAGCTGGAGGAGGCGAGCGGGCAGTCGGTCGGCTACCGCGCATGCGGCACGCTCGCCGTCGCACTCGACGCCGACGACCGGGCGCACCTGCGGGAACTGCATGCCCTGCAGCTCCGGTCCGGCCTGGAGTCGGAATGGCTGAGCGGCCGCGAATGCCGTCGCCTCGAACCGATGCTTGCGCCCGGTGTACGCGGGGGCCTGCGGGTGGACGGCGACCATCAGGTCGATCCGCGACGCCTGGCCGGGGCGCTCGTGACGGCCTGCGAGCGCGCCGGGGTGATCTTCCACCGTGGCTGGGCGGAACGGCTTTCGGTCGTACGCGACCGGGCGGCCGGAGCCGTGCTGACGGACGGCGAGGAGCTCTCGGCGGACCAGGTCGTCCTGGCGGGCGGCAGCCACAGCGGCAGGCTCGGCGGCGTACCGGCGGAGGTGCTGCCTCCTGTACGGCCTGTGAAGGGCCAGGTCCTGCGGCTGACCGTGCCGACCGCGTACGCCCCCTTCCTGTCCCGGACCGTGCGGGCCGTCGTGCGCGGCAGCGATGTCTATCTGGTCCCGCGCGAGAACGGCGAGCTGGTGATCGGGGCGACGAGCGAGGAGCTCGGCTGGGACCGGACGGTCACCGCGGGCGGTGTCTACGAGTTGCTGCGCGACGCGCACGAACTGGTGCCGGGCATCACCGAGCTGCCGCTCACAGAGACCCGTGCGGGGCTGCGGCCGGGCTCCCCCGACAATGCCCCGCTGCTCGGCCCCAGCGCCCTGCCCGGTCTCCATCTGGCCACCGGCCACTACCGCAACGGGGTGCTTCTGACCCCGGTCACCGGCGATGTGCTGGCCGAGCTGCTGGTCACCGGCGCGCTGCCGGATCAGGTCCGCCCCTTCACGCCGCTGCGCTTCTCTCCCGTACGTCTGGAGCAGCCCGCATGAACGTCTCCGTCAACGGCGAGGCGCGTGAACTCGCCGCCGGAACCACGCTGGACACCCTGATCAGGGCGCTCACGTCCGCGCCGTCCGGGGTCGCCGCAGCCGTCAACGAGGCGGTCGTCCCACGCAGCCAGTGGCCGGGCACGCTGCTCGGCGACGGTGATCGCGTCGAGGTTCTCACCGCCGTGCAGGGGGGCTGATCAGCCATGGCCGACGACCGTCTCACCATCGGCGACACCACGTTCAACTCCCGGCTGATCATGGGTACGGGCGGAGCGCCCAGCCTCGACACACTCGAACGCTCCCTCGCCGCGAGCGGCACCGAACTCACCACTGTCGCGATGCGCCGCCTCGACCCGGCCGTCAAGGGCTCCGTCCTGTCCGTCCTGGAGAGGCTGAACATCCGCGTCCTGCCCAATACAGCGGGCTGCTTCACCGCGGGCGAGGCCGTCCTCACCGCGCGTCTCGCGCGAGAGGCGCTGAGCACGGACTGGATCAAGCTGGAGGTCGTCGCGGACGAGCGCACGCTGCTGCCGGATCCGATCGAGCTGCTGGAGGCCGCCGAGATCCTGGTCGACGACGGCTTCACGGTGCTGCCGTACACCAACGACGACCCGGTGCTGGCGCGGAAGCTTCAGGACGTGGGCTGCGCGGCGATCATGCCGCTGGGCTCGCCGATCGGCTCCGGTCTGGGCATCCGCAACCCGCACAACTTCCAGTTGATCGTCGAGCACGCGCGCGTGCCGGTGATTCTGGACGCCGGGGCCGGTACGGCGTCCGATGCCGCGCTCGCGATGGAGCTCGGCTGCGCGGCCGTGATGCTGGCATCGGCGGTCACGCGGGCGCAGGAGCCGGTGCTGATGGCGGAGGCGATGCGGCACGCGGTGGAGGCGGGGCGGTTGGCGCGGCGGGCGGGCCGGATTCCACGGCGGCACTTCGCGGAGGCGTCGTCGCCGGTCGAGGGCCGGGCGGTCCTGGACCCGGAACGCCCGGCGTTCTGACCGCTGCGCGGGGCTTGTTCCCCACCCCTCCCTCCCCCTAACGGCCACCCCCAACTGGGGGCAAGCCCCCAGCCCCCTGCGCCCGCTTCGCGGCGCGAACTGGGGCTCCGCCCCAAGCCCGTACGCGCTTCGCGCGTGTCCTCAAACGCCGGACGGGCTGGATTTCCGCCGGTCGGCCCGAAGATTCGGGCCGACCGGCGGGAAATTTTCAGCCCCGCCGGCGTTTGAGGCGCGGGGGTCCGGGGGCGGAGCCCCCCAAGGGGTCTGGGGCGGAGCCCCAGTTACGGGATGGGGCGGGTAGGGGACAAAGCCCGCCGCAGGCGATCAGGGCGGGCAGCCGCCCCGGCGAACAGGCCCCGCGTCACAGCTCGGCTGCAGTACCGCTCCGGTCCAACCCCACCGCATCCGCCCTGTCAGCCATGACTCGTAGAATCTCCCGCGTGGACACGACCCTCAAGGACCCCCTCGTCGGGCACGTGCTCGACGGCCGCTACCGCGTCGACGCGCGTATCGCTGTCGGCGGTATGGCCACGGTCTACCGGGCCGTCGACACCCGACTCGACCGGGTGCTCGCGCTCAAGGTGATGCACCCCGCCCTCGCCACCGACGCCTCCTTCGTGGAGCGCTTCATCCGCGAGGCCAAGTCCGTGGCGCGCCTCGCCCACCCCAATGTGGTGGCGGTCTTCGACCAGGGCGCCGAGGGTGCGTACGTCTACCTGGCCATGGAGTACGTCGCGGGCTGCACATTGCGCGACGTACTGCGCGAGCGCGGGGCCCTCCAGCCGCGGGCGGCGCTCGACATCCTGGAGCCCGTGCTGGCGGCGCTCGGCGCGGCGCACCGGGCCGGATTCGTCCACCGGGACATGAAGCCGGAGAACGTGCTGATAGGGGACGACGGCCGGGTCAAGGTCGCCGACTTCGGTCTCGTACGCACGGTCGGCTCGGTCACCAGCACCACGGGCACGGTGCTGGGCACCGTCTCGTATCTCGCTCCCGAGCAGATCGAGCACGGCACGGCCGACACGCGGGCCGACGTGTACGCCTGCGGAGTCGTCCTCTACGAGATGCTGACCGGCTCCAAGCCGCACTCCGGCGACACGCCCGCCCAGGTCCTGTTCCAGCATCTGAACGAGGACGTTCCGGCCCCCTCCGCCCTGGTGCCGGGGCTCGCCGTCGAACTCGACGAGCTGGTCGCGAGCGCCACCGCCCGCAATCCGGAGATGCGCCCTCACGACGCGGTGACGCTGCTGGCACAGGCCCGCGCGGCCCGGGCCCCGCTCAGCGACGAACAGCTGGACCTGGTGCCGCCGCAGGCGCTGGCAGCCGGCGGGGCCGAGCCCGCCGCCGCGGGGCCTGCGGCGGCTTCGGAGGACGCCACCAGCGTGATCCCCCGGGTGCTCCCCCGCGAGGAGCCCGGGGTCGACCACACCGCCCGGCTGACGATGCCGCCGCCTCAGCCGCCCGAGCCGACCCGGCCGACGGGTCGCCGGGCCGTCCCGCGGCGCGGCGTGCTCGCCGCCCTGGTCGCCGTACTGCTCGTGCTCGGCGTGGGGGCGGGCGTCTGGTACATCAACTCCGGGCAGTTCACCCGGGTCCCGGCCCTGATCGGCAAGACCGAGAAGGACGCGAGGCAGCAGTTGAAGAGCGCCGGACTCGATGTGAAGAAGGTCCGGTACGACTTCAGCGAAACGGTCCAGCGCGGCACTGTCATCAAGACCGACCCCGGGACGAATGAGCGCATCCGCGGCAATGGCTCGGTGACGATCATCGTCTCGCGCGGCCCGGAGATCGTCCGGGTCCCCGATGTCAAGGGCAAGCCGCTCGCCCAGGCCGAGCTCGAGCTGGAGAAGGCCGGTCTCGCGCCGGGCGTGGTCACCAACGAGTTCAGCGAGGAGATCGAGCAGGGGGCGGTGATCAGCACGGATCCGGCTTCCGGGACCCGCCGCAGCCCCGATTCCGCGGTCGCCGTCGTTGTCAGCAGGGGCGCGCCGATCGAAGTCCCGGATGTGACGGGTGAATCGGTGGACGACGCGACCAGCCGACTCACCGGCGCGGGCTTCAAGGTCAAGATCGCTTCCGAGCAGATCAACTCCCCCGAGGAGGCCGGCTCTGTCGCCGGGCAGTCCGCGGCCGAGGGCACCGAGCTGGCCCGCGGCGACACCGTCACACTGACCGTCTCCAAGGGCCCCCGCATGCTCCCAGTCCCGGATGTCGTCGGCCTGAAGGTCGACGAGGCCACGAGCAAGCTGAAGTCGGCGGGGTTCGAGGTCAAGGTCGACAAGAGCTTCCCGTTCCTCGGGGACACCGTGGAGAGTCAGTCCGTCGCGGCGGACGAGCAGGCGCCCGAGGGCAGCACGATCACCATCAAGACCAAGGGACTGTAGTTCTCATGCGCAACCCCGTCGGCGGCCATGTCCCCGTGGCCGGCGGCCTCGCCACCACGGGTCTCGCCTACGCCCGTGAGCTGGCGGCGGAAACCGTCCAGGTCTTTGTGGCCAACCCTCGCGGCTGGGCGACGCCCGCCGGAAATCCGGCGCAGGACGAGCGGTTCCGCGCGGAGTGCGCCGCGAGAGGGATCTCGGCGTACGTCCATGCCCCTTATCTGATCAACTTCGGCTCGCACACCGAGGCCACCGCGGAGAAGTCCGTGGAATCGCTGCGGCACTCGCTGCGCCGGGGCCGCGAGATCGGCGCGAAGGGTGTGGTCGTGCACACCGGCTCGGCGACCGGCGGGCGAGCCCGGGAGGTGGCGCTTGCGCAGGTACGGGAGCGGATGCTGCCGCTGCTCGACGAACTGACGCACGACGACGACCCGTTCCTGCTGCTGGAATCGACGGCGGGCCAGGGCTTCTCGCTCTGCTCGCGCACGTGGGACTTCGGCCCGTACTTCGAGGCGCTCGACGCGCATCCCAAGCTGGGCGTCTGCTTCGACACCTGCCACATCTTCGCGGCGGGACACGATCTGGCGGGCCCGGACGGGATGGCGAAGACGCTGGATCTGCTGGTGGGAACGGTCGGTGAGGGGCGGCTCAAGCTGATCCACGCCAATGACTCCAAGGATGTGGCCGGCGCGCACAAGGACAGGCACGAGAACATCGGTGCAGGTCACATAGGGGAGGAGCCCTTCCGGGAGCTGATGCGGCATCCGGCGACGGAGGGCGTACCGCTGATCATCGAGACTCCCGGCGGTAAGGAGGGGCACTCGGCGGATGTGGCGCGGCTGAAGAATCTCCGCCGAGGGCTCGATTGAGGAATACCCCTAGGGGGTATATGGTTGTAGCTGTCGGCCGGAACCGCTACCTGAGGTTGGGGGCTTCTGATGCAGCACGACACCCGCACCGAGCACGACACCCACACCGAGCACGCGCACCACACGGACATGCACGAGGGTCGCGGAAAGGTCAGCTGGTCGACGGCCGCCCGGGCGACGCTGCACTGCCTCACCGGCTGTGCCATTGGCGAGGTGCTCGGCATGACCATCGGCACCGCGCTGGGCTGGGGAAACGTGCCGACGATGATCCTCGCGATCACCCTGGCCTTCTTCTTCGGCTACTCACTCACACTGCGCGGCGTCCTGAGGGCCGGGGTCGACTTCAGGAACGCCGTCCGGGTCGCCCTCGCCGCCGACACCCTCTCCATCGCCGTGATGGAACTGGTCGACAACGGCGTCATCGCGCTCTGGCCGAACGCCATGGACGCAGAGCTCGCCGACCTGCTGTTCTGGCTCGCCCTCGCCGTCTCGCTCGTCATCGCCTTCGTCGTGACGACGCCCGTGAACAGGTGGATGATCGGCCGCGGAAAGGGCCACGCGGTGGTCCACCAGTACCACTGACGACGCCACCGGCACGGACGGCAAAGTCAGAGCTCGGGGCCGTCCCCGGGCTCTTCCTGGTAGGAGTAGCGCTGCTCGCGCCACGGGTCGCCGAGGTTGTGATAGCCGCGCTCCTCCCAGAAGCCGCGGCGGTCGGCGGTCATGTACTCCACGCCCCGGACCCACTTGGGCCCCTTCCAGGCGTACAGATGCGGCACTACAAGGCGCAGCGGAAAGCCGTGCTCCGCTGTGAGCAGCTCACCGTCCTTGTGCGTCGCGAAGATCGTGCGGTCCGCGACGAAGTCGGAGAGCCGCATATTGGCGCTGAATCCGTACTCCGCCCAGACCATGACATGGGTGACGTTCGCCGCCGGCGGGGCGAGCTCCACGATCGTACGGGCGGGCACACCGCCCCATTCGGCGCCGAGCATGCTGAACTTCGTCACGCAGTGCAGATCGGCGACGACCGTCGAGAAGGGCAGCTCCGAGAACTCCTCATGGGTCCAGCAGCGTTTGTCGCCGTCCGCCGTGGCGCCGAAAACCCTGAACTCCCAGCGGTCCGGCTTGAATTTGGGTACGGGGCCGTAGTGAGTGACCGGCCAGCCACGCTGCAGTCGCTGCCCCGGCGGAAGCTCGGACTCCTCTGATGCGCGGTATTCCCGGCTCTCCGGCTGACCCATGCCTTCAATGGTGACAGACAAGGAGGGGTGGTCATGACCAGGTCTGGCCCGATTCGGGCAACTCCTACTAAGCATGCACTTACTGGACTGCCCCCTGCCTCGATGCGAGGATGCGCGCACCTGCCCCAGTCACACGCGCGGAAGGAGCCTCTGCGATGCAGGGCGACCCCGAGGTCATCGAGTTCCTCAATGAGCAGCTGACTGCCGAGCTGACCGCCATCAACCAGTACTTCCTGCACGCGAAGATGCAGGAGAACTTCGGCTGGACGAAGCTCGCGAAGTACACCCGGGCCGAGTCGTTCGACGAGATGAAGCACGCGGAGGTACTGACCGACCGCATTCTCTTCCTCGACGGCCTGCCCAACTACCAGCGGCTCTTCCATGTGCGCGTCGGTCAGACGGTGACCGAGATGTTCCAGGCCGACCGGCAGGTCGAGGTGGAGGCGATCGACCGCCTCAAGCGCGGCATCGAGGTGATGCGAGCCAAGGGCGACATCACGTCCGCGAACATCTTCGAGTCGATCCTGGAGGACGAGGAGCACCACATCGACTACCTCGACACGCAGCTGGAGCTCGTGGAGAAGCTCGGTGAGGCGCTGTACATCGCGCAGCTGATCGAGCAGCCGGAGAGCTAGACCGCTGCCCGGTCGATCAGCTAGGCGGCTTCGCCGAGCTCGGGCCGAGGGGCCTGCTGGGTGCCGGCGGCCAGGACGGCTGCACCGTTGCCCTGCCCGAGCAGTTCCCGGCGGGGGCAGGCGCCGCGTCCCAGGATCCCCTGGATACGTCGCACGCACGATCCGCAGTCGGTACCGGCTTTCGAGACCGACGCGATCTGGCGGGGTGTGCAGGCGCCGGCATCCGCGTGTTCCTTCACCTGCTTTTCCGTGATGCCGAAGCACGAGCAGACGTACACGCGGTCACCTCCCGGGCGGGATCGATGGATGGCGCCTTCCCGATGATCGGTGAGGCTAACCTAACCTTACCCGCCGGACAGGGTTCGCAAAAGCCCCGGACACGACGGTGGGGCGCGGATCACATCGATCCGCGCCCCACCGTCATTGATCCGTCACTGCGGGTCCGCCTACTGGTCGCGGTACATCTCCGCGACCAGGAAGGCCAGGTCCAGGGACTGGCTGCGGTTCAGGCGCGGGTCACAGGCCGTCTCGTAGCGCTGGTGCAGATCGTCGACGAAGATCTCGTCGCCACCGCCCACGCACTCGGTGACATCGTCACCGGTGAGCTCGACATGGATGCCGCCCGGGTGGGTCCCGAGGCTCTTGTGGACCTCGAAGAAGCCCTTGACCTCGTCGAGCACGTCGTCGAAGCGGCGGGTCTTGTGCCCGGATGCCGCCTCGAAGGTGTTGCCGTGCATCGGGTCGGTCACCCAGGCCACCGTGGCGCCGGAGGCCGTGACCTTCTCGACCAGCTCGGGGAGCTTGTCGCGGACCTTGTCGGCGCCCATGCGGACGACGAAGGTCAGCCGGCCCGGCTCCCGGTCGGGGTCGAGCTTCTCGATGTACTGGAGCGCCTCGTCGACCGTGGTCGTCGGGCCGAGCTTCACACCGATCGGGTTGCGGATCCGCGAGGCGAACTCGATGTGCGCGCCGTCCAGCTGGCGGGTGCGCTCACCGATCCAGACCATGTGGCCTGAGGTGTTGTACAGCTGGCCGGTCCGCGAGTCGGTGCGGGTCAGCGCACCCTCGTAGTCGAGCAGCAGCGCCTCGTGGGAGGAGTAGAACTCGACTGTGCGGAACTCAGCCGGGTCGGTGCCGCAGGCCTTCATGAAGTTCAGCGCGTTGTCGATCTCCCGCGCGAGCTGCTCGTAGCGCTGCCCGGAGGGGGACGACTTCACGAAGTCCTGGTTCCAGGCGTGCACCTGGCGCAGGTCGGCGTAGCCACCGGTGGTGAAGGCACGCACCAGGTTGAGCGTCGCCGCGGATGCGTTGTACATCCGCTTGAGGCGCTCGGGGTCCGGGATCCGGGCTGCCTCGGTGAAGTCGAAGCCGTTGACGGAGTCGCCCCGGTAGGTGGGCAGCGTCACGCCGTCGCGGGTCTCGGTCGGCTTGGAGCGCGGCTTGGAGTACTGGCCCGCGATACGGCCGACCTTGACCACGGGCACGGACGCGGCATAGGTGAGCACCGCGCCCATCTGCAGCAGGGTCTTGAGCTTGTTGCGGATGTGGTCGGCGGACACACCGTCGAAGGCCTCGGCGCAGTCGCCGCCCTGGAGCAGGAACGCCTCGCCCTTGGCGACGGCTCCCATCCGGGCGCGCAGCTGGTCGCACTCGCCCGCGAAGACGAGTGGCGGATACGACTCGAGGTCCGCGATCACATCGCGCAGAGCCTCGGCATCGGGGTACTCGGGCTGCTGCGCCGCGGGCAGGTCTCGCCAGGTGTTGCCACCGGTAGCGGTGGTCTTAGCGTTCACGGTCACCCTGACCACATTACGGGGTCGTGTCGGCCGTCCATTCCACTGCTCAGTAGATGAGACGACCGCGCCCGACCGCGCAGTCGGGGAAGCGGCATCGGGTAGGGTTCGGCGCATGTTCGCGCATTCGACTCAGAGCTGGTGGTGGACCGCACATCCGGCGGCCCACTGACTGATCGCGCGCAACAGGATCGCGAAGGCCGCCCGAGGGGCGGCCTTCAGTGTTTCCCGGGTCCGGGGACAGCGGCCGTTCCTCCCACCCGGAAGGAACACCGGATGCCCATCAGCCGACTGCTCGACGACGACTGCCCTCCCTTCGCCCTGCTGCGCAGGCGCACCCCCGGCCGCGACCACGACACCGTCGAGGTCCTGATCGGCGCGGTGCACGAGGCCGAGCGGCTCGCCGACATCCCGGCCACCGACCGCCCCTCGCTCGCCCTGGTCCCGTTCCGCCAGATCAGGGAGCGCGGCTTCGACGTACGCGACGACGGGACGCCGCTGTCCGTACTCGTCGCCGACACATCGTACGAACTCCCCCTCGCCGACGCCCTGTCGCAGCTTCCCGCCCATGACGTACGGGTCGAGGGCGGGGCCTTCGACGTCGGCGACGAGGAGTACGCGGGCATCGTCCGGCGCGTCATCGAGGACGAGATCGGCCGGGGCGAGGGCGCGAACTTCGTCATCCGCCGCACCTGCACCGGCCGCATCCCCGGCTTCGGCCGGGCCGACGCGCTCGCCCTGTTCCGCCGGCTGCTCGACGGCGAGCGCGGCGCGTACTGGACCTTCGTCGTGCACACCGGCGAGCGCACCCTGGTCGGGGCCAGCCCCGAGGTCCATGTGCGGATGAGCGGGGGCACCGTCGTGATGAACCCCATCAGCGGCACCTTCCGATATCCGCCCGAGGGCCCCACCCCCGAGGCACTGCTCGGCTTCCTGGAGGACCGCAAGGAGCGCGACGAGCTCTCCATGGTCGTCGACGAGGAGCTGAAGATGATGTGCACAGTCGGCGACATGGGCGGCGTGGTCGTCGGGCCCCGGCTCAAGGAGATGGCTCATCTCGCGCACACGGAGTACGAGTTGAGGGGCAAGAGCTCCCTCGATGTGCGCGAGGTCCTGCGGGAGACCATGTTCGCGGCCACGGTCACCGGCTCGCCGGTGCAGAACGCCTGCCGCGTCATCGAACGCCACGAGGTGGGCGGGCGCGGCTACTACGCGGGGGCGCTCGCGCTGATCGGCAGGGACTCGGGAGGCGCGCAGACCCTCGACTCCCCCATCCTGATCCGTACCGCCGACATCGACGCCGACGGGTCCCTGCGGGTGCCGGTCGGGGCCACGCTGGTGCGGCACTCCGACCCGGCGGGCGAGGTCGCCGAGACACACGCCAAGGCGGCGGGCGTGCTGGCCGCGCTGGGGGTTCGCCCGGGGCGGCCCCGGGAGGACGCCGGGCGCCCGGGTCTCGCCGACGACCCGAGGGTACGGGCCGCGCTCGACGCCCGCCGCGCCGACCTCGCTCCGTTCTGGCTGCGGATGCAGGAGCGGTCCGCGCAGCTGTCGGGCCACGCCCTGGTCGTCGACGGCGAGGACACCTTCACCGCGATGCTGGCGCATCTGCTGCGCTCCACCGGCCTGGAGGTGACCGTACGCCGGCACGACGAGCCGGGCCTGCGCGAGAGGGTGCTCACGCACCCGGGACCGGTGGTGCTGGGCCCCGGCCCGGGCGATCCCGCCGACGCTGCCGACCCGAAGATGCGCTTCCTGCGCGCGCTCACGGGCGAGTTGCTGCGCGATCAGCGCCATGGGCTGCTCGGTGTCTGCCTCGGCCATGAACTCATGGCCGCGGAGCTGGGCCTGAAGATCGTACGGAAGGCCACGCCGTACCAGGGCGCGCAGGAGCGTATCGACTTCTTCGGGCGTGAGGAGACGGTGGGGTTCTACAACAGCTTCACCGCGCGGTGCGATGACGCGGCGGCGGAGGAGTTGGGGGCGCGGGGGATCGAGGTCGCGCGCGACCCCCGCACGGCGGAGGTGCATGCCCTGCGGGGAGCGGGCTTCGCGGGCATCCAGTTCCACCCGGAGTCCGTGCTGACGCTGCGGGGGCCGGAGGTGGTCCGGAGCGTGGTCGCGTCGATGACGGCGGTGTGACCGGGGGCCCCACCCGACGCCGGACGGGCGGAAATGGGCGGCTCGGCCGCACATTCGGCCCGTCCGGTGTTCGGGGCCCTCAGCCGAAGAAGACCCCGACCTCCTCGTACAGCTTCGGGTCCACCGTCTTCAGCTTCGCCGTCGCCTCGGCAATCGGCACCCGCACGATGTCCGTGCCCTGCAGCGCCACCATCTTCCCGAAGTCCCCGTCCCGCACCGCCTCGATCGCGTGCAGCCCGAAGCGCGTCGCCAGCCAGCGGTCGAACGCGCTCGGGGTGCCGCCGCGCTGGACATGGCCGAGGACCGTGGTGCGGGCCTCCTTGCCCGTTCGCTTCTCGATCTCCTTGGCCAGCCATTCACCGACGCCGGAAAGCCGGACATGGCCGAAGGAGTCGAGCGAACCGTCCTTGAGCACCGCCTCGCCGTCCTTGGGCATGGCCCCTTCGGCGACCACCACGATCGGTGCGTAACTGGCCTTGAAGCGCGAGGTCACCCAGGCGCAGACCTGGTCGACGTCGAAGCGCTGCTCCGGAATGAGGATGACGTTCGCGCCGCCCGCGAGACCGGAGTGCAGGGCGATCCAGCCGGCGTGGCGCCCCATCACCTCCACCACGAGGACACGCATATGGGATTCGGCGGTGGTGTGGAGCCGGTCGATGGCCTCGGTGGCGATGCCGACCGCGGTGTCGAAGCCGAAGGTGTAGTCCGTGGCCGACAGGTCGTTGTCGATGGTCTTGGGCACGCCGACGCAGTTGATGCCGTATTCCTCGCAGAGCCGCGCGGCCACACCCAGAGTGTCCTCGCCGCCGATCACGATCAGCGCGTCCACCTCGTTCTTGCCGAGGGTGTCCTTGATACGGCGGATGCCGTTCTCCGCCTTGAGGGGGTTGGTGCGCGAAGAGCCGAGGATGGTGCCGCCACGGGGCAGAATGCCGCGTACGGCCGGGATGTCGAGCGGGACCGTGTCGCCTTCGAGGGGGCCGCGCCAGCCATCGCGATAGCCGACGAACTCGTATCCGTACTCCTGCACGCCCTTGCGGACGACGCCACGGATGACCGCATTGAGCCCGGGGCAGTCGCCGCCCCCGGTCAGTACTCCGACGCGCATGGAAACTTCCCTTCGCCTGGTGAGCCGTATGACCGCCACGCTAATGGTGACCCAGGTCACTACGGGATGGGGCGAAGGGTCAATTCCTCTTCGTCAGGCGACGGTTGACGCCCGCCTTTTCACTCGTACGAGTAGCACCCGAAGGGCGGCAAAGTCACACGTCGTCCAGGCCGCGCTCGATCGCGTACCGCACGAGCTCCACACGGTTGTGCAACTGGAGCTTGCCGAGGGTGTTCTGGACGTGGTTCTGGACGGTGCGGTGGGAGATGACCAAACGCTCGGCGATCTGCTTGTACGAGAGCCCCTTGGCAACGAGTCTCAGCACCTCGGTCTCGCGCTCGGTCAGCTGCGGGGCCTTCGGCTCGTCCCCGCCGGACGCCGGCGCGGGCTCGGTCGCCAGCCGCCGGTACTCACCGAGCACCAGGCCCGCGAGGCCCGGCGTGAAGACCGGATCGCCGACGGCGGTACGGCGCACGGCGTCTGTCAGCTCCTCCGTACTGGCCGACTTGAGCAGATAGCCCGTCGCCCCGGACTTGACCGCCTCCAGGACGTCCGCGTGCTCACCGCTCGCGGAGAGCACCAGGACCCGCAGGGCGGGGTGGGAGCCGACGAGCTCCTTGCACACCTGGACACCGGGCATCCCGGGGAGGTTGAGGTCGAGGACGAGCACGTCGGGCGTGACGGCGCGGGCGCGGCGCACGGCCTGCGGGCCGTCACCGGCAGTCGCCACCACGTCGAACCCGGCCGCACCCAGATCCCGGGCGACGGCGTCCCGCCACATCGGGTGATCGTCTACGACCATCACCCTGATCGTCTGCTGCTCCGTCATTTCTCTGCCTTCCCCCGTGGAACCTTCAACTCGACTTCTGTGCCCTGGCCCGGGACGGAGATCAACTCCGCCGAGCCGCCCAGATCCCTCAGCCGCCCGCGGATCGAGAGGGCGACTCCGAGCCTGCCCTCGCCCTCCGCCTGCGCCAGCCTGCCCTCCGGGATGCCCGGGCCGTCGTCCCGCACCGTCACGATCACCTCGTCCGGCCAGTCCTCGACCAGGATCCAGGCCTGGGCGTCCTGACCCGCATGCCGGGTGACATTGTCCAGGGCGGCACTGACAGCGGCGGCCAGCTCCGCGGCCGCGGCGGCCGGAAGCAGGACCGGGGCGCCCGGCTCGGAGAGCGTCACCTTCGACCCGGCGTGGTGGGCCAGCAGCGAGCGAAGATCGCGGAGTCCGGGTCCGTCGGACGGCTCGTCGTCCACGTCGACCGTGCGGACGACCGCGCCCTGCGTGGCGTCCTGCGACTCGCGCATCGTGGGCACCAGACCGCTGGAGACCAGGGTGCGCAGCGCGACCTCCTGCTCCCCCGCCATCCGGCCGAGTTCCGCGGCCTCGCCGCCCAGAGCCGTACCTCGTCGCTGCACCATCGCCAGCACCTGCAGGACGCTGTCGTGGATGTCGCGGGCCAGCCGCTCCCGCTCGCGGGTCGCCGCCTCGATCTCCAGGGCGCGGGCGAGGGTGCGCTCGGAGGCGCGGGCGACCTCGACGACGTAGCCGATGGCGATGGAGGCGACCCAGACCAGCAGGACGTTGTGGAAGGTGTCCCGGCTGGGCTCGCCCCGCTCGACGATGTTGGCCACGGCGACGAACGACGAGGCGAAACCGGCCCAGCGCCAGCCGCCCTTGAGGGCGAACGCGAGGACGGAACCGGCGGTCCAGATCGTCGGCAGCGTGGGCCCGTCGACATGCTGCGCCTGGAAGTCGGCGAGCGGCGTAAGCAGTATGCCGGTGAGCGCGAGGGTCAGATCGGCCACGAGGAACGGCTTGGTGCAGCGGGCCGCGTTGGCCACCCTGGGCAGGGTGGCCAGCGTCCACACCGACATCACCGCGAGGAGGACGAACGCCACCCACGGCCGCTCGAACTTGTCCTGGGTGAAGGCGAACAGCAGATCCGCGTAGATCATTGTCAGGACGCGGTAGGCGGTGAGGGCACGCCACAGCGGCAGTTCGACCGACATCCGCACGACACGCTCGCGCTTGGCCATTTCCCCCTCCCCAGGACGGACCGCGCGGCTACGCGGCCGGCCGGCCCGTCGTCTCCGAGGGATCCGACCGATCCGGCTTTTCGGCCTTGTCCGCCTTCTCCGCCGCCTTCGCGGCCGCCTTTTCGGCCTTCTCCGCCTCCGCGATCTGACGCTTCGCGGCAGTCGCGTAGATGTCGACGTACTCCTGGCCCGAGAGCTTCATGATCTCGTACATGACCTCGTCGGTCACCGAGCGCAGGATGAAGCGGTCGTGTTCCATGCCCTGATAGCGGCTGAAGTCGAGCGGCTTGCCGATCCGGATCCCCGGGCGCATCAGCTTGGGGACCACCTTGCCGGGCGGCTGGATCTTCTCGGTGTCGATCATCGCGACCGGGATGACCGGAGCACCCGTGGCGAGTGCCACGCGCGCGAGGCCGCCGGGCTTGCCGCGATAGAGGCGGCCGTCCGGAGAGCGGGTGCCCTCCGGGTAGATGCCGAACAGACCGCCGCTCTCGATGACGTCGATACCGGCCTTGATCGCCGCCTCACCCGCTCCTCGGGCGCCCGAGCGGTCCACCGGGAGCTGGCCGACGCCCTTGAAGAAGGCGGCGGTGAGCCTGCCCTTCACACCGGGCGAGGTGAAGTACTCCGCCTTGGCGATGAAGGTGACCTTGCGGTCGAGCACCGCGGGGAGGAAGAACGAGTCCGAGAAGGACAGATGATTGCTTGCGAGGATCGCCGCTCCGTCGGCGGGAATGTTCTCCAGTCCCTCCACCCAGGGCCTGAAGGCAAGCTTCAGCGAGCCTCCGATGGAGAACTTCATTGCGCCGTAGATCAACTCGGGTGCCTCCTGTGTGCTGTCGAACAGACCTTAACCCGAGGCGCGCCCGGGATCGCTGTGCCGGGGGCCCTTCGCACCTGGTCGGTGTCAGTCCGGTCGCGTACGGTGAAGTAGACCTCCAAGACCTTCAAGTAGACCTTCAAGACACTGCCGCTGTGCCTGACCGGGGCCTGCCACGTCAACGGCTCTGCCGTGGGCCCCGAACCCCCGAAAGGAGACCCCGGTGCCGGTCCTTCCTGGAGCTGAGCCGTTCCGTCATGAGGGCGGCGAGGTCGGCGTCCTTCTCTGTCACGGATTCACCGGTTCCCCGCAGTCGCTGCGCCCCTGGGCCGACTATCTGGCGGAGCGCGGACTGACGGTGTCCCTGCCGCTGCTGCCCGGGCACGGCACGCGCTGGCAGGACATGCAGGTCACCGGCTGGCAGGACTGGTACGCCGAGGTGGACCGCGAGCTGCGGCTGCTGCTGGAGCGGTGCAGCCAGGTATTCGTCTTCGGGCTCTCCATGGGCGGCGCGCTGACACTGCGTCTGGCCGCAAAGCACGGCGACTCGGTCAGCGGCATCGTCGTGGTCAACCCGGCGAACAAGGTCCACGGCCTGTCGGCACACGCCCTGCCCGTGATGCGGCACGTGGTGCCCACGACCAAGGGACTCACGAGCGACATCGCCAAGGAGGGCTCCGAGGAGGTCGGATACGACCGGGTGCCGCTGCACGCCGCGCACTCCCTGCGGAACTTCCTCCGGCTGGTGGACGGCGAGCTGCCGCAGGTCACACAGCCGATGGTCCTGCTGCACAGCCCGCAGGACCATGTGGTCCCGCCGGTCGACTCGGCCCGCATCCTCAGCCGGGTCTCCTCGACCGATGTCAGGGAGATCCTTCTGGAACAGAGCTACCACGTGGCGACGTTGGACCACGATGCGGAGCGGATTTTCGAGGAGAGTTACGCGTTCATCGGCCGCCTCGCTCCGAGTGTCGGGAAGAAGGGGAGCACCACCGGTGGCTGAGCAGCACGACGCGGACCGCGAGCCGCAGCCGATCGACGAGGAAGCCGCCTGGGCGGCCATCGTCGCGGGATACGGCGAGGAGCCGGCCGACCCGCCGGGTGCCAAGCCGTTCAAGTCGGTGGAGGATCTCGCCCTGCTGGAGGGCGATCTGAACGAGACCCCGAACCGCGGCCCGAAGGGCCGCTCGGCCGAGCAGCCGGAGCCCGGCGCGGACGACGACGGGGACGGGGACGGGGACGACGCAAGGGACGCGGATCGGCCGGCGCTGGGGAGTTCCATCACTTTCGCGCCGGGCGTCGGCGGCCCGCGCGACTACCGGGTGACCGAGCCCAGGGACGAGGACCTCGACGACGGCGACGAGGGCCACTTCGTCCCGCCGGAGCCGCCGCCGCTGCCGGAGGCCGATGTCACGGCCAGGTTCGCCTGGCTCGCGGTGGTGGGCGGCCCGGTGCTGATGCTGATCGCGGTGCTGCTGCAGTGGGACATGACGTGGTGGCTGACCACGCTGTGTGTCGGCGGTTTCCTGGGCGGCTTCGCCACCCTGGTGGCCCGGATGTCGCACGGAGACGACGAGGACGACGACGACCCGGGCCGCGGCGCGGTGGTATAGGGGTTCCAGCGCGGTGGTGCCGGGGGTTCCATGGGGTCCCCGGGATCAGGCCCCCTGGACCCGCAGTGCGGCCAGCACCGGAAGGTGGTCCGTCGCGGCGCGCAGGTCGGCCTCGGTGATGCCCGGGAGGCCCAGCGGCACACCGCATCCCAGCACCTCGACGCCCGCCGTGGCGAAGATCGCGTCGATCCGCTGGTGCGGATTGTCCGGCGTCGAGGTGTACTCACCGCCCCAGGGCGCGACCTCCCAGCAGTCCTGAAGTGACTCTGCGAGCCTGCGGAAGCTGCGGCCCGTGGGCCGCTCGTTGATGTCGCCCGCCGCGATCGCGTACGGCACATCCATCGCCTTCAGCCGGTCCAGCAGCATCCCGGCCTGCGCGTAGCGCTCGTCGCTCCGCAGGCTCAGATGGCAGCTGAGCAGTCCGATCCGGGCGCCCCCGATCCGTACGACCGCGGTGGCGAAACCGCGCCGGTGCAGCCCGGGAGTGAGCGGCAGCAGCACGTCTTCCGTACGCTCCACCGTGGCGCGCAGCGAGCAGAGCAGCAGCGGTCCGGTGGCGGTCGCCCCGCCCGTCAGGACCACGAGTTCGCTCTTGGCGGCGAGCCGGGCGGCGTGTTTGCGCCAGCGGAAGAAGCGCGGGGCCTCCTGGACGAAGACCAGATCGGGCCGGCAGGCACGGATCACCCGTGCCAACGCCTCCTCGTCGTCCCGCAGGGAGCGGATGTTGTAACCGAGGACCCGGATCACCGCCGAACCGTCGGGTTCGGTGCGGGAGTTGGGCAGCAGACTCGTCGCCATGGCGATCAACATACGGCAGACGCCCGCCGCTCCCCCTTGGGGCGCGACGGGCGTCTGCGCATAGATGACCAGCGTCCGGCCGGCTCCGCGAGAGCGGCGCCGGTTCAGGCGCAAGCGGGGATCAGCCCTGGCGTGCCAGGTCCGCCGCGCCCACCATGCCCGCCTTTCCGCCCAGTTGGGCAGCGAGCACCTGGGCGTGCGGACGCCACTGGCTGCCGACCAGCCAGCGCCGGAAGGACTTGCGAATGGGGTCGAGGACGAGCTCGCCCTCGTCCGAAACGCCGCCGCCCACGATGAACGCCGACGGGTCGAAGAGCGAGGCGAGATCGGCCAGGCCCGCGCCGGCCCAGCGGGCCAGTTCACGGAACGAGTCAAGGGCAACCGCGTCGCCCTGGCGGGCGGCCTCGCTGATGTGCTTGCCGTCGATGCCCTCGACCGTGCCGTCGCCGAGGCCGAGGAGCACCTCGGCGTTCTCGGGGGTGGCGTGGGCGCGCTGCTTGGCGTACCGCACGAGGGCCCGTCCGGAGGCGTACTGCTCCCAGCAGCCCTGGCTGCCGCAGCCGCACAGCAGACCGTCCGGGACCACCCGGATGTGGCCGAACTCCGCGGCCACGCCGAAGCGTCCGCGGCGCAGCTTGTTGCCGATGATGATGCCGCCGCCGAGCCCGGTGCCGAGCGTGATGCAGATGACGTCCTCGTGGCCCTGGCCGGCGCCGAAGCGGTACTCGCCCCAGGCTGCCGCGTTCGCGTCGTTCTCGACGACCACGGGGAGGCCGACGTGCTGCTCGATCTTGTCCTTCAGCGGTTCGTAGCGCCACTGGATGTTGGGCGCGAACAGGACGGTGGCGCGCTTGTCGTCGACGTATCCGGCGGCGCCGATGCCGACGGCCTCGATGTCGTGCCCCTCGCCGGCCCCGGCCACGGCGGAGCAGATCGCGTCGACGATGCCCTCGGAGGTCGACGGCGTGGGCACCGTGTACGTCTCAAGAATGGTGCCCTCTTCGTCGACCACGCCGGCCGCGATCTTGGTGCCGCCGATGTCGACGCCGATGGTGAGTCCCATGTGTCCCTCAGTTTTCGGTCGAGCCCCGCTACGGCCAACCGTACCCGAGGGCGGGCACCGCCCGGCTCAGTCCAGGTCGATGTGCTCGCTCGCCCCGGGGCCTTCGTCGCGGGGGTCCGTGGCATCCCCGGAGCTGTCCGGATCCGGGGTCCGCTGCTGGGTCCAGCGTCGCTCATGGCCCTCGACTGCGGATCGATAGGCGGCGAGCAGTTCACTGCCGGCGGCCGCGAGGTGGTCGAAGATCTCCGGGTTGCGCTCGATGACCGGCTCGACGGCGGACTTCGCCTGGCTGACCAGCTGCTGTACGGCGCTCTGCGCGGCCATGCCGGGCAGCGACGTCTGGAAGGCGGAGACCTTGTCGGCGACGACGTCGAGGAGTTTGCGCAGCTCCTCGGCGGCGGAGCCGGGCGGTGTGCCGTACTGGGTGCGGCGGCGGGCCTTCTCGGCCTCCAGATCCTCGGCGCAGGCCTTGGCCCAGGCGTCGGCGTCGACGGCGGGACGCTCGGTGGCATCGCTCATGGCGTACTCCTGCGGAAGGACGGGCGGAACGGAGGCTTGGGGGTGTCCGGTGGCCCCACTCGTACGCTCGACGTTACCCGAATGGAGGCAGAGCGTTCAGCGGGCGCGGGGCCACAGCCCGGGATCCGGCGTGAAGCGGACCCGCAGCGCGCCGTCCGTGAGTCCTGCGCCGGACACCGTGCAGCGGCGCAGCACGGAGGGCAGCGGAACAATCCTGCGGAACGGTCCCACCGTGACCAGGAGTTCATCCCCACGGCGTACCAGCGAGACATCCTCCTTCACGGCGCCGGGCAGCGGGAGGCGCCAGACATAGAGCGGGCCCTCGCCGCCGTCGGCCGTGGCGGGGAACTCGACCCGCCAGGGGTCGTCCCTGCGCTGCCCGGGGTCCGTGACCGGCTCGACGTCGAGTCCGCCGTCCTCGGCGAGTGCGCCGAGGTCTTCGAGGCCGCGCGGGTCCCGGCCGAGGTGGCTCACCTCGCGGAGCGGGGTTCCGGGTGCCCACTGTGCGTACCACTCGCGCAGGTGCTTCTCCTGCTGCGCGCAGAGTGTGGCGAGCCAGGCGTCCGGGGACTGCCCAGGCAGGATCCGGTTCGGTACGAGGGTGTCGGCCTCCAGTCCGTGCAGGGCGAGCCCGGAGCGGGCCGTTCGCAGGACGTCCGCGGCCGCGGGTGAGGGCTCGGCGACCAGGCGCAGGGTCGTGCCGCGGGCCTCGATCACCGTTTGCACACCGGCCAGTTCGCCGTCCCAGCGATCGGCGGTGGCGTACAGCCACTGCGCGGGCATCGGCACGCCCGCCAGCTGGGCGAGCACCGGGCGCAGCGCCCGTGCGGCCTGCCGCTCCACCGGGAGCAGCCGGCGCAGATAGCGGCGCAGCTGTTCGGGCAGGGCGAGCGCGGCAATGGTCTCGCGCAGCGGCGGCATGTCGACGACGAGCACGTCCCAGTCGCCGCGTGATGCGACGGTCAGCGCGCGCAGCAGCGCGAACTGCTCGCTGCCGGGGAGCTCGGTCAGCTCCTCGTCCTCCAGAGGCCTCGCGCCCAGCAGGTCGAGCGCGCCGGAGCTTCGCTCCTGAAGGGCCAGGAACTCCGCGCGGAATGCGGCTCCGGCCTCGATACGGGCGGCCCACAGCCCGCCGGTGACTTCCGCCGGTTCGGCGAGGCTGCCCGCGACGGGTGTGCCGAGGACGTCGCCCGGCTCCGCGGACAGGAACAGCGTGCGCCTGCCCCGCCCGGCCGCGAGGAGCGCGGTGGCGGCGGCGACGGTGGTACGGCCCGCGCCGCCGAGGCCGGTGACGAGGACCGTGCGCATCAGGCGGCGGGCGCGCTTTCGACGCGCTTCTTCAGACCGGCCAGGGCGCGGTCGATGATGACCTTCTCGGCCTTGCGCTTGATCATGCCGAGCATGGGGATCTTGACGTCGACGGTCAGCTGGTAGGTGACCTCGGTACGGTCACCGCCACCGACCGCGGCCAGGGTGTACGAGCCGTCGATGGCGCGCAGCATCTGGGACTTGACCAGCGTCCAGCTGACCTCGTTGTCGCCGCTCCAGGTGTACGCGAGGGTGTGGTCGTCCTTGATCGCCCCGGCGTCCAGCACGAGGCGGACCTGCTCGGCACGGCCCTTGGCGTCGGTGGCGAGCACCTTGGCCTCCTTCACCTCACCCGTCCACTCCGGGTAGCGGGCGAAGTCGGAGATCACGCCCATCACGTCGGCCGGCGCCGCCTCGATCGTGATGCTCGAGCTGGTGTGTTCCGCCATCGCTGCGGCTCCTCACAGTGCGGTACGACCGGGGGTGGTGTGGTGTGCAGGCTACCGCGACCCGACTGGTCACCGGCGCCGGGCCCGGTCTCACCACTGCAGTGACCAGGGCCGGCCGGTGGAGGCGAAATGCCCGACGTTGACGCACTCCGTGGCGCCGATGCGCATCCGGTCGACGAGCGGCTGGTGGACGTGGCCGAACAGGGCGTACCGGGGGCGGGTGCGGCGGATCGCGGCGAGCAGCGCGTGGCTGCCGCGTTCGAAGCGGCGCGCGACCGTGTCGTAGGTCAGCTCGGGGACCTCCGGCGGGATGTGCGAGCAGAGCACGTCGACCTCGCCGATCGCCTCGATCTTGGCCGCGTACTCCTCGTCGGAGATCTCGAACGGGGTGCGCATCGGCGTGCGCAGTCCTCCGCCGACGAAGCCGAAGGTCAGGCCGCCGATCTCGACGCGCTCCCCGTCAAGGACCGTGGTGCCCGGGCGCGCGTACTCCGGCCAGAGGGCAGGTATGTCGACATTGCCGTAGGTGGCGTACGTCGGGGCGGGAAAGGCGGCGAACAACTCGGCGTACTGGCGTCGCACCGCAGACTCGATGGCACTCTCCCGGTCCAGTCGCAGCTCGCCCCAGAGCCTGCGGCCCAGTTCGCGGGCCTCGTCGAAGCGGCGGGCGGTGCGCAGTTCCACGATCAGATCGGCGTTGTCGACGCCGAAGAGGTCGGGGAAGATACCGCGCGAGTGGTCGGCGTAGTCGAGGAAGAGCACGAGGTCACCCAGGCAGATGAGGGCATCCGCGCCGTCCCCCGCCCTGGCGAGGTCCTTGGCGTTGCCGTGCACGTCACTGATCACGTTGACTCGCATGCCTCGCATGACGATCACCCTAGGACTGCCTCGTCGGGGCCGGGTAGTGGGGGCGGACCGGTCGTTCTTCCGAGTCATGACAGGTGTGGACTACGCTCGCGGAGCGATGCCACAACCGATGCCATACGCGTGTGACGCAGGGAACATCTGGCCGGAACCCCCTATCCCGAACCGAGTACTGGTGGGTAACGTCCGGGCAGTCCAGTCGTGCTCACCCCCCAATGAGCACCTGCCCGATCTTGGACCGCAGCCGGTGCATCACACAGAGCCGTGGCGCCGGAGCCCGATGAGGAGCAGCAGTCTTGCGCGAGTTCAGTCTTCCGGCCCTGTACGAGGTCCCCTCTGACGGCAATCTGACGGATCTCATCCGCCGCAATGCCGCCATACATCCCGATGTCGCGGTCATGGGCAGAAAGGTGGCGGGCGCCTGGACGGACGTCACCGCCACCCAGTTCCTGGCCGAGGTGCGGGCCGCCGCCAAGGGCCTGATCGCCGTCGGCGTGCGCCCCGGTGACCGGGTCGCCCTGATGTCCCCCACCCGCTACGAGTGGGTGCAGCTGGACTTCGCGATCTGGAGCGCGGGCGCCGTCACCGTCCCGGTGTACGAAACCAGCTCGGCCGAGCAGGTCCAGTGGATCCTCGGTGACTCGGATGCGGTCGCGGTGATCGTCGAGAGCGACGCGCACGCCGCCGCCGTCGAGTCCGTACGCGACCGGCTGCCCGGCCTTCGGCACGTCTGGCAGATCGAGAACGGCGCGATCGAGGAACTGACCGCCGCGGGCGCCGAGGTCGCCGACGAGACGGTCGACGACCGCAGCGCCAGCGCCAAGGCGGACGACGCGGCGACGATCGTCTACACCTCGGGCACCACCGGCCGCCCCAAGGGCTGTGTGCTCACCCACCGCAGTTTCTTCGCGGAGTGCGGAAACCTGGTCGAGCGCCTGAGGCCCCTGTTCCGTACGGGCGAGAGCTCGGTGCTGCTCTTCCTCCCGGCCGCGCACGTCTTCGGCCGCATGGTCGAACTGGCGGCCGTGATGGCTCCCATCAAGCTCGGCTGCGTGTCGGACATCAAGAACCTCACCGACGAACTCGCCTCCTTCCGGCCGACGTTGCTCCTCGGCGTGCCGCGCGTCTTCGAGAAGGTCTACAACTCGGCGCGGGCGAAGGCCCAGGCGGACGGCAAGGGCAAGATCTTCGACAAGGCCGCGGACACGGCCATCACCTACAGCCGTGCGCTGGGCACTCCCGAGGGCCCCTCGATCGGTCTCAGGTTCAAGCACAAGGTCTTCGACCGGCTCGTTTACAGCAAGCTGCGTGCGGTACTCGGCGGGCGCGGCGAGTACGCGATCTCCGGCGGGGCGCCGCTGGGCGAGCGCCTCGGCCACTTCTACCGCGGCATCGGCTTCACTGTCCTGGAGGGCTACGGCCTGACCGAGTCGTGTGCGGCGACCGCGTTCAGCCCGTGGGACCGGCAGAAGATCGGCACGGTGGGCCAGCCGCTGCCGGGCTCCGTGGTGCGGATCGCCGACGACGGCGAGATCCTGCTGCACGGCGAGCATGTCTTCAAGGGCTACTGGAACAACGAAGCCGCGACCGCGGAGGCGCTGACCGACGGCTGGTTCCACACCGGCGACATCGGCACCCTGGACGAGGACGGCTACCTCGCGATCACAGGCCGCAAAAAGGAGATCCTGGTCACCGCGGGCGGCAAGAACGTCGCTCCCGCCGTGATCGAGGACCGCATCCGCGCGCACGCACTGGTCTCGGAGTGCATGGTCGTGGGCGACGGACGGCCCTTCGTGGGCGCGCTGGTCACCATCGACGAGGAGTTCCTGGGGCGTTGGGCCTCGGACCACGGCAAGCCGGCCGGTTCGACGGCGGCGTCGCTGCGCGATGACGCCGATCTGCTGGCGGAGGTCCAGCGGGCGGTGGACGACGGCAACGCGGCCGTGTCCAAGGCGGAGTCGGTGCGCAAATTCCGCATCCTCTCCTCCCAGTTCACCGAAGAGGCGGGCCACATCACGCCGTCGCTGAAGCTGAAGCGCAATGTGGTGGCGAAGGACTTCTCCGACGAGATCGAGGCGATCTACCGCGGCTGAAGGCCGCGGTGCAGGCTCCGGGGGCGCCGGGCGGCGCCCCCGAGCGGTGCCCGGGCCCGGCGTGCCTCAGAGAAGCGTCCGCAGCTTCTGGGCCAGCAGGTCCCAGCGCCAATTCTCCTCGACCCACGCCCGGCCGCGCTCCCCCATCCGCCGCCTCAGCTCGGGATCTTCGAGCAGCGCCACGATCCGTTCGGCCGACTCCTCGGCCGAGCCGCCGCGGACGACCCAGCCCGTCTCTCCGTCGAGTACGGCGTCGGGGGCACCGCCCGAGTCGCCCGCGACCACCGGAAGACCCGTCGCGGATGCCTCCAGGTACACGATCCCGAGGCCCTCGACATCCAGGCCGCCCCTACGGGTGCGGCAGGGCATGGCGAAGACGTCGCCCGCGCCGAAGTGCGCCGGAAGCTCCGCCCAGGGAACGGCGCCCGTGAAACGCACGGAACCCTCGACCCCGCTCTCGGCGGCCAGGCCCCTCAGCTCGTTCTCGTACGGTCCACCGCCCACGATCAGCAGCACGGCGTCCGGCACCTTCGCCAGGACGGCGGGCATCGCGCGGATCAGGGTGTCCTGTCCCTTGCGCGGCACCAGCCGCGAGACGCACACCACGACCGGACGGCCGCTGAGCCCGAGGCGGGCGCGGACCAGGTCCCCGCCCGAGCCGGGGTGGAAGGTCTTCTCGTCTACGCCGGGCGGGAGTTGGACCATGCGAGCCGCCGCCTGAGGCGTCAGCGCGGCGGCGATGCGTGAGCGGGTGTACTCGCCCAGATAAGTGACCGTGTCCGTGCCCTCGCCGATGCGGCGCAGGAGTTGCCGGGCCGCGGGCAGCTGCGCCCAGCCCGCCTCGTGGCCGTGTGTGGTGGCCACCAGCCGCCGTGCGCCCGCCTTGCGCAGAGCCGGAGCCATCAGCCCGAGCGGGGCGGCTGCCCCGAACCACACCGACTCACAGCCGTGCTCGCGCAGCAGCCGGGTCGCCCTCCGGGTGACCCGCGGAGTCGGAAGCAGCATGGTCGTACGGTCGCGTACGACGGTGAAGGGCTGCTCGGCGTCGAAGGCCGCGGTCGCCTCGTAGCCCTCGTGCCCGCGCTTCCAGGTGGAGGCGTAGACGACGAGCTGTTCCGGGTCCAGGCGCAGCGCCATGTTGTGCAGGAACGCCTGGATTCCGCCGGGCCTGGGCGGGAAGTCGTTGGTCACGATCAAGGTCTTGTGCATCGCCGCCGACAGTACCGAACGGCCCTGCCTCACCGCTCCCGAGCCGCCTCGCCCGGCATCATGGGCACCCATAAATCGGCACGAATGGGATGGGGTGCTCATGGCGGGCGTCGCAAGCGGGAGTGACAGCGCGAGCGGTGGCGACAGGCGCCTTCCGCTCGTGGTGTGGATCCTCACCAGAACCGCGCTGATGCTCTGTGTCCTCAAGGTCGTCGCCTTCCCGGGCCTCGATGTCACCACCGATGTCTCGGGGATCTACCAAAGCTGGTACGAGGTCCTGAAGACCGGCCACTTCCCCATGGACGACGTCACCTGGCAGTACCCGCCCGCCGCCGCGCTCGCCATCCTCTCCCCCGCTCTGCTGCCCGTCCTGGGCTATGCCGCCGCCTTCTTCGTGCTCGTCCTGCTCTGCGACGCGCTGGTCCTCTCGCTGCTGCTCTACGCGGGCGGGCGGCCGGGCAAGTCCCAGCGCGGCACCTGGGTCTGGGTGGCGGGTGTGACACTGCTCGGGCCCACCGCGTACGCCCGCTACGACCTGATGGTCACGGGCGTCGCCGTGGCCGCCCTCCTTGCCGGGGCGCGCCGTCCACGCGTCCTGGGCGCGCTGGCGGCCTTCGGTGCGCTGCTGAAGGTCTGGCCCCTGCTGGTGCTCACGGGCACTCCGCGCGGCCGGGCGACGATCCGCTCCTGGGCCACCGCGGCGGGCGCGGCGGCCGCCCTGATGCTGCTGTTCGTCTCTGCGATGCCGGGCGCGCTCGCGTTCCTCACCTTCCAGCGCGAGCGCGGCACGGAGATCGAGTCGCTGGGCGCGCTCGCCTTCCATGTGGCCCGGCACTACGGCTGGGACGGCAGGGTGCTGCTGAACTACGGCTCGGTGGAGTTCGTCGGCCCCCACGTCTCGCTGGTTTCCGCACTCGCGCTGGCCCTCACCGCCGTCGCGTTCGGCTGGCTGCTGCTGTGGCGGTTGTGCGCGAAGAAGTTCGCGCCGAGCACGCTGTGCGACGCGGCCTTCACGGCCGTGCTGATGTTCACCACCACGAGCCGGGTGATCAGCCCCCAGTACCTGATCTGGCTGGTCTCTCTGGCCGCCGCCGCGCTGGTCTTCCGGCGCAGCCGGATGGGGCTGCCCGCCTGGCTGGTGCTCGCGGCGACGGGCGTCACGCTGCTGGAGTTCCCCGTCGGGTTCGCGCATGTGGTGCAGAGCGACCCGCTGGGCGTGGCGCTGCTGGCCGTACGCAACGGGCTGCTGGTCGCGGCGACACTGACGGCCTGCGTGCGGCTGTGGCGCCAGACGGTCACCGAGCCGCGCCGCCGCAAGCTGCTGCCCGCTCAGTCGACCCGCGACAACGCGCTGCTCTCCTCCTGACAGGCCGAGGCCCGGCTCAGCCGTCCAGCCGCTCTTGCAGATACTCCCGCCAGCGCGCTGTGAAGTCCGCGGGCGCCGTCCCCAGCACATCCGCCATGGCCTTCTGGACCGCGCCCGCGCGGTGTCTGCCCCGGCCGACCGCCCGGTAGAAGGCGGTCAGTTTCTGCTCGCCCCAGCGCTCCGCGATCAGTTCGCACGCCAGCCAGCCGCCCTCGTACGCCCGCGCCAGCCGGTCCCCCTCGCCGCCGAAGGCGAAGTCCGCGTCGGCGGGCAGCACGGCCGGCAGGTCTCCGCGCCCTACCGCGCGCTGGAGTTCGGGGGCGATCTGACCGGCGGTGCTGCCCGTGCCGCGGTACGCGACCCAGTCCGCGAAGCCCTCGGAGAGCCACATCGGGGTCGCCGCCGAGGTGTACGCGCGGGTGGCGACATGGGTGGTCTCGTGGGTGAGCACGACGCCCTGGCCGTAGTCCCCGAGCACCGCGTACGCCTCGGGAGTGACGATCACCCGGTCCGCGGGCGCCGTCCCGGGGGCCGCGGTCTCGCCCGTGGTGACCGCCGCTATCCCCCGGTACGCGGCCGAGGGAGCGCCCAGCAGCTCTCCCATGGCGTCCAGCGATGCGGGGACCAGCACGACGACGCGCCCGGCCCAGGGGGAGGCCCAGGCGGCCGAGACGGCCGGTACGGCCCGGTCCGCGGTGGCGGCGAGGGCGCGCAGCCGTTTGCCGTCCTGGCCGACGCCCAGGACCAGGCTGCGTCCGCCGCGCACCACCTGGACGTCGCCCTGCTGCCAGAACTGGCGGCCGCCGCCCTTGCCCGCGCGGTCGGCCGTGACGTACCAGCGGCCGTCGTGTTCGGTGAGCTCCAGCGTGCGCAGCGCGGTCACCGGAGCGGTGTCGTAACCCGCTATGCGGTAGCGCAGTTCGGCCTGTGCGACGGCCCGTGTGCCCTGCCGCTTCACATCCCCCAGCCGGTACTCCCAGGAACTGAGCGGCACATCCGCGAGATTGCGGAACTCCCGGCGCTCCACCGTCCGCAACGCCCCCGCGGCGGGGTCCACGGCCCCCAGATAGGCGCTCTCGTCATGGCCGACGACGGCGGCTGCGCGCTCGTCGAGCGTGCGCTGGATGTCGCGCACGGTGGTGTCGGACGCCTCGGGGGCAGCGCAGCCGGACGCCAGCAGGGCCGCGGTGAGTACGAGACCCGCCGCGTGCCGAATCGCCCTGCGCCGTGCGCGCCCCTGACCTGCCACAGTGCCGATCGTACGGAAAGCTGCGCCGAACGGAACGGGGCCTCAGACGCGGGTGACCGACGAGATGGGCATCATGCCGACCGGGTCGTAGCGCACCGGCGCACCGGGGTAGGGCGCGTGGATGACCTGGCCGTTGCCCATGTACATCGCGATATGACTCGCATCACTGCGGTACGCCACGAGGTCGCCGGGCCGCGCCTCGGACAGCGGGACCTGCCGGCCCGCGTACCGCTGCGCCTGCGAGGTGCGCGGCAGCGCGACTCCCGCCTGGGCGTACGACCACTGCGTCAGGCCCGAACAGTCGAACCCCGAGGGCCCGTTGGCGCCCCACACGTACGGGCGGCCCACCGCGCTGCGGGCCGCCCTCGCCGCGGCGGCCGCGCGCGCGGATGCGGGTGCGAGGCCGGAGAGCTCCGGCATCGCGTCGCGGCCGGAGCGCGAGGCCCGGTCGTAGCCGGCACGGTACTCGGACGGCAGGGAGTTCAGCAGCCGCTGGGCCTCGGTGAGTTTGCGCTCGACGGTGCGTTTGTGCCGGGCGACGGCCACCCGGCTGTGCTCCAGTTCGGCAAGGTCGCGGGAGGTCTCCGCGCGCTCCTGTCCGAGCCGTCGCTGCGCCAGCCGCAGATCGTGCAGGGCACTCGCCTGGAGCTCGCCGATGCGGTCCAGTGTCGCGGCCTTGTCGAGATAGCTGTCCGGGTCCTCGGAAAGCAGCAGGGCGAGCGCGGGGTCCATGCCACCCGAGCGGTACTGCGCGCCCGCCACCGAACCGAGCGCTCCCCGCATCCGGTTGATGCGCTCCTGCCCGCGGGCCACACGGTCCTGCGCCCGCGTCACCTGCTTGCGCAGCCGCTCCACCCGTTCACCGGCCTTGTTGAACTCCTCGGTGGCCTGCTCGGCCTCCTCGTAGAGCCGGTCGACCCTGGTGCGGGTGGTCTCCGTCGTGTCCTGCGGGTCGGCGCTCGCCGGAGCGGCGCCGAGTGCCGCGGCGGCGGTTGCCGCCGCCGCGGACAGGACGGAAACCCGGCCGGTGTGAGTGAGGCCGGGCTGTGAGGGCCGTCTGTGGGACGCCACGGGCCGCGCTCCCTTCCGCTGTACGACATGTACGAGGGTGTTGCGCGGCAGAGAGTAGCCGGGCGAGCACACAGCGTCCAAAGACCACTGCGGGCACACAAAGTGACGCCCCGCCGGAGACCACAGGTCACCGGCGGGGCGCGACGTCAGCGGCAGTTGACGCAATTCGCCCGTTTGGGCGGGCGCGGCGCGTGTCAGATACGCACGCCGAACTGGAACGGCATGTTGTTGATCGACTCGTAGCGCACGCTGGCACCGGGCTTCGGGGCGTGCAGCACCTGACCGTTGCCCGCGTAGAGGCCGACGTGGTGCATGTCGCCGTAGAAGATGACCAGGTCGCCCTGCTGGAGCCCGCTCTGCGAGTAGATACGCGTACCGGCGTTGGCCTGCGACTGGGAGGTGCGCGGTATGGAGACACCGGCCTGCGAGTACGCCCAGGAGGTCAGCCCCGAGCAGTCGAAGGAGCTGGGACCCGAGGCGCCGTAGACGTACGGCGAACCTATCTTGCTCTGCGCGGCCGCGAAGGCTGCGCCCGCACGCTGCGAGGCGGGGACCGAGTTACCGAGGTCCGCGCGCGAGTTGTCACGGTTTGCGCGGGACTCGTCGGCGGAGAGCGCGGCGCGCTCCTGCGCGGTCAGCGAGTTGAGGAGCTTCTGCGCGGCGGCGAGCTTGGTCTGGACTTCCTTCTTCTTGGCGCCCAGCTGCTTGCGCGTGTCGGCGAGGTCGCCCAGCTTGTCCTGGGCCTCCTTGCGCTGCTGCGCGAGCGTCCGCTGCTTGGCCTGGATCTCGTTCAGCGCCTCGGTCTGCTTGGCGCCCAGCTGGTCCAGCGCGGAGGCCTTGTCCAGGTAGGTGTCCGGGTCCGAGGAGAGGAACAGCTGCACCGCGGGGTCGATGCCGCCGGAGCGGTACTGGGCGCTGGCCACCGAACCGAGGCCGTCGCGCAGGGTGTTGAGCTCGTCCTGGCCGCGGGCGACCTTGTCCTGGATCGCGTCGACCTGCTTCTGGAGCTTGGACTGCTGCTCCTTGGCACCGTTGTACTTCTCGGTGGCCGCCTCAGCCTCTTCGTAGAGCTTGTCGACCTTCTCCTTGACCTCGCTCTTGCTCGGCTTCGGCTGGGCCTGGGCGGCCTGGGAGGTCAGAGCGACGGCCGCGGCGGCGGTCGCGGTGAGCACGGTCACGCGGGTGCGGCTCGGCTGCTTGGGTCGACGGTGGGACGCCACGAAGGCGAGCTCCTTCTTCCTCGAGCCGCCTACCGGGCTGTGGGGGGTTGAATCCCCGGCTCCGCACGTTCAGCACCCCCGCAAAACAGGCTGAACTGCACAGATTCGGCGGTACCTTCACTGTCCGCCCCGGGTGGGCGATCAACCGCGCGAAGGTTCGAGGCCCGACCCTAGTGACCTTCTTGTGATCAGTTCAAATCCTGTCGAGAAAAATCTCAGCCGCCGAGCGCATTCTTTACTCGCATCACACGCGTAGTAGTGGCCACTTGACACTACGTTCAGTCAAGACAGGTCGAATTCGGGCATTAGGTACGGGAGTTATTTAGACCCGCGAAAGCCGCTTCAGCAACAAGACGGACGCGACGGGCCTGGCGCCCGCCTTCGCCACTCCGTCGGCGACCTCGCGGTCGGTGGAGACCACCACCACGGGCCGGCCCGGCGGCTCCGCGCGGACGAGCTGGCGGATCAGTTCGTCGGCGGTCACACCCGGCTTTGAGAACAGCACCCGCACCCCCCGCGGCGGCGCGAGCAGCACCGGGGCCGCCAGCTCGGCCCCGTCGAAGACACAGGTGATCTCGGCGCCTGTCTGCGCCGCGAGGACCGAGAGCCCGCCGAGCAGCCGCAGCCGCTGCTTCTCCAAAGGCATCGCCGGATAGCCGGTCTTGGTCACGTTGTAGCCGTCCACCACCAGATGCGCCTGCGGCAGCGCGAGCAGCTGGTCGAGCAGCGCGGGATCGGTCTCGGAAAGCGCGCGGGCCGCGATGTCCTTGGGGGACATCCGGCCCGGCTCGACCGCGTCGACCGTGTCGGCGGGGTGCAGGGCGGCGGGCGGCAGGGCCAGTTCGCGGCGCAGCCCCTGGGCCGCGTCGAGGACCGTGTCCAGCAGCAGCCGCAGCCGCATGTCCTCGACCGAGCGGCCCTCGCGGGCTGCCCGGCGGCCCGCCTCGACCGCCGCCTCCGCCTCGCCGAGGCGCGCCTTGAGCCGCCGGCTCTCGCTCTCGGCAGCCGAGACCTGGGCGGCGGCCTCCGACTTGATGACCTCGATGTCGGCGTCCCTGCGGCGCAGGGCGGCAGCGGCGCGCTTCATGTCGTTCTCGACGCTGCGCAGCCTGCGGCGAAGCGATTCGGCTTCCTTGCGAGCCGCCTCCAGCTCCGTACGCAGCCGCTCGCTCTCGCTCTTGATCAGCCCGCGCGCCTCGGTGAGCTCCTCCCGCAGCCGCTCCAGCTCCCGCCGGCCCGCCTCGTCCGCGCGCTCGGCATCGGCGCGCTGGGCCTCCTCGCCCGCGGCGGCGACAAGTTTCACCCATCCGGTGGGCCGCAGGACATATGCCGCGGCCGCAACATCCACCGGATCGGCGGCCGCGGGAGGTGATCCGGACTCCAGCGCGGCGGACAGCTCCGGCTGCGCCTGGCTGAGCCGCTCGCCGATGCGCCGGCGGAAAACCGGGTCGCCCTCCAGGGCGGCGGCCATCGCATTGCCCGCGAACTTGGCCCGACGAGTCGGGGTGAATCGGGCGTACTGCCGCAGCTGGGTGGGAAGTTCGGCGACGGTCAGTCCGCCGAACGCGTCCGAGATCAGCGCGACGACTCTGCGCCGTACGCCCTCCGGCAGCGGGCGGTCGAGAGCCTCGGCCGCGTCACCGGCCGCACTGGCCGGCTCCGCGCCGTTCTCAGGCTGCTCCACGATCCGTCACCCCACTACCCTTTCGGGCCGCTCCCTCAGGAGCCGGCGCCCGGCCTGTCCACCAGCTCGATCCGGTCCACCGCGTTGCACCAACGGCAGCGCACCGACTCGATGGTCTCACTGACCACCTCGCGCTCCTCGACCGTCGGCTCCCCGGCCAGGTCCAGATGGACGTACTCGACGACCTTGGAGGAGCGGGTGACGTCGAAGCGCGTGAGGTTGCCGCAGAGCATGCAGCGCCAGCGGGTCGTGGCGGTCGGCGAGGGAACCGTCGTCATCGTGCCGTCCTCTTTCGTCGTGCGTGGTGCGGATGCCGCCGTGCGCCGTCGAACTGCGGGTGTACTGCCCGTAACCCTACGGCCTCGCAGGTACCCCATGATGCGGCGAGGCACCCTGTACCGTTCGGTCCCCCTACGCCATGCTCTGTCCATGATCGGTTGGCGGGGTGCGGTCCGGGGCGCGGTCACCGGGCCCGCGGTGACATACGGCGTGATCGCCGTATGTTGTGCCGTGTTCGTGATCAGTCCGGTCTCAGGCCTCAATCCGGTGTACGGCACCGATGACGCGCTGCTCGCCGCGCAGAGCGGGTACTTCGAGCGGTGGGGCGTGATCCCCGCCGAACTGATCAGCGGCTCCCCCGGCGCCCTCCGCACCCCGTTCACCGCCCTCTTCGTCCACGGCAGTTGGCTGCACCTGCTCGGCAACATGCTCTTCCTCTACGTCTTCGGGGCGATGGCCGAGGAACACATCGGACGGCTGGAGTTCGCCCTCTTCTACGCCGGCTGCGGCTACCTCGCCCTGCTCGCCTACGCGGTGGCCAACGCCGAATCCGATCAGACCCTGGTGGGAGCGTCCGGGGCGATCTCGGGGGTGCTCGGCGCGTTCCTGTACCTCTTCCCGAAGGCCCGGGTCACCAGTCTCTTCCCATTCCTTTTCTTCCTGCCGCTTCGCTTCCCCGCGTGGATCGTGCTGATCTTCTGGTTCGTCCTGCAGTGGCTGGCCGCCCAGGGCGCGGGCAGCGGCCCGGGGGTGGCGTATCTGGCGCATCTGGTGGGGTTCGGAGTCGGGTTTCTGTACGCCTGGGGACGCTTCCGCCGTGGTACTAGAGTGAAGGCCCAAGCAGCGGCCACTGAGGGAGAACGCCAGCCGTGATCACCGCGATCGTGCTCATCAAGACCAGTGTGGACCGCATCCCCGAGATCGCCGAGTCGATCGCCGCGCTCGACAGCGTGAGCGAGGTCTTCTCGGTCACCGGCACGTACGACCTCATCGCCATGGTGCGGGTGGCCAAGCACGACGACCTGGCGGACGTCATCCCCGGCCGGATCAGCAAGATCCCGGGGGTGGAGGGTACGGACACGCATGTCGCGTTCCGTACGTACTCCCAGCACGACCTGGAGGCGGCGTTCGCGATCGGCCTCGACGCGTAGCGCCTCCGGGCCTTCCGGCAGCCGGGGCCGAGCCCCTGGTCAGACCGCCGGGACGCAGCGGCCGTCCTCCGTGCGGTAGGTCCACTTCGCGCCGTCCGTGACCAGTTCCCTGACCGCCCGTACAAAGCGCTCCACGTGCTCGTCCGGCGTACCCGCCCCGAAGCTGACCCGGATCGCGTTGAGCGAGGGCCGGCCCGGCTCGGCCTCCGGGGCGCCGCACTCGCCCGGGTCCTGCGGGTCGGTGCCGAGCAGGGTGCGCAGAAGCGGATGGGCGCAGAACAGGCCGTCCCGGACGCCGATGCCGTACTCCGCCGAGAGCGCCGCGGCGAAGTGCGAGCTGTTCCAGCCCTCGACCACGAACGAGATGACGCCGACGCGTGGGGCCTCGTCGCCGAAGAGCGAGAGGACCTTCACCTCCGGGACCTCCGCGAGACCCGCGCGCACCGTCGCCACAAGCTGCTGCTCCCGCGCGACGAGCCGGTCGAAACCGGCCTCGGTGAGCGCCTTGCAGGCGGAGGCGATGGAGTAGACCCCGATGACGTTCGGCGAGCCGGCCTCGTGGCGGGCCGCCGTTGTGTGCCAGTCGACGTCCACGCCGCCGTCCGCGCGGCGGGCCACCTTGCGCGAGGCACCGCCGCCCGCGAGGTACGGCTCTGCCTCCTGCAGCCAGTCCGCACGGCCCGCGAGCACACCCGAGCCGAACGGGGCGTACAGCTTGTGCCCGGAGAAGGCAACCCAGTCGACGTCCAGGTCCTGCACGGAGACCGGGTGGTGCGGGGCGAGCTGAGCCGCGTCCAGGACGATCCGCGCGCCGTGCGCGTGCGCCGCGGCCGCCAACTCCTTGACCGGCCACAGTTCACCGGTGACGTTCGACGCGCCTGTCACGCAGACCAGCGCGGGGCCGTACGGGTCGCGGGCGGCGAGCGCGTGCTCCAGCGTGCGGACCGCCTCGGCCGGGGTGCGCGGGGCGCTGAGACAGGTCACCCGGGAGGACCTCCAGGGCAGCAGCGAGGCATGGTGTTCGGTCTCGAAGACGAAGACCTCGCAGTCCGCGGGGAGCACGGACGCCAGCAGATTGAGGGAGTCCGTGGTCGACCGGGTGAAGACGACCTGGTCGCCCGGGCGGCAGTCGAGGAACTCGGCGACCGCGACACGGCTGTTCTCGAAGAGGTCGGTGGACAGCTGCGAGAGGTACCCGGCGCCGCGGTGGACGCTGCCGTAGTAGGGCGCGTACGCGGCGACGTCGTCCCACACCCGCTGCAGGGCAGGGGCGCTGGCCGCGTAGTCGAGGGCGGCGTAGGTGACCTCGCCGCCGGTCACGAGCGGGACGGTCACATCGCGGCCGAGCACCGGCAGCGGCGCCGCACAGGCGGGGTCCGCGGACCCGGAGCGGGCGGAGGAGTCGGAGACGGGGCAGGCGGAGGAGTCGAAGACGGCGGACGCGGCGGAGGAGGCAGAAGACGCGGCGGTGACAGCGGCGTTCGGGCGTGCGGACATGGCGGTATCTCCCGGCAGGACAAGGCGAATTTGCTTCGGCAGACCCGTACGGGCGCTCAACGGCCGCTCGACGCACGGGGGTTGCCTCGACTGCACGGCGATCGCCGTGCGGAGGCGTACTGAAGTGGGGGCCGCAGAAGCCCTATCGCATTCGCTTGCTCACGAGACTGCTCCCTTGAGGACCAGGACCCCAGGGTGTGCAGGGGTCCGCGCTTGCCGCAGACCTCGCTGCCCACGGCCTGGTCTTCACCCGGGGCACCCCGCCACGGACGGAGGGTTGCCGGACAGCGGGCCGGGGCCTAATCGCTGTCACTCATGACCTGCCGAGAAGTATGCCAGCCGTTCGCGCCGCCGCAAACCGTGTCCGCATCCCGGGACGCGGGACCCGGAGCTGTGCCCCGGTCCCCCGCGCCCCGAAGTCCCGGGCCCACAGGACGTACTACGCGTTGCTCGCGGCCACCCACCGCTTGAGCGCCGCCTTCGCCGCGCCCGAGTCGATCGACTCCGCCGCCTTGGCCATCCCCGCCGAGATCTGCCCGGCGAGCGGCCCCTCCCCAGGCGCGAGAGCGACGAGCGCCGCGGCCGCGTTCAGCAGCACCGCGTCCCGTACGGGCCCGGTCTCACCGCTCAGCAGCCGTCGCGCGACATCCGCGTTGAACGAGGCGTCCGCGCCCCGCAGGGCCTCCACGGGCACCAGGTCGATGCCGATGTCCCGCGGGTCGAAGGCCTCCTCGCGCACCGTCCCGTCCCGCACCACCCACACGCGCGACGTGGCCGTCGTCGTCAGCTCGTCCAGCCCGTCGTCGCCCCGGAAGACCAGCGCCGAGGATCCGCGCTCGGCCAGCACCCCGGCCATGATCGGCGCCATCCGGGCGTCCGCGACACCGGTGGCCTGGGCCTTGACCCTGGCCGGGTTGGTGAGCGGGCCCAGGAAGTTGAACGTGGTACGGATGCCCAGCTCCTTGCGCGCGGCCGCCACATGCCTGAGCGCCGGGTGGAACTTCACCGCGAAGCAGAAGGTGATCCCCGCCTCCTCGGCGACCTGGGCGACCCGCTGCGGAGTCAGTTCCAGATTGACCCCGAGCTTCTCCAGTACGTCGGAGGCGCCGCTCGCCGAGGACGCGGCGCGGTTGCCGTGCTTGACGACCTTCGCGCCCGTCCCGGCGACCACGATCGCGGACATGGTGGAGATGTTCACGGTCTTGGCGCCGTCGCCGCCCGTGCCGACGATGTCGACGCTGGGCCCGGGCACCTCGATCAGGTTCGCGTGCGCGTACATGGTCCGTACGAGACCGGCGATCTCCTCGACCGTCTCGCCCTTGGCCCGCAGGGCCACCGCGAAGCCGGCGATCTGGGCGTTCGTCGCCTCGCCGCTGAGGATGCGGTCCATGGCCCATGCGGTGGCGTCGGCGCTCTGGTCGCGGTTGCTGAGGAGTGCCTCCAGCACGCCCGGCCAGGAGTGGGCCGCCACGCTGTCGCCGCCAACCGGGGTCACAACGTTCATGGTCCACTCCAGGGTCCACAGCCGAACAGGGATGCTCCCACCCTATCCAGCCCCGGGCACAGCAAAGAGCCCCGTCCGGCGAATGGACGGGGCTCCCGCTGTGGCGACCGCGGCAGGCGGCCGGGTGGGATCAGTGGTGGCCGTGGCCGCTCGTGATCTCGTTGAACTCCTCGGCCGTCGGCTTGGGGATCTGGTTCCCCTCGCCGTAGTAGCTCTTGCTCAGCTTGGCCCTCAGCTTCTGGCTGCGGGTGGGCTTGCGCTCGACGCCGTTCTCGTCGACCGTCGGGCCGATCTCGACCGGCTCGTACTGCTCGTGCACCGTGAGCGTGTGCAGGGCGCCCTGGCTGAGCGGCTCGTGGACCTCGACGAACTCACCGTGCGGCAGGCGCTTGATGATGCCGGACTCGCGTCCGTGCAGCACCTTGTCCCGGTCGCGACGCTGCAGACCCATGCAGATCCGCTTGGTGACGACGAAGGCGATGACCGGTCCGGCGAAGAAGAAGATCCGGACGAACCAGGTGATCGCGTTGATCGAGAGGTGGAAGTGGGTGGCCCAGATGTCGTTTCCGCCACCGATCAGCAGAACGAAGTACCAGGTCAGCCAGGCCACACCGAAGGCGGTACGGGTCGGGGCGTTGCGCGGGCGGTCCAGGATGTGGTGCTCGCGCTTGTCGCCGGTGACCCAGGACTCGATGAACGGGTATACCGCGATCGCGACCAGGACCAGCGGGAAGATCACCAGCGGGATGAACACACCCAGGACGAGTGTGTGACCCCAGAGGTTGATCTCCCAGCCCGGCATGAACCGGATCAGGCCCTCGGAGAAGCCCATGTACCAGTCCGGCTGGGCGCCGGTGGACACCTGGTCCGGACGATAGGGACCGAGCGCCCAGATCGGGTTGATCGAGGCGATCGCCGCGACCACCGCGATGACACCGAAGACCAGGAAGAAGAAGCCTCCGGCCTTGGCCATGTAGATCGGCAGCAGCGGCATGCCGACGACGTTCTTGTTGGTCCGGCCGGGACCGGCGAACTGCGTGTGCTTGTGGAAGAACACCAGGATCAGGTGTCCCACGAGCAGGCCCATCATGATGCCGGGCAGCAGCAGGATGTGGATCGAGTAGAACCTGGCCACGAAGTCGCCGCCGGGGAACTCCCCGCCGAAGAGGAACATCGACAGGTACGTACCGACGACCGGCACCGACAGGATCGCGCCCTGCATGAAGCGGACACCCGTACCGGACAACAGGTCGTCCGGGAGCGAGTAGCCGGTGAAGCCGGTGAACATGCCGAGCACCAGCAGCAGGAAGCCGAACAGCCAGTTGACCTCGCGCGGCTTGCGGAACGCGCCGGTGAAGAAGACGCGCATCATGTGGACGAGCATGCCCGCCACGAAGATCAGGGCCGCCCAGTGGTGGATCTGCCGGATCAGCAGACCGCCGCGGACGTCGAAGCTGATGTCCAGCGTCGAGGCGAACGCCTCCGACATCCGCACACCCTGCATCGGGATGTAACTGCCGTGGTACTCCACCTCGTTCATCGACGGGTGGAAGAACAGCGTCAGATACACACCCGTGAGGATGATGACGATGAAGCTGTAGAGGCAGATCTCACCGAGCATGAAGGACCAGTGGTCCGGGAAGATCTTGCGCATATTGGCCTTGGCCAGGCCGTAGATCCCGAGCCGGCCGTCCGCCCAGTCGGCCACCCGCTCGCCGGCGGGCGCCTTCGCTTTGCCCGGCGCGCCAGCGCCCGAAGTGTTACGTGCTGTAGTACTCATCCGCGCTCCCAGAAGGCAGGACCGACAGGCTCGTCGAAGTCGCCGAGCGCCTCGAGGTTGCCCTCGGCGTTCACGCCGATCCGCAGCTGCGGAAGCCGGTGACCGGCCGGGCCGAAGATGACGCGGGCGCCGTCGGAGAGGTCGAAGGTGGACTGGTGGCACGGGCAGAGCACGTGGTGCGTCTGCTGCTCGTAGAGGCTGATGGGACAGCCGACGTGCGTGCAGATCTTCGAGTACGCCACGATGCCCTCGTGCGACCACTCGAGCTCGCGCTTGTCCTTGATGTCGTCCGGCTGAATCCGGACGATCATGAGCGCCGCCTTGGCGATTTCCTTCTGGAAGTCCTCGGCGTCCTCCTCCAGGCCCTCGGGCTTGGCGAAGGTCAGCGAACCGGTGACGACGTCCTCGGGACGCAGCGGCTCATTGGTGTTCATGTTGATGAGCTGCTTGCCCTCGGCCCACAGCGTCGAGCGCAGCTTCTTCTCGGGCAGCGGGCCCAGGTCGCGCAGCAGCACCAGACCGGAGAGCGGCACCATGGCCAGCGCGCCGAACATGGTGTTGCGGAGCAGCTTGCGCCGGCCGAAGCCGGACTCCGCGGCACCTGTCGCGAAGTCCGCCATGACCTTGGCCCGGACCTCGGGCTCGGCCTCGATCGGGTGGCGCTCGTCGGCGATCTCCTGGTCGGACATCAGCGTGCGGGCCCAGTGGACCGCGCCCGCGCCGATGCAGAAGAGCGCGATCCCGAGGGTCAGACCCAGCGAGAAGTTCAGCGCGCTCACGTGCCCGAACGGGAAGATGTAGACGATCTTGTTGACCGGGAAGGTCACGAACGACGCGATGAACGCGATCGTCGCCAGCATCGACAGCGTGAACAGGAGGGCGACCGTGCGCTCGGACCGCTTGGCGGCCCGCTCGTCGATGTCCTGGATACGCGGCTTGTGCGCCGGCAGGCCCGGGTCCGCGAACGGATCCTCCGCGACCTCTACCGCGCCGTGCGCGGCGTCCTGCGCTGCGGGCAGGTTCTCTTCTGGAATCTCTTGGCTACTCATGACTTCTTGGCCTTAGCGGTGTGGGCCGCGACCCAGATGGCGACTGCGATCAGCGCACCCAGTCCGAAGACCCAGCCGAACAGTCCCTCGCTGACGGGGCCGAGGCCACCGAGCTTGAAGCCGCCGGGGCTCTCGGAGTCGTCGCTGTTCACGGTCTGGATGTACGCGATGATGTCCTGCTTCTGCTTCTCCGGCATCGTGGTGTCGGGGAAGGACGGCATGTTCTGCGGGCCGGTCTGCATGGCCTCGTAGACGTGCTTGGGGTCCACGCCCTCAAGGCTCGGGGCGTACTTGCCGTTCGTCAGCGCACCGCCCTCACCAGTGAAGTTGTGGCACTGGGCGCAGTTGGTACGGAACAGGTCGCCACCCTTGGCGATGTCCGCACCCTCGGGGTTGTACTGCTTCTTGGTCGGCGTGATCGGACCGGCGCCGAAGGAGGCGATGTACGCCGCGAGCTGATCGATCTGACTCTGCGTGTAGATGACCTTCTTCTTCGGCACCTGTGCGCCGGGCTGCTGGGCCGGCATCCGGCCCGTACCGACCTGGAAGTCGACCGCGGCGGAGCCCACGCCGACCAGGGACGGACCGTCAGTGGTGCCCTGACCGCCGACTCCGTGGCAGCTGGCGCAGCCGACGGTGTAGAGCTTCTTGCCCTCCTTGATGGCGAGGGACTGGGCGGTTTCATCGGCCTGCGCCTTGTCCGCGGGTGCGAACGCGGCGTAGAGCCCCCCAGTTGCCGCCAGCGCGAGGAGTAGGACGACGACCGCCGCCAGCGGATGGCGTCGTCGTGAGGAGAGCTTTTTCACGGATTACCCCGGTGTCAGGATCTTCTGCGTCGATGCTTCTGGACTGTGTCTGCTTCAGGCAGCGAGTGCCTGCGCCGTTACTTGATCATGTAGATCGTGGCGAAGAGGCCGATCCAGACGACATCGACGAAGTGCCAGTAGTAGGACACGACGATGGCGGCGGTTGCCTGCTCGTGAGTGAATCTCCTGGCCGCGTAGGTCCTGCCGAGGACCAGCAGGAAGGCGATCAGGCCGCCCGTCACGTGCAGGCCGTGGAAGCCGGTGGTCAGGTAGAACACCGAGCCGTACGGGTCCGAGGACAGCGAGAGGCCGTCGTTCTTGACCAGCTCGGTGTACTCGAAGACCTGACCGCCGATGAAGATCGCACCCATCACGAAGGTGATCACGAACCAGGCGCGGAGCTTCTTCACATCGCCGCGCTCAGCGGCGAATACGCCGAGCTGGCAGGTGAGGGAGGAGAGCACCAGGATCGTGGTGTTCGTCGCCGAGAACGGGAAGTTGAGGGCCGAAGCCATTTCCTTCCAGTGCTCGGCGCCCGTCACCGATCGCAGGGTGAAGTACATCGCGAAGAGGGCCGCGAAGAACATCAGCTCGGAACTCAGCCAGATGATGGTTCCGACGCTGGTGAGGTTCGGCCGATTGACCGACGGGTGCGCATGCCCGGTTTCTACTGTCGTTGCTGTCGCCACGACCGACATTATGTCGGTCGCTTATCCCGCCCTCACTCCGGGGGGTGCCGTTCGGTGTGTCAGTGGGCTCTGTCCAGCCCGAACGGCCCATCGAAGCCATGTCCGAACAGCTGTTGACAGCCAGTTGATCGGAGTAGCATCCGCGCATCGGTTCCTGATGCAGTGCCGCCGTCGATTCGGAGGAACAATGCAGTCGAGCGCCACGGTCCTGGTCTACAGCGACGACGCCAACACGCGCGAGCAAGTGCGCCTGGCGGCCGGGCGCAGGCCTGCGGCCGATGTTCCCCCGGTCGAGTTCGTGGAGTGCGCGACCCTTCCGGCCGTACTGAAGCGGCTGGACGAGGGCGGCATCGATGCCTGTGTCCTGGACGGCGAGACGGTTCCCGCGGGCGGCATGGGCGTCTGCAGGCAGATCAAGGACGAGATCTTCAACTGCCCGCCCGTGCTGCTGCTGATCGGCCGCCCGCAGGACGCCTGGCTGGCCACCTGGAGCCGCGCGGAGGCCGCGGTGACCCTTCCGGTCGACCCGGTGGAGTTCGCGGACGCCCTGGCCGCCCTGCTGCGTGGCCGGCTCGCCGTGGAGGCGTGAGGAGCACCCACGCCCCTCAGACCTGAGGACGCAGCCGTGCCGCGTCGCCGGTGCTGCTGCCGTCCGTGGTGTCGGCCACAAGGGCACTGCCCTTGATCCACTTGTCCCAGTCCAGGTTCCAGTCGCCGAAGCCGTTGCCGAACGGGTCCATGTCGTCACCGGCGCTGTTCACGACCTTGACGATGTCGCCCTCCTTGACGGTCTCGAAGAACCACGCGGCGTTGCCGGTGGACATCCCGGTGCAGCCGTGGCTGACGTTCTCGTACCCCTGTGAGCCGACGGACCAGGGCGCGGCGTGGACGTACTCACCGCTGTAGGTGACCTGTGTCGCGTAGTAGACGGGCAGGTCGTAGGAGTCGGCGCTGCCCTCCGCTATGCCGATGCTGGTACCGCGCATCCGTACGAAGTACTGCTTGGCGAGCACGACCTTGATTCCGTTGCGGGTGGAGAAGCCGGGCTTGCCGGTGGTCACCGGGATGGTCTTGATCACTTCTCCGTTGCGCTCGACCGTCATCTGGTGCGATCCGGCGTCGGTGATGGCCTCGATGCGGTCCCCGATGGTGATCTTCAACTCCTTCGAGGCGCCGCCGTAGAGCTTGGAGGAGACCTTGACGCCCTGGAGGTTGCTGACCGCCTTCACGGTCGCGCCGCTGGGCCAGTACTCCTTGGGACGGAAGTGCAGCTTCTTGTCGTCCACCCAGTACCAGGCGCCCTCCACGGCGGGGCTGGACTGGACCTTCAGGGCGCGCTCCACGACGGCCCTGGCCGCCTTGTCCTTCACCGGGAGGCTGAGCTCGGCGGTGATGGGCTGGCCGACCCCGTACGTGCCCGCCTTGGGGCCGAACTTGACCGTCAGGAACGTGGAGGCGGGTTCGGTCTCGAAGGTCAGCGTACGGACGCCCGGGGCGCCGTTCACGTCCTCCGTGGACACCCTCACGGTGTATTTGGCGCCGGCCGACAGGGAGCCGGTGGAACGCCATCGGGTGCCGTCGGCGTCGAGTTCGCCCGCGAGGAAGTGTCCGGAGTCATCTATGACGGTCACGTCGGTGATGCGGCCGCCGTCACCCTCGGCGGTGACTTCCAGCGGTTTGTCCGGGTCCACTTTCGTGTTGCCGTCAGGCGTGTTGAAGGAGATCTGCCCGGCGGCGTCGAAGGGCTTCGCGGCGAGCGGGTCGCCGCCCGAGTCGCACGCGGTCGCGCCCGCCCCGAGGGAGACGACCAGCAGAGTGCAGCTGAGGACGGTGCGGAGGTGCGGGGTGTGGTTCATAAGCACACGTTATGAAGATCACTCGGCAACGGCGCGCCGAGTGACTGCAAATGGAGGAGGCCCGGATCCCCCTCAGGAGTGAGGGGGTCCGGGCCCGTCCCGTGTGTTGCTGACGCAGCGTTACTGGTTCTGGTTCTCACCGCGGTAGTACTCGAACACCCAGCCGAAGAGGCCGACCAGGATCAGTGGCGCCGAGAAGTACAGGATCCACCAGCCCATCGCGACGGCGAGGAACGCGAGCGCACCGCCGACGGCGAGCGAGAGCGGCTGCCAGCTGTGCGGGGAGAAGAACCCCACCTCGCCGGCCTCGTCCGCCACGTCGGCGTCCTTGTTGTCCTGCGCCATGGCGTCCACTCGCCGGGCCGTGAAGGCCAGGTAGTAGCCGATCATGATGCTCAGGCCGAAGCCCAGGAAGAGCGCGGTGGTACCGGCCGGCTCCTTCGACCACACGCCATAGACGGTCGCCATGGCGAGGATGAAGACGCTCAGCCAGAGGAACATCTTGCCCTGGATCCTCACTTGCCTGCCTCCTTACCGCCGGTGATGGCCGAGCCGGCGCCGTGCGTCTCGAGCTGGTCGAGCGCCGCGATCTCCGGGTGATGCAGGTCGAAAGCCGGGGATTCGCTGCGGATCCGCGGCAGGGTGAGGAAGTTGTGCCGCGGCGGCGGGCAGGACGTCGCCCATTCGAGCGAACGGCCGAAGCCCCACGGGTCGTCGACCTCGACCTTCTTGCCGTACTTGGCGGTCTTCCAGACGTTGTAGAAGAACGGCAGGACCGACATACCGAGCAGGAACGAGCTGATCGTGGAGATCGTGTTCAGCGTGGTGAAGCCGTCGGCGGCCAGATAGTCGGCGTAACGACGCGGCATGCCCTCGGCACCCAGCCAGTGCTGCACCAGGAACGTGCCGTGGAAGCCGATGAACAGCGTCCAGAAGGTCATCTTGCCGAGCCGCTCGTCCAGCATCTTGCCCGTGAACTTCGGCCACCAGAAGTGGAATCCGGCGAACATCGCGAAGACCACGGTGCCGAAGACGACGTAGTGGAAGTGCGCGACGACGAAGTACGAGTCGGAGACGTGGAAGTCCATCGGGGGCGAGGCCAGGATGACGCCGGTCAGTCCACCGAAGGTGAAGGTGACCAGGAAGCCGATCGTCCAGAGCATCGGTGTCTCGAAGGACAGAGAGCCCTTCCACATGGTGCCGATCCAGTTGAAGAACTTCACACCGGTCGGTACCGCGATCAGGAAGGTCATGAAGGAGAAGAACGGCAGAAGCACGCCGCCTGTGACGTACATGTGGTGAGCCCACACCGTCACGGACAGACCGGCGATCGCGATGGTCGCGCCGATCAGGCCGATGTAACCGAACATCGGCTTGCGTGAGAAGACCGGGATGATCTCCGAGACGATGCCGAAGAAGGGCAAGGCGATGATGTACACCTCTGGATGGCCGAAGAACCAGAAGAGGTGTTGCCACAGCAACGCGCCGCCGTTGGACGCGTCGAAGACATGCGCACCGAACTTGCGGTCCGCCTCCAGCGCGAAGAGCGCGGCGGCCAGCACCGGGAAGGCGAGCAGGACCAGCACACCGGTCAGCAGCACGTTCCACACGAAGATCGGCATCCGGAACATCGTCATGCCGGGAGCACGCATGCAGATGATCGTGGTGATGAAGTTGACCGAACCGAGGATCGTGCCGAAGCCGGAGAAGGCCAGACCCATGATCCACATGTCGGCGCCGACACCCGGCGAGCGGACCGCGTCCGACAGCGGGGAGTAGGCGAACCATCCGAAGTCGGCGGCACCCTGCGGGGTGAGGAACCCGGCCACGGCGATGATCGAGCCGAAGAGGTACAGCCAGTACGCGAACATGTTCAGCCGCGGGAACGCCACGTCGGGCGCGCCGATCTGCAGCGGCATGATCCAGTTCGCGAATCCGGCGAACAGCGGCGTCGCGAACATCAGCAGCATGATCGTGCCGTGCATCGTGAACGCCTGGTTGAACTGCTCGTTCGACATGATCTGCGTGCCGGGACGGGCCAGCTCGGCGCGCATGAAGAGCGCCATCAGGCCGCCGATGCAGAAGAACGCGAACGACGTGACCAGGTACATCGTGCCGATGGTCTTGTGGTCAGTGGTCGTCATCCACTTCACAACCACATTGCCCGGCTGCTTGCGCCGTACCGGCAGCTCGTTCTCGTACGAGTCGTCAGCTGCTGCGGCGGCACCCTGAGGTTCGTTGAGGATGCTCACAGTTGGTTCTTCTCCGCATTCCTGGCCGGGTCCGTCTGCGCGATGCCCGACGGGATGTAGCCGGTCTGACCCTGCTCCACCAGCTCCTTGAGGTGCTGCTGGTAGCGCTCCGGGGAGACGACCTTGACGTTGAAGAGCATCCGGGAGTGGTCAACACCGCAGAGCTCGGCGCACTTGCCCCTGAAGGTGCCCTCACGGGTGGGGGTCACCTCGAAGACATTGGTGTGCCCCGGGATGACGTCCTGCTTGAACAGGAAGGGGAGCACCCAGAAGGAGTGGATGACATCGCGGGAGCTGAGGATGAACCGGACCTTCTCGCCCTTGGGCAGCCACAGGGTCGGGCCCGGGTTGCCGGTCTGCGGGTTCCGGGTGCCCGGGATGCCGGCGTCGTAGACGCCGCCCGCGTTCGCCGGAAAGTCCTCGCGGTACTTGTCCGGAATGGCGCCCAGGTTCTTGTCGGCCTTGGCGTCACCCGTGGAGCCTTCTACGTTCTCGATGTAGTTGAAGCCCCAGCTCCACTGGTAGCCGACCACGTTGACCGTGTGGACCGGCTTGGACAGAGCCAGGAGCTTCGTCTCGTCACGAGCGGTGAAGTAGAAGAGCACCGAAACGATGATGAGCGGAACGACCGTGTACAGGGCCTCGATGGGCATGTTGTACCGGGTCTGCGGAGGTACCTCCACCTTGGTGCGGCTGCGCCGGTGGAAGATGACACTCCAGATGATCAGCCCCCACACCAGGATGCCCGTGACGAGCGCTGCCGCCCACGAGCCCTGCCAGAGGGAGAGGATCCGGGGCGCCTCCTCCGTTACCGGGGTGGGCATTCCCAGGCGGGGGAAGTCCTTGTATGTGCAACCAGAGGCGGTCGCCAGGACCACGCCCGCGGTCAGCACCTGGAGCAGCTTCCGCCGCATCGGGCGCCGCGACGAGCGGTCGGAGCCGTTGGGACTCACGTAGCGCCTTCCCGAGAGTCTCGGCCCGCGCGGCATGCCGCGGCCGTCTCGCTGGTCGGTCGCCGGCCCTGACGCGGGCAGGGGTTTGGATGTTTATGCGGACCAAACCCTACTGGACGCTATTTGGGGTCGCGCGGGGAGGGTGCCCAACGCGCCGTCCGACACCCCGAAGGGATGGCCGACCCTTGTCATTGGGCCTGAATCCCGGCCTCCGGGCGCCCGTCTGCCCACGCCCATCGCGGACGTGACGAGTTCAACCTGCCACGGCGGGCAACCACCAACGCCCCCTGGCCAAAGGCAGGCACGGACGCGGTGACGTGTAGCGAGTTAGCGTGGCGATGTGCCTTACTTCGATGTCGCATCCTCCGCTCCGCTGCACCCGGTCGCCCGGCAGGCCCTGCAGGCTTCCCTCGACGAGGGCTGGGCCGATCCGGCCCGCCTGTATCGCGAGGGGCGGCGTGCCAGACTGCTGTTGGACGCGGCGCGGGAGGCGGCGGCGGAGGCTGTGGGCTGCCGCCCGGACGAGCTCGTGTTCACTCCTTCGGGGACGCGCGCGGTTCACGTCGGAATGTCGGGCGTGCTCGCGGCGCGTCGGCGTGTCGGTCGTCACCTGGTCGTTTCCGCCGTCGAGCACTCCTCGGTGCTCCATTCTGCGGGCGCGCACGAAGGGGCGGAGGGCGGGACGGTGACCGAGGTCCCGGTGGACCGGGCGGGCTCGGTGTCCGCGGCCGCGTTCGGCGCGGCCCTGCAGGAGGACACCGCGCTGGCCTGCCTGCAGTCCGCCAACCACGAGGTGGGCACGGAGCAGCCGGTCGCCGAGGCCGCCGACGCCTGCCGGGCGGCCGGGGTACCGCTGCTGGTTGACGCTGCGCAGTCACTGGCGTGGGGACAGGTGGGCGGGGACTGGTCGCTGCTGACGGGCAGCGCGCACAAATGGGGCGGCCCGGCGGGGGTGGGGCTGCTCGCCGTACGCAAGGGTGTCCGGTTCGCCCCCCAAGGTCCCGCCGACGAGCGGGAGTCGGGGCGGTCGGCGGGCTTCGAGAACATCCCGGGGATCGTGGCGGCTGCGGCCTCGCTGCGGGCGGTGCGCGCGGAGGCTGCGGACGAGACGGTACGTCTGCGGGCGCTGGTGGACAGGATCCGCTCACGCGTGCCGGAGCTGGTCCCCGACGTGGAGGTGGTGGGCGATCCGGTGCGGCGCCTCCCCCACCTCGTCACCTTCTCGTGTCTCTATGTCGACGGAGAGACTCTGCTGCACGAGCTGGACCGGGCCGGGTTCTCCGTCTCATCGGGCTCGTCCTGTACGAGCAGCACGCTCACGCCGAGCCATGTGCTGAAGGCGATGGGTGTGCTCTCGGAGGGAAACGTCCGCGTCTCGCTCCCCCTGGGGACGCCGGAGGGGGAGGTCGACCGCTTCCTGGAGCTGCTGCCGGGGGTGGTCGCGGAGGTACGCGAACGCCTCGGCGCGCCCGTCTCGCCTCCCTCGACCGGGGGGACGGCGTCCCTGGTGGTGGACGCGCTGGGCAAGCGGTGCCCGATCCCGGTGATCGAACTGGCGAGGGTGATCGGGGACGTGCCGGTGGGTGGCACGGTGACGGTGCTCTCGGACGACGAGGCGGCGCGGCTGGACATTCCGGCGTGGTGCGAGATGCGCGGGCAGGAGTACGTGGGGGAGGAAGGGGCGGAGCGGGGCGTGGCGTATGCGGTGCGGCGGGTCGTCTGAATGTCCGCCGGTCGGCCTGAGTGTTCAGGCCGACCGGCCCCGTCGCAGCCCCCGGGGGTTACTTCAGGTGGGTTCGGACCTCGGCGGCCGCGTCATGGCCGTACGCTTTGGTGAAGCGGTCCATGAAGTGCGCCCGGCGCAGCGTGTACTCCTGCGTGCCCAGCGTCTCGATCACCAGCGTCGCCAGCATGCAGCCCACCTGCGCCGCGCGCTCCAGGCTCACGCCCCAGGACAGACCCGACAGGAAGCCCGCCCGGAAGGCGTCACCGACACCGGTCGGGTCGACCTTGGCGTCCTCCTGGGGGCAGCCGACCTCGATCGGCTCCTCGCCCTCCTGCTCGATGCGGACGCCGTTCGAGCCGAGGGTGGTGACCCGGTGGCCGACCTTGCCCAGGATCTCGGTGTCGCTCCAGCCGGTCTTGGACTCGATGAGTCCCTTCTCGTACTCGTTGGAGAAGAGGTAGGTGGCGCCGTCCAGGAGCGTGCGGATGTCGTCGCCGCTCATCCGCGCGATCTGCTGGGAGAAGTCAGCGGCGAACGGGATGGAGCGGGTCCGGCACTCCTCGGTGTGACGGAGCATCGCCTCCGGGTCGTCCGCGCCGATCAGGACGAGGTCGAGGCCGCCGACCCGGTCCGCGACGGACTTCAACTCGATCTGCCGGGCTTCGCTCATCGCGCCGGTGTAGAAGGAGCCGATCTGGTTGTGGTCGGCGTCCGTGGTGCACACGAAACGCGCGGTGTGCAGGACCTCGGAGATCCGGACGGACGCGGTGTCCACACCATGGCGGTCGAGCCAGGCGCGGTACTCGTCGAAGTCGGATCCGGCGGCGCCGACAAGGATCGGCCCGCTGCCGAGCTGGCCCATGCCGAAGCAGATGTTCGCGCCGACACCGCCCCTGCGGACATCGAGGTTGTCGACCAGGAAGGAGAGGGAAACCGTGTGCAGCTGTTCCGCGACCAGCTGGTCGGCGAAGCGGCCGGGGAAAGTCATGAGGTGGTCGGTGGCGATGGAGCCGGTGACTGCGATTCGCACGGCGAAGACGCTCCTGTGGCGGGGTGGCGTTGACAGTTAACGCTACCGGGTTTGGGGACGTGCGCTGAAGTGCGGAAACTAC